>DASTCJ010000157.1:0-13332 GCA_035605575.1 Candidatus Methylomirabilota bacterium
CCGATCCAGGGGACGTTGCCGTCGACGCCGAGCACGTCACCGATGCGTTGGCCGTTGGCGTCATACACGCCGAGCAGGCCCGCGGTGGCCGTGCTCGACGGCTGGGCGCTCAAGCTCCCCACCTGCGCGCTCAGCGCGTTGATCTGCTGCTGGAGCGCCGCCATCTGATCAGCGAGCTGCGTCGTCGGATTGCCCGGTCCCGACGGCAGACCGGAGTTGCCGCGATTCTGCGCGAGCGCGATCGGGCTCGCGACCGTCGTCGCGACGCACGCGCACAGCAGCGTCGCGATCACCGTCCGTCCCATTCTGCTCCGCCTGATCATCGTCGTCCTCCCTCGGCAGCGTGCGCGGGTACGACCGCGCGTCGGTCACTTCGGCAACGGCTCCGGTGCAAGGGGGGTGCCGCACCAGGCGTCGCGCGCAGAATCCTCCGTTTGGCCGCGCTCTCGTTGACGGCAGCCGTCACTTCGGCACGTTTGACTGACGAAGCATGGCAGTGGCGCCGTGGGGCGGTCGCGGCGAGCGGTCAGAATCGAGTCAGCGGTGCCAGTCCGACTGGTCAAGGCGTCTACATCTCGCGGCCGCGCCGCGCGAGCCGCTGAAAACACAACTGCTTGGCGTGCGCACGGTCTGGCCCCTGTTTTGCGTACGGCGGGGCCCATGAAGCGATGGTCGCGTCTGTGTCGGAGCGAGGCAGGCTTTACTCTCACCGAGCTATCCGTCATCGTCGCGGTCATCGGCGTCGTGAGCGTCCTCGCGACGCCGATGTTCCTCAGCTACCACCAGGCGGCCCGGCTCAAGGCTGGCGCGCAGGAGCTCGCGACCCTCCTCAACCAGGCGCGCCAGGTCGCCATCACGCGGAACACGACCGCCTGCGTCCTCCAGGCAGGCAACAAGATCAGCTTCCGCACCGGTGGTTGCGGCGGCACTGTGTGGACGGGCTCGGGGAGCGATGCGACCGGTTCGTTCGCCTTGACGGACGACGTGCGCGTCAGCGCCGCCACGGCGAATGTCGTGTTCACCCACCTTGGCACCGCGACGACGGCCGGCATCTACACGGTTCTCAATCCGAGCACCAACCGCACGATGCGCGTAACCGTGGCCCTCTCGGGCCGCATCACGATTGGACCATGACCAACGAGCAAGGCTTCACCCTGGTGGAAGTACTCCTGGCCGCATTCCTCATCACCGTGGGCCTCGTCGGACTGTTTTCCGTCGTTCCGGTGGCGAGCTTCGCCCTGACCGACGGCTATCGGCTGTCGACGGCGACTTTCCTGGCCGAGCAGAAGCTGGAAGAGGTTCGCAACATGCCGTGGACGAGCACCCCGGCCAAGGATTGCCTGGGCGTCTCCGCGACGGCGTCCGCCGCGCCGACGGTCCCCGCCGGCAATTCCTGCACGCTCGGAGCGACGACCGTCAACGCCGGCGGGGCGCTTCCGTGGTTCGCGGATCAGGCGACGAACACGATCACGGGCTTTCCGGGGTACTCGCGCACCGTCCGGATCACGAACTGCGGCGTCGGCGCGGGATGCTCGGGCGTCGTCGATCCGCTGCTCCGCAGCGTCGTGGTGACGGTGACGTATCGCGCCGGCAGCGCCGTCGCCCTGTCGTCGACGAACAAGCCGGTCACGGTGACGATGATGGTGAGCCAGCGATGATGGGACAGAAAGGTTTCTCCATCGCCGAGCTGCTCGTGGCTGCGGCCATGACGAGCGTGCTCATGGCGGGCGCGTTCGTGCTGCTGCAGCAAGGGCAGAACGCCTATCTCTTCGGCGCCGGTCGCGCCGAGGTGCAGCAGACGGCCCGCGGCGCGCTCGATCGAATCAGCCGGGAGCTCCGCACGGGCAGCGTGGTGACGGCCTTGTCCTCATCGAGCGTGACGTTCCGGTTCGTCGACGAGACCGGGGCGACGGTGACGGTGCAGTACTCCCTCAACGGCACCAATCTCCAGCGCAACCAGACGGTGCCCGTGCCGGCCGCCGCCCAGCCCGAGATCGTCATCGGGGGCGTGAATGCATTCGTGCTGACGTACTTCGACACGAACAACGTGGCGACGACGACGCCGGCGAACGTGCGGACCGTGAACATGCGGCTGACAACCCAGCCACAGGATGCGACGGCGAGCCTGTCGCCGGCCAATCAGCGTGCCATCGTCGAAGATCGAGTTCGACTGAGGAACCTCATATGACAATCCATTCCCGGTCGTCCGGCTGCCTCGGCGGCGAACGCGGCATGGCGCTGCCGATGACGATGATCGTGCTGACGCTCATCTCCACTCTGACGCTCGCCTTCATGGCGCTGGCGGCCAGCGAGCCCATCATCGCGAGCAACCACATGGCGAGCGCCCAGGCTCGAGCGATGGCCGAGTCCGGCGTCGAGCGCGCGCTGTGGGCACTCTCGATGGGGACCACGTCGCCGTCGACGACCGGCGCCGTGTCCGATCCGCTGCCGAGCCCCGTCCCTGCTCCGTACAACGGCAGCCAGTACGTCTCGGTGAGCGCCAACGGCGGCTTTGTCGTCACCATCGCGAACGGCGCGGCGGCGAACGAGCGGCTCATCACCGCCGTCGGCTACGTGCCGAACAACGTGAACCCGGTCGCCATCAAGAAGATCCAGCTGACGGCCACGCGCATGAAGTGGCTCGACCCGCCGTGCGCGATCTGTGCTGGCGGTGAGGCGCCGACCGGCATGAGCACGGAGATTCAGATTGGCGGTGCCGCGACGGTTCGCGCCTCGACGGCGAGCGGCGCCCAGTACTGTGCCGGGGTGATGCCGACCGCGGCCACGATGTCTCAGGGATCGATCAACACGAACGGGAGTCCGAACCTGACGGCTCCGCCCGGCGGCGTGACGCAGCTTGCGAACCAGCCGGCCTCGGCCTTCAGCTCCTTCATCTTCAGCGACGCGGACATGGCTATGCTGAAGGAGATGGCCAAGGCGACGGGAACGTACTTGCAGGGCTCGCAGACGTTTACATCGCCGCCGCCGAACGGGCTGATCTTCATCGACACGCCGTCCGGCAATCCGTTCACGGCCAGCTCGCCCTCCAGCGACATCATCATGGTCGATGTCCACGGCAACTGGTCGCAGAGCTGGAGCGGGTGGCTCGTTGTCGCCGGCAGCGTGTACATCAGCGGTAACGTCACCATGAACGGCCTCATCTACGCGCAGAATGATGTGACGATGGACGGCACCGGCACCGGTGGAGTTACCGGAGCTGTCATCTCCACGAACCGGCTCGACACGAACTCCACCAACGTCGACGCGCAGAGCATCGGTAACGCACCGACCACGTACAACTGCCAGAAGGTGCGCGACGGTGGCGGAACGATCTCGCAGCGCTGGTTCTCGAAGCCGGGGACCTTCAGGGAGGTCGCGGGCACGTGAGATCCCTCGTCATTGCGCTCGTCACAGGTGCTGTTGCCCTGACCGGTTGTCAGAACACGGCACCGCCGGCGCCCGTGGCGTCGGCCGTCGCGGTCGATCACGCGGCGGAAGCACGCAAGGCCTTCGCCGCGCGGAACTGGGCGGTGGCGGCTCTCCATTTCCGCGCTGCCATCGCCGTCGATCCCGGCAGCCTGAGTCTGCACCACGGGCTGGCGACCTGTGCGTCGTGGCTCGGTCTCATCGACGAAGCCAGGACGGAGTTCAACTGGGTCCTCGTTCACGGGCCGAGCGGCTCGGAGGAAGCGCGGCTCGCCCGCGAGTGGCTCGCGAGCATCGAGACACAGGAAGACGAGACGAAGACGACCGCGGTCGAACCGCCGGGCTCGAAGGTCGGCGATGCCGGGCTGCACGGCCTGGTCACCTGGGAGGGCCCCGGGCATCCGCTCGGGATCCTGGCCCGCGCGCAGCTCCATCTGAAGGGCCTGCCCGACAGCCCGACGAAGGACGTCTCGTACTACATGCGGACCGACAAGGAAGGGCGTTACACGTTCAACCGTATCAAGGCCGGGTCGTATCGGCTCACCGACGCCGTTGCCGGCAACGCGAAGTGGAATCTTCGGGTCGAGGTGAAGAGCGGCGAGGATCTCCAGTTCGATCTCTCCCCGGGCAATAGCACCGCCAGTCGCAACGACTTCCCGGCCGCCGCCGTCTCACAGCCGACGCCGCCGCCCTCGTAAGCTCTGACGGCCGACGTGCGCGGCCGGCCTATCGGCGATAAGCTCCTCCGCGGACCTTCATCCGCGAGGAGACGCCGATGGGCTTGCTCGAGGGCAGGGTAGCGGTCATCACCGGCGCGTCGAAGGGCATCGGCCGCGCGCTCGGCCTCCGATTCGGCCGGGAGGGCGCGCGCGTCGTCTGCGCGGCGCGCTCCGTCGACCTGGTGAAGCAGACGGCCGCCGAGATCGAGAAGGCCGGTGGCCGGGCCATCGCCGTGCCGTGCGACGCCGCCGTCGAGGAGGAGGTGCGACGGCTGGTGCAGGCGGGCGTGCAGGCGTTCGGCCGGATCGATACGCTCGTCAACAATGCGGGCGACGGCGGCCCCACCAAGCGGGTCCAGGACTATCTCCTCGAGGATTGGCGCTACACGATCGACTCCTGCCTCACCAGCTCGTATCTATGCACGCGGTTCGTCGTGCCGGAGATGATCAAGGCCGGCGGGGGCGCCATCGTCAACATCTCCTCCGGCGCCGGCCGTCGCGGACTGCCGTTCCGCATCGGCTACTGCGCGGCCAAGGCCGGACAGGTCGGCATGACGTACGGCATGGCGCTCGAGCTTGCCCCGCACAACATCCGCGTGAACTGCGTCGCCCCCGGCGCCGTCGAGGGCGACCGGATCGATCGCGTGATCGCCGGCCAGGCCGAGGCCCGCGGGATGTCGGTGGAGGCGATGCGCAAGGCGATGATCGAGCGCGCGCCGCTCAAGCGCATGGTGACCGCCGACGACATCGTCGATGCCACCGTGTTCTTTTGTAGCGACATGGCGCGCAGCATTTCCGGGCAGGTGCTCGCCGTCAATGCCGGCGAGCCCGCGGGATGAGGCCGCGCACCCTCCCCGCCATCGACGCGAACTAACCGCCCGCCCGGCTAGACGCAACCCGAGCGGTTCCCGTGGCGCGCGCCGGGGACTTCTGCTATGGTCCCCGAACTTCGGTTCCGCTCGTATTGCCTCGGAATCCGTGACGACGTGAGGAGGAGCTGATGAGCCAGCCGACCAGACTCGACCGTCGATCGTTCCTGAAGCGCGCCGGCGTGGCCGGCGCCGCGGCCGTCGTCAGCTCACGGCTGCCGGCACCGTCCGCCGCCTTCGCCCAGGACGCGACCGTGCGACCCGATCCGGCCGCCAAGCGCGGCGGCACGCTGCGCTACGCCGTGCACAACGCGCCGGCGCACTTCGACGTCCACCAATCCGGCACCGTCGCCAACATCGGTCCCCAGAGCCCGATGTACGACACGCTGCTGCGGCGTAGCCCGAAGGACGGGCAGACGATCATCCCGGACCTCGCCTGGAAATGGGAGATCTCGCCGGACAACAAGAAGTACACCTTCCACCTGCGCAAGGGCGTGAAGTTCCACGACGGCGCCGACTTCACGGCCGAGGACGTGAAGGCGACCTACGACCGCATCGCGCGTCCGCCGAAGGGCGTGGTCATTCCGCGGACGCCGCTGTTCGCGACGGTGGGCGACATCGTCGTCGTCAATCCGCACACGATCGAATTTCGCATGACGGAATCGCGGCCCAAGGCGTACATGCTCGGCGCCTTCGCGAGCGGCTGGAACATCATCGTGCGCAAGAAGACGCTCGAGGACAACGGCGGCAACCTGCGCCAGGTCATGAACTATCCGGGCACGGGACCGTTTCGGCACGTCTCGCGCAAGGACAAGGAGATCTGGATCATGGACCGCAACCCCGACTACTGGAACAAGGGGTTGCCGCTTCTCGATCGCCTCGAGATCTACCACTTCCTGCCGTTCACGCCCGAGCTCGGCGCGTCCTTCCTCTCCGGGCGCGTCGACTACGCGCGCCTGCTCGACCCGGTCACGTGGCGTAAGGCGAAGGAGATGCCGGGCGTGACGGCGGCGTCGTTCAACCAGAGCGTGATCCAGGCGTTCTGGACCAACATGCAGAAGAACAAGGCGCTGGCCGATCCGCGCGTGCGCCGCGCGATCCACCTTGCCATGGATCGCCCCACGCTGATCGAAGTGGTCAAGGATACGGCGCCGATGCAGGTGGGCGGCTTCGTCTATCCGTTCCACGAGATGTCGACGCCGCGCGCGGAGCTCGAGAAGAAGCTCGGCTACCAGAAGGACATCAAGCCCGCCGTGCAGGAAGCGCGGCGGCTCATGAAGGAAGCCGGCTACGGCAACGGGCTCAGGAACCTCGACTTCGTCGTGCGCGACATCCCGACGTTCAAGCTCTGGGCCGTCGCCATCCAGGCGATGCTGAAGGAGCACCTGAACATCGAGAGCAATTTGCGCGTGGTGCAGACGTCCGTCTGGTTCGACGAGGCGCAGGCCGGCAACTTCGACCTCGCCATCAGCGCCATTGTGTCGACGCTGATGGACCCCTCGGACATCTTCAGCGCGTGGTACGGCAAGGACGGCCCGCAGAACTACTCGCGCTGGACGAACGCGGCCTTCCACGACATCGCCAGTCAGGTCGAGCGCGAGCTCGACGACGGCAAGCGGCGGCAGCTCGTGCGCAAGGCCGAGGATCTGCTGGAGAACGATCCGCCGCTGATTCCCGTCGCCTACGAGCAGATCTACGACGCGTACTCCAACAAGGTCAAAGGCCAGAACCCGTCGTCGTACTTCGGCATCTACGACGTCGTCCGCTGGGACAACGTCTGGCTCGGGTGAACGTAGAGGAGCGCCACGGCTCCGCCGGGGCGCGACGAACGTTTTTGGGGGGCCCTTCCAGGCCCCCCATGCGGTCATGAAGAAGTATCTGACGCGCCGGGCAGTGTACGCCGTCGTCACGCTGCTCGGCGTGTCGCTCAGCATCTTCGTGATTCTGCGCATCCTGCCCGGGGATCCGCTGGTGGCGATTCTCGGCGTCGAAGGCCACGCGCGGATGACGCCGGCCGACCGCGTGCGGATCATGGCGGACCTCGGTCTCAGCGATCCGCTGCCCGTGCAATACGTGCGCTGGCTCGGTGACATCGGCGCCGGCCGGCTCGGCAAGTCGTTCTTCCGCGGCGACACGGTGGCCGCGCTCATCGCGCATCGCGGTCCGATCAGCGCGGAGATCGCCATCCTCGCGCTCATGGTGTCGTGGCTGGTCGGGCTGCCCGTCGGGATCCTCAGCGCCTTCAAGCCGAACAGCCTGCCCGACGGCGTGGCCCGCGCGATGTCGGTCCTGTTCATCGCGATCCCTGGCTTCTGGCTGGGGATGCTCATCGTGCTCGCGCTGCTGTTCTGGCTCGGTTACAAGGCTCCGATCCTCATCGTGCACGTCTGGGAGGATCCGTGGCAGAACCTCCAGATCGTGATCGGCCCTGCCATCGTGCTGGGTCTGGCTCAGGGCGCGTACATCGCCCGCATGTCACGCTCGTGCCTGCTCGAAGTCATCGGCGAGGACTTCGTGCGAACCGCGCGCGCCAAGGGACTGCGCGAGGGGCTCGTGGTCATGCGCCACGCGCTCCCGAACGCGCTGCTGCCTGTCATCACCATCTCCGGCGTGCTCCTCGGGTTCGTGCTCGGCGGCTCGGTGGCCGTCGAGCAGGCTTTCGGCGTGCCGGGGCTCGGGCGCGCGATGGTGACGGCCGTGATCGAGCGCGACATCATCGTGGTGCAGAATCTGGTGCTGCTCTACGCGGTGATCTTCGTCCTCGTCAACGTCCTCGTGGACCTGAGCTACGCCTGGCTCGATCCGCGCATCCGGTACAGCTGATGGCCGTCGGCGTCGCGGACCATCGTCTGCAGGCTCCCGACACGCCGACGCTGGCCGCGCGGTCCGGCGTCCGCGCCGTGCTGGCCGAGCTGCTGCGGTTCTCGCGGCGCAACACGCTCGCCGCGATCGGCGGCCTGGTCGGCGTGACGATCATCTGCGTGGCGCTCGCCGCGCCGCTGCTGGCGCCCCGCGATCCGCTCAAGGCGGATTTCCGCCGGATGAACAAGCCGCCCGACGCGCAGAACCTTCTCGGCACCGATCAGGTCGGACGCGACACCCTCAGCCGTGTGATCTACGGCGCGCGCACGTCGCTCTTCGTGGCCTTCTCGGCGGTGATCCTCGGCACCACGGTGGGCTCGCTCTGGGGCGTGGCGTGTGGCTATCTGCGCGGGCGGTTCGATCTCGTCAGCCAGCGGGTGATGGAGATCCTCCAGTCGTTTCCGGATCTCATCCTCGCCATGGCCATCTCGATGGCCATCGGCACCGGTCTGCCCGCGGTGATCTTCGCAATCGCCATCACCCGCATTCCGTTCGGCGGCCGGGTGATCCGCTCGGTGGCCCTGTCCGTGCGCGAGATGCCGTACGTGGAGGCCGGACGCGCGAGCGGAGCCTCCGCCCTCCGCGTCATGGCGTTGCACGTGCTGCCGCAGTGCCTCGCCCCGTATCTCGTCCTCGCGACGACGCACCTCGGCGTGGCCATCGTCATCGAGGCCGCGCTCGGATTCCTCGGCGTGGGCGTGCCGCCGCCGACGCCGACATGGGGCAACATGCTGGCCGACTCGATCACCGCGCTGGTGCCGCCGTGGTGGCTCGCGTTCTTCCCCGGCCTCGCCATCACGGTGACCGTGCTCGCGTTCAACCTGCTCGGCGACGGCATCCGCGACACGCTGGATCCTCGGCTGTCGCCGGCGTTCCTGCGGATGATGGCCGGCGGCCGCCGGCGATGAGCGCCGGCTACACCAGCTGCGCCGGGCTGTGGCTGAGCGTGGCGAAGATCGAGCGGGACAGCGCGGGCAGATCGGGATCGCGAGCGCCCATGATCAGCACCGTGTCGCCTGGGCGTGCCTCCTTCGCCACCCAGCGCCGCGCGGCGTCGTGGTCGCGGGCGTACGCGCAGTCGCGCGCGGCGCGAAGGTCCTCGGCCAGCATCTCGCTCGAGATGTCGCGTGCCACCGTGCCGCCCGCATAGAAGACCTCCGCGTAGCAGAAGCGGTCGCCGGCGCGGAGCAGGCGCGGCAGGAGGTCACGCAGCTCGGGACGCAAGAACCGTGCGGGGCCGAAGCCGTGCGGCTGGAATACCGCCACCACGCGCGCGGCGCCGCTCTGCGCGGTCGTGAGCGCCGCCCGCAGCTTGTCGGCGTTGTGCGCGTAGTCGTCGACCACCCGGATGCCATTCGACGTCACGCCGATCAGCTCGAAGCGGCGGCCCACGCCGGGGAAGCGCGCCATGAGCCGCTCGATCGTCGGCATGGCGAGCCCGAGGCGCAGCGCCACGAGCGCGGCGGCCGAGGCATTCTCGAGATTGTGCACGCCCGGCTGCGGCACGTCGAGCGTGAGCGCCCGTCCCTCCACGCGGAGCGTTCCCAGCGCGCGGTCCGGTCCCGCCCGCTCGACGATGAGCGGCGCGTCGGCGTCGGGCGCGGTCCCGTACGTCAGCGTTTTGCCCCGCGGTCCGAGCGCGACGGCTTCGGCGGAGGCAGCGTTGACGAACAGCGTCTGACAGCCGGCGGCGAAGGCGGCGAACTGGGCGCGGAGGGCCGGCAGCTCGGCGTGATCGCGGCTCACGTTGTGCACCACGCCGAGTGTCGGGCGGTAGCCGACGAGCGTGCCGTCCGACTCACAGGCCTCGGCGACCACGGGCCCTCTCGCCGGGCCGGCGACGAGGCAACCGCCGCCGCCCGCGCCGACGAGCGCGGCGCCGCCGATGACGGTGGCCGGCAGGCGCGCTTCGCGCAGCAGCCACGCGAGCATCCCGGTGATCGTGCTCTTGCCGCTGGTGCCGGCGATGGCCACGCCCGGTCGCCCGCCGCCGACGAGCTCGGCCAGGAGCGCCGGTCGCGTGAGCCGAACGAGATCGAGCGCCAGTGCGGCGCGCATTTCCGGCGTCGACGCTTCGACAGCGGTTGAATGCACGAAGCGGTCGATGGCCGCAGTGACCGCGCTGCCGTCGTGCGGATGGAGCTCGATCCCCAGCGCGCGCAGGGAGGCCGCCACGGCGGCGTTCTTGCCCTGATCGAGCGAGCGGTCGGAGCCCTGGACGTGATGACCGCGCAGCCGCATGAGCGCCGCGAGCGGGCTCATGCCGGCGCCGGCGACGCCGGAGAAGTGATAGCGCAGCGCCGGCGAGCGTCGAGGTGAGCGGGGCATCGCGTTCGTGTCGTGCACCGCCGATGCCAAGCGTGACGCGCCCATTTTCCCCGCTCACTCTACGCTCCGGTGCCGGCAGTTCGGCACGATTTCGATCGTCCCTGACACGTTGGCGTCCATTCGATGACGGTCACCGCTTCTGCGCGAGGATGACGAGGGTGCTGGCAAGCCCTCGCGCGCCGGGCATGCGGCTCACCCACCGGTCGACGATACAGAGTCCCGTGTAAAGCCGGCGCATGGGCCTCGGGAGCCGCGGACGGTGGAGCAGCGTCGATGGCAGGCATCCGGTCGCGCTGTGGATGCCCCACGTTCGCCGAGGCACGAGGTCGCCGGCCGCGAGCAGGCCGCTCAAGCCCGGCGCAGTGAACAAGCGCAGCGCTCCGTAGCCGGGATAGGGCAGCACGCAGCTGGCATGGAGCGGCCTCGCCAGCGCGCGCCAGAGCGCCGGCAGCGAGATGCCGTAGCCGAGAACATCCCCGCCCACCGCGCTGACCGCCATCCAGCCGAGATCGGCGCTCCACTTGTGCTCCACCTCGAGCAGCAGTCGACCGCCGCGGCGCAGCACGCGGCCGAGCTCGATCAATGCCGCCGCCGGATCGGTCACGAAGCTGAGTGTGCTGCCGCAGCACGTCACCGCGTCGAAGGAGCCGGTGGCGTAGGGAAGGGCCTCGAGCCGCCCGTGGACGAAGCTCGCGTCCGGCACGTCCCGTTGCGCGACCGCCAGCAGTCGCGCCGAGATGTCGACGCCGTGCGTGCGATAGCCGAGCTGCTGCAGGACGGCCGACTGAAAGCCGGTGCCGCAGCCCGCATCGAGCGCCGTGGCCCCGGCTGCCGGTTGCCCGAGCGTGTCGCGGATGATCGCGTGCACGCGCGCGTAGAGGTGCTCGTACCACGGCTCGAGTCGAGCGTAGTCGCCAGCCATCTCGTCGAACACCCGGACGACGGGATCCATGCGGACCGTCTCGACTCAGTCTAAGGTGGAGCGGCCGCCTGCCAGGCGGGATCACGGGTGGAGGAGGACGGCATGACGAGCGGATCCACCAACGGGCGGGCGGCGACACCGGGACCACGGCGCGACGTGCTGTCCGTGGAAGCGGGCGCGACGGTCGCCGCGCTCCTCACGCGCATGAGCCGATCGGCGTTCCAGGGCCGCAAGCTCGGCGAAGCGTTCGAGACGTGGAAGTGGATGATCGACGGCGAGTCCTTGATCTGCCTCGGTCTCGCCGGCTCGCTGGCCAGCGCGGGGCTCGGGCCGCTGGTCGCGTGGCTGGTGGAGCGCGGCTACGTCGACGTCGTCGTGTCGACCTCGGCCAACGTGACCGAGGATGTGCTCGAGCAGCGCGGCGCCGCCTTCTACCGGGTCGAGCCCGAGCGCGCCGACGACGAGCGGCTCTGGCGCGAGGGCTACTACCGCTTCTACGACCACGTGGTGGCCAGGGACGCGTACGACGCCATGGAGGACTTCACGAGCGGTTTCTTCGACGACCTCGCCGCCCGATGGACGGAGCCGAGCATCGCCGGCGTCGTCTTCATGCGCGAGCTCGGTCACTGGCTCGAGGGCCAGGGCCTCGGCGGCTCGCTGGCGGCGACGTGCGCGCGCCACGGCGTGCCGCTCTTCGTGCCGGCCGCACCGGACGGTCCGCTGGCCGAGGGCTATCGCGCCGCCGGGCGGCGGCAGCCGGTCGTCGACTTCTTCCATGATTACGAGCTCGCGCTGAGGATCATGGATCGCTACATGGCCCCCGGGCGAGGCACATCCGCCGTGTTCGTGGGCGGCGGTGTGCCGAAGGACTTCATCCAGATCACGGCGACCAGCGTCTGTACGCTGCGCGGCGGAGCGCAGGCGAGCCCGCATCGCGCGGCGATCCAGATCACGACCGACAACACCGTCTTCGGCGGTCTGGGCGGCGCCAGCGTGGCGAGCGAAGGGATCTCGTGGGGCAAGGAGTCGCCGGCCGGGCGCAACGTGATGGTGTTCGCCGACTTCACGATCGCGCTCCCGCTCCTGGGGCAGGGCCTGCTCGATCACTACGGCGCCGGCCACGTGCGGGCGGCGCGGCGGGCGATCATGGCCGACGTCGGCGGGCTGCTCGATGCCGGCGACGGCGCGCGCCGGCTGGTGTGAGACGGCCGCTCAGGCGGCGGGCGAGAGCAGCTCGGGCACGCCGGCGCGCTTGAGCGTCTCGAAGTTCGAGTGCCGCCGGTCGCCGAGACCGGTGATGGCGCCGCGCCGGCACGCGGCCGCGATCTCCGCCACCCCGTCAGCGACGCTGAACCGCTGGACGAAGCCGAGCGTCTTGCGAATCTTGCTGAAGCTCACGCGGTAGCTGCGGGCGTCGCAGAGCTGCGGCTCGACGATGACCTCCGTGCCCGGCACGGCGGCCCCGACGATGGCCGCGATCTCCCGCACGCTGTGGCTCGCGCGATCGTCGCCGACGTTGAAGCGCTGCCCCCGCACGACCGGGTCACGCGCGTCGGCAGCCAGCAACAGCGCCGTGGCCGCGTCGTGAACATGCACGTGCGGCCGGGCCTGGGCGCGGCCGGACACGCGGATCCTCCGCCGGAAGTACGCATGCGTGGTCAGCGTGTTGACGAGCAGATCGAGCCGCATGCGCGGTGACATACCGAAGACGGTGGCCAGCCTGAGCGTGACAGCGGAAAGCCGGTCGGCGTGCGCATCGAGAATGCGCTCGGACGCCACGAGCGTGCGCGCGTAGAGCGAGACCGGGTTGACGGTGGAGCTCTCCATCAGTAGCGGATCCGCGCCCGTACCGTAGACGCTGGAGGAGGAGGCGAAGACCAGCCGGCGAACGCCGGCGTCCATGCACGTCTCCACCAGCAGCTCCGTCGCCTCGTGATTGATGGCGACGGCGGCGTCGCGGTCGAGCTCGCAGGCGGCGTCGCCCACGAGCGCCGCCAGCGCGATGACGGTGTCGACGCCGACCGTGGCCTCCCGCATGAGATGCGGATCGCGGACGTCGCCCACGAGGAGGCGCAGACGCGGATGGCCCGTCAGCGCGCTCAATCCCTGGTCGCCATAGAGCAGGAGGTCGACGACGCGCACGCGATCGCCGCGCTCGAGGAGCTGCCGCACGAGATGTGCGCCGATGTAGCCGGCGCCGCCGGTC
>DASTCJ010000178.1:0-9553 GCA_035605575.1 Candidatus Methylomirabilota bacterium
AGCTCGCGGAGGAGCCCGTCGACGCTGAGGCCCTCGGCGACGTCCATGTCTCGTCCGTTCACCACGATACGCATAAACAAGAGCGGCCGCTCCCCGATAGGGTGCGGCCGTCACGTTCTTCGACTCGCCGTGTTCCCTTCGCCAGCATTACCGGGATCAGGTTCGAGGGGTCCCGGGCCGCACCCGGTTCTCAGGAATCCTCCCCCCACGACGACGAACGGAGTATAGCACCGGGCGCATTGACTTGCCGGGGGGCCGGTGATACTTAGCTCCCGCAGTCAGGAGGTGCCCGCCCCTTCCCGTCCGGACGTCGCTCACACTGAACACAGGAGTGTGGTGATGAAAGCAACGACCCGGCGTCAATTCCTCAAGGCTTCGGCCGGCGCTTCGGCCGGCATGGCGTCCTGGCTGGCTCTCGGCCGGGCACCTGCGTTTGCGCAGAAGCGCGAGCTGTCGCTGCTGTCCTGGAACCACTTCGTCCCTGCCGCCGACGACGAGCTGCGCAAGCAGGCGGAGGCTTTCGGCAAGCAGGCCAACTGCACGGTACGCGTCGACACGATGGCGCACCTGCAGATGCCGGCAAAGATCGCCGCGGAAGCGCAGTCGCAGTCCGGGCACGATCTGTATCGTGCCGCCGGCGCCGACGCATTCCTCTACGAGCATCTGCACGCCAACGTCGACGATGTCGTCGACAAGCTCGGCAAGCAGTACGGCGGCTGGTATCCATTCTCCGCGGAGATGGCACAGACCAAGTCCGGGTGGAAGGCGGTGCCGTGGTTCTGGATCTCCTTCCCCGCCACGTACAACATGGCGCACTTCAAGAAGGCGGGCTTCGAGAACCCGCCGAAGACGTGGGCGGAGCTGCTCTCCATGGGCAAGACGCTCAAGAAGCAGGGCAATCCGGTGGGTATCCCCATCAGCCACTGCGCGGACGCGCACTCGACCTACTGGTCGGTGGCGTGGTCACACGGCGCCAAGGTGATCGAAGCCGACGGCAAGACACCCGGCATCAACTCCGACAAGACCGCGCAGGTCATCGAGTGGTACAAGGAGCTCTTCAAGGACGCCATGGAGCCCGAGGTGCTCTCCTGGGACGACGCGTCCAACAACCGCTTCATCCTCTCCGGCAAGGGCTCCTGGATCCACAACCCCATCAGCCCGTACAACGCGGCGCTGAAGGAGAAGATGCCAATCGCCGACGACATCAATCACCACAACAGCCCCGCCGGCCCCGCCGGCGCGCATTCGGCGCCGCCGATCCTGAGCCTGGCCATCTGGAAGTTCAGCAAGAACCAGGAGCTGGCGAAGGAGTTCATGCAGTACCTGTTCAAAAAGGAGAACTTCGACGCGTGGATCGTCGCGTCCAACGCGTTCAACCACCCGCCGCTCAGACATCTCGCCGACCATCCGATCTGGGCGCGCAACCCGAAGTTCGCGATGCTGCCCAAAGAGGCGGAGTATGGCCACCCACGCGGCTGGCCGGGCAAGCCGAGCGACGCCGTGCAGCGCATCGACGACAACTACGTCATGGCCGACATGGTGGCCAAGGCCGTCAACGGTATGCCGACCAAGCGCGCCATGGAGTGGGCGCAAGATCAGATCGCGCGCGCCATCAAGGGACAGCTGAAGGTCGGGTAGCTTGGCTGTCACGTCGCGCAGCATCGAGGCGGCCGGGCTCCACGGGCCCGGTCGCCGCGTGCGCCTTCGCCAGTGGTGGGAGCAGGAGCACGTCTTCGGGTACGGCCTCATCCTGCCCGCCCTGCTGCTGCTGGTCTGTCTGGTCGCCTATCCGTTCGGGATGGCGGTGTACTTCAGCCTCTCGGACTACTGGGTCGGCTCGCCCGGTCCCTTCGTCGGCCTCGCGAACTTCCGCGAGATCCTCGCCAACGATGTCTTCCGGCAGACCATCCTGAACTCGTTCGTCTTCACCTCGCTCGCGCTGACGCTCAAGACCGTGCTCGGCGTGTGGCTGGCCGTGCTCCTCGCGCGCGACGTACGCGGCAAGCGTCTGCTGCGTGGTGCCGTGCTCCTGCCGTGGGTCATACCGACCGCCCTCTCGACGCTCGGCTGGTGGTGGATGTTCGACTCGCTCTACAGCGTGGTGAACTGGACGGCCATCCGCCTCGGTCTCATGAATCCTCCCGGCCCGAACTGGCTCGGGCAGTCCGCGTGGGCGATGGCCGCCGTCGTGATCGTCAACACCTGGCGCGGGCTGCCGTTCTTCGCGATCACGGTGCTGGCCGGGCTCATGGCCATCCCGCGCGAGTTCTACGAGGCGGCCGAGGTGGACGGCGCCTCGCAGCGCCAGCGCTTCTGGCACGTGACGATGCCGCTGCTGAAGCCAGTGCTGGCCGTAGTGGTGCTCTTCTCGACGATCTTCACCTTCAGCGACTTCAACATCGTCTACGTGCTGACGCGCGGCGGGCCGGTGAACAGCACGCATCTCTTCGCCACGTTGGCGTACCAGATCGGGCTCCAGGGCGGCAACCTGGGCCAGGGCGCGGCCATCTCGCTCTTCCTGTTCCCGATGCTGGCGATGGTCGTCTTCCTGCAGCTACGCTACATCCGGAAGGAGTGACCATGCGTCGACGGTGGCAGGCGACGCTGACGTACGCGAACCTCGCGCCCTTCATCTTCTTTGCGCTGTTCCCCTTCTATTTCATGTTCGTCACCTCCTTCAAGCGCAACGCCGAGCTCTACAGCCTCAAGTCGATCCCGTTCTGGATCCAGAGTGGCGTGATCACCGACCATTACTCCTTCCTCTTCCACCGCACGGAGTTCCTCACCTGGATGGGGAACAGCCTGATCATCAGCGTGCTCGCCACGAGCGTGTCGCTGATCATCGCCATCCTCGCCGGCTACAGCCTGGCGCGTCTCCGCTACCGCGGCGTGGGCTCGTTCGGAACGGCTGTCTTCATCAGCTATCTCGTGCCACCCACGCTGCTCTTCCTGCCGCTGTCGCAGGTGGTCAGCTGGCTCGGGCTGTCGGACTCGATCTGGTCGCTCGTGGTCACTTACCCCACGTTTCTCGTTCCGTTCTCGACGTGGCTGCTCATGGGCTACTTCCGAACGGTGCCCCGCGAGGTCGAAGAGTGCGCGCTGGTCGACGGCGCCACGCGCATGCAGACCCTCTGGAAGATCGTACTGCCCATGGCGGTTCCCGGCGTGGTCTGCGCGGCGCTCTTCGGCTTCACCCTGTGCTGGAACGAGTTCATCTACGCGCTCACGTTCGTCTCCCAGAGCGGCAACAAGACGGCGGTCGTCGGCGTCACGGCCGACCTGATCCGCGGCGACATCTATTACTGGGGGTCGCTCATGGCCGGCGCTGTTCTGGCCAGTGTTCCGATCGTCGTGATCTACGTCTGGTTCCTCGACTACTACGTCTCGGGGCTCACCGCGGGCGCCGTGAAAGGCTAGCCAGCCCCCGATCAGATCCTCGCCAGCCGCGCGTTCGCGGCCACCTCCCCGCCAGAAATTCCGCGGCGTTAGAGGCCGATCAATCTGGTACCTGTCTTGCTCTTCGAGTGCGGCGTGACGCTCTTCGACGCGATGGTCGGCCTGGTCCTCACCCACGGATACATCGTCGTGTTCGCCGCCGTCGCGCTCGACTGTGCGGCGCTGCCGATTCCGGGAGAGCTCCTGCTGCTGACCCTCGGCGGCCTGGCCGGTCAGGGCCATCTCGATCCGGCGTCGGGCGTCATCGCGGCTGCCGCGGGGGTACTCGTCGCCGACGCGCTCACCTACTGGATCGGCCGCCTGCACGGGCAGCGCGTGTTCAAGAAGATCGGCCAGCGGTGGACGCCAGGCGTGACGACGCTGATCTTCGGCCGCTTCGTGATCGGCGCGCGAATGATGGTGGCACCGATGGCCGGCGCGCGCCGCCTGCCCTTCGGGCGCTTCGTCCTCTGGGACGGCGTCGGCGCGATGGTATGGGCCGCGGCCTTCGTGGCCGTCGGCTATGCCGCCGGCGCGAACCTCGATGCGGTGAAGGAATACTGGAGTGACCTCACGGTGGTCATGCAGGTCGTCGTCGCGATCATCGCCACCAGCTTCGTCACCGCGAAGTTCGTCGGCGCCACGCGCGTTACGCTCGCCGTCGGCACCGTGCTCATTGCGTTCGCGACCGTGCGCCCCGCGCTGTCCGCGAGCGATCAGCTGGTAGCCGGCGGGCCGCGCGGCAAGCACGACCAGGCGGTCGTTAGAATGGGGGGCCCCGAAAGGGCCCCCCATACCCTCCATCGCTCGGAGCGCCCCGGCATCGCCGTGGCGCCCCTCGATACGGCCTGCGGTGAGCTCGCCTCGGTGACCGCGGTCACCGACGCCGGATTTTCCAGTGACGACAGATCGCCAGGCTCGCGGCCGAGGTGGGTCGCGCGGATCACGCGCCGCATGATCTTGGCGCTTCGCGTCTTCGGCAGATCCCGCGTGAAGAGCACCTTCTCCGGCTTGAGCGCCTTGCCCATCTGATTCGCCACGCGCTCCGCGAGCTCCTTGCGGAGCGCCTCCGACGGCGTCTGACCGGGTCGCAAGACTACGAAGCACACGATGGCCTCGCCCTTCACCTCGTGCGGCACGCCGATCACGCCGGCCTCCGCGACCGCGGGATGGCCGACGAGCACCGATTCGACCTCGGCCGGTCCCAGTCGCTTGCCGGCGATCTTCAGCGTGTCGTCGGAGCGACCCTGGATGTACCAGAATCCGTCGGCGTCGATCGTGGCCCAGTCGCCGTGAACCCAGACGTCTTTCCAGCGCGACCAGTACGTCTCCTCGTAGCGCGCAGGGTCGCGCCAGAACCCGGCCGTCATTCCGGGCCACGGCTTGGTGAGCACGAGCTCGCCGACCGCTCCGCGCACGGGCCGGCCGTCCTCGTCGAAGACGTCGGCCGCCATGCCCGGAATCGGCCCGGCAAACGCACACGGCTTGATCGGCGCGATCGGAAAGCAGCCGAGGATGCCACCCGAGATCTCGGTGCCGCCCGTGTAGTTCGTGATCGGGATCCGCGCCTTGCCGGCATTCTCGAAGAGCCAGCGATACGGCTCGGGATTCCATGGCTCGCCCGTCGAGCCGAGGATGCGCAGCGAGCTGAGATCGTGCGCGTGCACGTGCTCCGGCCCGTGCGGCATGAGCGAGCGTACCGCCGTCGGCGACATCCCCATCACGCTGATCGTGTGTCGCTCGGCGAGCGCCCAGAGCCGATCGGGCTTGGGATAGTCCGGGACGCCCTCGAAGACGACCGCGGTCGCGCCCAGCGCGAGCGCCGCGGTGAAGAGCATCGGCCCCATCAACCAGCCGAGATCGGTGAGCCAGAACAGCCGGTCGTCGTCGCCGACGTCGTGACAGTACGCGAAGTCGTGCGCGCACTTGAGCAGGAATCCGCCATGGGTGAGGACGGTGCCCTTCGGTCGTCCCGTCGTGCCCGAGGTGTAGATGATGAGGCACGGATGATCGGATTCGACGGCTACCGGCGCGCAACGATCGGACTGCTCGGCCACCGCGTCGTGCCACCAGCGATCGCGACCCGACGTCCACGGGATCTCGCGGCCCAGGCGCCGATACACGAGGACGTGCTGCACCGTCGGACACTGCGTGAGCGCCTCGTCGGCCGTCTCCTTCACGCGTACGATCTGGCCGCGACGCTGGAAGCCGTCGGCGGTGATAAGCAGCTTGGCCTCGCAATCTTGAAGACGCGAGGCAACCGCCTG
This sequence comes from Candidatus Methylomirabilota bacterium, assembly GCA_035605575.1. Lineage (GTDB taxonomy): Bacteria > Methylomirabilota > Methylomirabilia > Rokubacteriales > CSP1-6 > AR12. The sequence continues at coordinate 5,703 of DASTCJ010000178.1, forward strand.
GGCGCCGAAGCCGGAGAAGCACGGCGTGTAGATGGCGCCGATGCGCACCACGGCGAGCGTGGCGATGGCGGCCTCCGGCGACATTGGAAGGAAGATGCCGACCCGATCACCCTCGGCGATGCCAAGCGTGCGCAGCGCATTGGCGAGCCGGTTCACCTCGCGCGCGAGCTCCGCATACGTGAGCGTGCGCGTCTGGCCATCGTCGCCTTCCCATACGATCGCGGCCTTCCGGCCACGGCCGGCGTCGACGTTGCGATCGAGACAGTTGTCGCTGAAATTCAGGCGCCCGCCGGGAAACCAGCGTGGCCACGCGGGACCGCGCGCGTCATCGAGAACCCCCGTGTACGGCGTGAGCCAGCGGAGACCGAGGTCCTTCACCACGCCGTTCCAGTACCACTCGGGATCGTCGATCGAGCGCCGCTGGAGCTCCGCGAGCGTCGTGACGCCGAGGGAGCGCATGAGACGCGTGATGCGGGCGCGCTCGATCACCTCCGGAGTGGGACGCCAAATGACCTCGTCGCTCATCGCGCTCTATGATATCGCTGTCTACTCTATCGGAGCGCGTGCTCGGCGAGGATCGTGGGTGGCCCGCGATAGATGGGGGTGGCTCCGTACTCTATCGGAGCGCGTGCTCGGCGAGGATCGTGGGTGGCCCGAGATAGATGGGGGTGCTCCGTAGGTGGCCCGAGATCGGCTGGGCCTGAGATAGACGGGGGGCTGTTCATGGGTGACAACATCACGTTGACGCGGGATGGCGCGCTCGCAACCGTTATGCTGTCGCGTCCTGACCGGCGCAATTCGCTGAGCGACGAGATGCTCACCGAGCTCGCCGCGGCATTCGCGCAGCTGCGCGACGACGCGAGCGTGCGCGTTGTCGTCGTGACCGGCGCGCCACCGGTATTCTCGGCCGGCGCGGACGCCGGCCTCAAGAGCACGATGAGCGCCGAGCAGCGGCGGCAGGCGTTCGCCACGCGGAAGTCGCAATTCCGGCGGCTATTCGAGCGCGCGAACACGCTGCTCGAGGGCCTCGAGCAGATCACGATCGCCGCCGTGAACGGCCACGCGGTCGGTGGCGGCTGGGGCCTGGCGCTCGCGTGCGACTTCCGGCTGGCCGCGGCCGACGCTCAGTTCTGGATTCCCGAAGTCGATCTCGGCGTGCCGCTCGGCGTCGCCTCGACCACCAGGTTCGTGCGCCTGGTAGGCCCCGCCCGGGCAAAGGAGATCATCCTCGAGTGCCGCCGATACTCGGCCGAAGAGGCTCGGTCGATGGGCCTGGTGCATCGGGTGGTGCCGTCTGCCGAGCTCGAGAAACGGGTGAAGGAGTTCGCGCAAATGATGCTCGCTAAGCCGTTTCGGCCGCTCGCCGAGATGAAAGCGCGGATCAACGCCATCGCGCGCACGGGGACTCCCGAAGTCAACGCGATGACCGAGGGTTTCTTGCCGAGGGACTAGACTACTCGTCTTTTGTATAGTATTCATCCGGCATGGACCTCCGGCGCCGGATGGAGTTGCTGTCCGAGTCCGCGCTCGCCGATCGAGACGGTGCGCCTGGTCTGCACCGACCGGTCCGCGTCGGCTCACGGCCCCTCGCCTCCGTCGGCATCGCCGCCGTGCGGGTGCCCGGCGGGGGGACGACGAACCTCATGCGCGTCATGCAGACCAACGCGTGCTCGCTCTCCTGCGGCTACTGCCCGACGTTCTGCGGGGGGAACGTTCCGCGCGCGACGATCACGCCGGAGGAGACGGCGCGAACGTTCATGGAGGTGCATCGCAAGGGTCTCGCACAGGGACTGTTTCTCACGTCGGGCGTTCCGGGCCGACCGTACCGCGCCACCGATCGCATGCTCGCGACGCTCGATTTGCTGCGCCGCCGCGAGGGCTTCACCGGTTACCTCCACATCAAGCTCCTGCCCGGCGCCGAGCCGGCCCAGGTCGATGAGGCGGCGCGTCTGGCCACGCGCATCTCCGTCAACCTCGAGGCGCCCGCCAGCAGCTACGTGCGTCAGCTCGCGCGCGAGAAGGATTTCGAGGGCGATCTGCTGCCGAAGCTCGCGCGCGCCGCCCGTCAGCTCGCGCGTCGTCGCGAGGAGCCGGGCGCGCTGCGCGCGTCAGGCACGACGACGCAGTTCGTCGTGGGCGCGGCCGGGGAGCGAGACCGCGAGATCCTCGACGTCGTCGCCGGCCTCGAGCGCCAGCGACTGCTGCACCACGCGCACTTCAGCGCGTTCCAGCCCGTGGCCGGGACTCCCCTCGAGAATCGTCCGGCCACGCCGGCGGCGCGCGAGCTGCGGCTCTACCAGGCGGAGCACTTGCTTCGTCAATACGGCTTCGCGTTCGGCGAGCTCGCGTTCGAGCCCGACGGCAATCTTGCGCTCGATCTCGACCCGAAGACGGCGTGGGCGCGCGCACACCCCGAACAGTTCCCGCTCGAGCTCACGCGGGCGCCGTACGAAACGCTCGTCCGCGTCCCGGGCGTCGGGCCGACCACGGCGAGGCGACTCGTCGAAGCACGAACGCACACGGTCCTGCGGGGAGTGCAAGATCTCAGGGACGCCGGCGTCGACACGGTACGCGCCGCGTTTTACTTGTCGCTGCGCGGACGCCGGCTTGCCGCGGCTCCCCCGCCCGAGCAGCTGCGTCTCTTCGCCCCCGGCGGCCACCTGACGCAGGCGCCCTACCGGACACCGGTGCCACCCTGCGCGTACCGCTAACGGCGGCCGAACACGTCGCGCAGCAGCTCGGTGACGCGCGCCGCGGGATTGGTGCGGATCTTCTTCTCCTCCTCGCCGACCACGTGAAAGAGGCCGTCGAGCGCGCGCGTGACGACGTACCGGTCGAGGTCGTACGCCTCCACGTTCAGGAAGGGGATCGCCTGCGCGCGCCGGTACAGCTCGGTGTACTGCCGCGTCACGCCGACCTCGCGCATCGACGTCTCCACGATCGGCCGGAAGGCCCTTGTGAGCGCATCCGAGGTCTTCGCCTCGAAGTAATCGGTCGCGGCGGTGTCGGCGCCGCCGAGGATGCTGCGGGCATCGTCGATCGTCATGGCGCCGATGGCGTCCCAGAAGATCTGCTTGGCCTGCGGCGCCGCCCGCTCCGCCGCGCGGTTCATCCCGAGCACGAGGTCGTCGACCTGGGGGCCGAAGCCCACGGCGCGGAGCGACTTCTCGAGCGACCGGAGCTGCTCGGGCAGCAGGATCTTGATCGCCTCGTTCCGGAAGTAGCCGTCAGGACGCCCGGTGAGCCTGACGGCGTTCTCGGTGCCGACTTGAAGTGCTTCCTTAAGCGCCGCGCCGATTCGAGCGTCGCCGAGTGTCGACGTGTTTGCCACGCCTTGCGGTAGCTGCTTCAGAGTTTGGTCGAGCTCGGCACAGCCGGCGATGGCGACGACGAGCGATGCGACGATCAGGCTGCGCATCCTATGCAGCGGCGTCCAGCTGGTGGCCGAGCGCCGACACCTCGGTCACCGGGAGCTCGCACGCATAGTTGCGGCAGACGTACGCGGTCGGCTTGCCGTCGACCACGCCGCGTCCCTCGAGGAGCGGAATGCCGGCCGCCGCCTGCGGCGAAGCGGCCACCGCCCCTGCCGCCACGAGATTCGGCAGGTAGCGCTTGAACGCTTCGCGCGCGAGTGGCGCCACCTCCTCTATGGCGCGCGGCGCGAGGAGGGCCAGCTCGGTGCGCGGGCCGAGGTGAAAATCGAGGGCGCACAGGAAGCGCCCGAAGGCAGTCGGGTGGCGCGACATCAGATCGGCCATGGGCCGCAGCGCGGCCACCGCGCGCTGCGCGTATGCTCGATCGCCGGTGAGCTCGGCCAGCCGCAGCAGCGCCTCGATCGCCACCGACGACCC
>DASTCJ010000017.1:0-11272 GCA_035605575.1 Candidatus Methylomirabilota bacterium
GGGGGCCCACATGGTTGCGCTCATCGCGGCTTCGCCTCGGCCAGACCGAGATACGCGGCGCGAATGCGGGGATCACTCGCGAGCTGGGCGCTCGGGCCGGCGAGCACCATCCGACCGGTCTCCAGCACGTACCCGCGCCCGGCCACGGCCAGCGCGCGGCGCGCGTTCTGCTCGACGAGGAGCACGGTCACGCCGCCGGCGTTGATCCGCTCGATCACACGGAAGATCTCGCGCGTGAGGCGCGGCGCCAGGCCCAGCGACGGCTCGTCGAGCAGCAGCAGGCGCGGTCGCGCCATCAGCGCGCGCGCGATCGCCAGCATCTGCTGCTCGCCACCGGACAGCGTCCCCGCGCGCTGGCCGTCGCGCTCGCGCAGCATCGGAAACAGCTGCCATGCCGCCTCGAGCCGCGCGGTCAGCTCACCGCGCGGGACGAGGTGGGCACCGACCAGGAGGTTCTCGCGCACGCTGAAGTCGACGAAGATCTCGCGTCCCTCGGGAACGTGGCCGAGGCCGGCGGCGACGATGCGATCTGCGCTGACCCCGGTGATGTCCTCTCCACGAAACAGGATGCGTCCCCGCTGCGCTCGGACGAGACCCGAGATCGCGCGCAGCATCGTCGATTTGCCGCTGCCGTTGGCGCCCAGCAGGGTGACGATCTCGCCCTCGGCCACACGCAGCGAGACGTCCTCGAGAGCGCGGCGATGGCCGTACGCGACGCTCACGTCTCTGACCTCGAGCATCAGTCGTCGGTCCCGCCGAGGTAGGCCTCGAGGACGGCCGGATCGCCGGCGATCTCGCGCGGCTTGCCCTCGGCGATCTTCTTGCCGTAGTGCAGCACGAGCACGCGATCGGAGATGGACATCACGAGATCCATGTCGTGCTCCACCACGACGATGGTCAGCCGCAGCTCCTCGCGCAGGTGCACGATGAGCTCCATCAGCGCGCGCGTTTCGGTGGGATTGAGGCCCCCCGCCGGCTCGTCGAGGAGCAGGCAGCGAGGACTCGTGGCGAGCGCGCGCGCCATCTCGAGCCGCTTCTGGCGGCCGAGCGGCAGGCTGCCCGCCTCGACGGAGGCAACGTCGTCGAGCCCGACACGCGCGAGCAGCGCGCGCGCCCGCGCCCGCGCCTCGCGCTCCTCGCGTGCGACGCGGGGCAGCCAGGCGAGCGCCGCCAGCGGGCCCGCGCGGAAGCGCCGGTGCTCGCCGACCAGCACGTTATCGAGCGCGCTGAGCGGCTTGAATACTTCCGTGTTCTGGAACGTGCGCGCGACGCCATGGCCCGCGATCTCGTGCGGCGCCAGCCTCAGGAGATCGGCGCCGTCGAAGGTGACGCGCCCGCGGGACGGCCGGTAGAGCCCGGTCACCACGTTGAAGACCGTGGACTTGCCCGCGCCGTTGGGACCGATGAGGGCGACGATCTCGCCGTCGGCCGCCTCGAAGCTCACGCCGCTCAGCGCGGCGAGGCCGCCGAAGGCGATCGACAGATCCTCGACGGCGAGCCGCGCCACCCCTACTCCGACTTCAGCCAGTCGGTGAGCTGTTTGAACCGGCCCTTCTCCACGCGCACCCAGAAGCCCTGGCGCTGCGTCTCGTGGTCGGCGCCGATGCTGACCGGCGGCAGGATGCCGCTCTGGAATCCGTTGATGCCCTCCAGCGCGGCGATGAGCGACTCACGCGTCAGGTTCTTGCCGGCGCGCTTGGCACCTTCGGTGAAGAGCATCGCCGCGAAATAGCCCGACAGCGAATACCGGTTGGGCTCGTTGCTCGCGAAGTACTTCTGCATGGCCGCGCGGTAGGCCTTCATCCCCGGCAGCTCCGACGTCACCGGATCGGGCCAGAGCGAGAGCCCCTCCACGCCCTCGGCGGCGTCGCCGGCGAGGGCGAGGTACTTCTCGTCGGTGAGCGGCCCCGAGGAGACCATCACCGCGTCCGTCCACCCGATCTTTTGCCGTTCCTTCAATGCCTGGGCGCCGGGCCCCGGCGTCAGCACGAGGAACACCGCCTGCGGCCCGGCCGCGCGAAGCTTGGCCATCTGCGCGCTGACGTCGGTGACGCCGCGCTTGACCGATTCCGTCGCCGTCAGCTTGAGATTGTGTCGGGCCAAGTCCTTCTCGAAGGCGGCGAGGAAGCTCTTGCCGTAGTCGTCGTCCTGATAGAGCGCGCCGAAGCTCTTCAAGCCCCGCTGCCCGACGAGGTAGTCGATCATCATGCGCGACTGGCGATCGTAGAGCGTCATGCCGCTGAAGACGTACTTCTTGCCGCGGATCACCGGCGAGCCCTGGAAGGGGAACAGCAGCGGCACGCGGTTCTCCTCGAGGTACTCGAGCGTGGCCATGACCGGCGGCGTGCCCTGCGGTGCGATGACGGCGAAGATGCGATCCTGCTCGACCAGCTTGCGGGTATTGGCCACGGCCTCCTGGGGCTTGTAGCCGTCGTCGTAATAGATGGTCCGCACCTTGCGGCCGTTGATGCCGCCCGCGTCGTTGACGACCTTGAAGTAGAGATCGACGCCGAACCGGGTGGCCTGCTCGCCGGTGAAGGCCAGCGGCCCCGAAAACGAGTTCGAGCAGCCGAGCACGATCTCGGTGTCGCTCACCCCTTGCTGGGCGGCCACCGGGACGGCGACGAGGAGCAGGACGAGGCCGACCAGCGAGACGACGAAGCGCATGACGATCTCCTTCACCGGCGCGCGACGCGGCTCACCGCTCGCATCACGCCGCCCGGCATGAACAGCATGCAGGCGATGAGGAGGGCGCCGAAGATCAGCGGCCGGTAGTTCTGGAAGCTGGCCAGGCCGTCGTGCAGCAGAGTCACGACGGCGGCCCCGATGACCGAGCCCGGCACCGAGCCGAGCCCGCCGACGATGATCATCACCACGAAATCGACCGAAAGGAACACGTCGAAGGCGTCGGGTGAGAGGAAGCCGACGACGAAGGCGAAGAGCCCGCCCGCCACGCCCGTGTAGAACGCCGACAGCCCGAACGCGAGGGCGCGATAGGTCGCCACCGGCACCCCGCTCGCCTGCGCGGCGATCTCGCTCTCGCGAATGGCCAGAAACGCCCGGCCCGTTCGCGTGCGCACGAGGTTCAGGGCGGCCGCGACCATGACCGCCGCGATGACGGCGACGAGATAGTAGCGCGCGGTATCGCTGGCGAGCGTGAGCGGTCCCAGACGGCCGGCGGGCACGCGCAGGCCGTCGGCGCCTCGCGTGAGCGTGTCGAGGTTGAGAATCGCCTCGGTGATGACGAATCCGAACGCGAGCGTGGCCATGGTGAGGTAGAGACCGTCCAGACGCAGGCACGGAATGCCGAACGCGAGCCCGACGGCGGCGGTGACGCCGCCGGCCAGCGCCAGCGTGAGCGGCACCGGCAAGTCAGGCGCGCGCAGCGTGAGCACGGCCGTCGTGTAGGCCCCGACCGCGAAGAAGCCGGCATGACCGAACGAGAGCTGGTGCGTGTAGCCGGAGAGCAAGTTGAGGCCGATGGCGACGATCGCGTTGACCAGGACGACGCTGGCGAGGAACACGAAGTAGCGCGGCGCCACCCACGGCCACACGCCGAGCAGCAACACCACAGCCGCGACGAGCGCGCGTCCGCGCGTCACACTTTTCTCGGCGCCAGGCGCCCGAGCAGGCCGGCCGGGCGCACCAGGAGAATGGCGATCAGCACGAGAAACGGCACGGAGTAGCGGATGCCCGACGGCAGATAGAGCGGCGCGAGGTTCTCGATCACGCCGAGCAGCATGCCTCCGAGCACCGCGCCCGGCATGGAGCCGAAACCGCCGATCACCGCCGCCGTGAAGCCGTTGATCACGATCAAACCCATCTTCGACGAGAGAAAGACCACGGGCGCCACCAGCACGCCGGCCACCGCGCCGACCATCGCCGCCAGGATCCACGCGCGCGAGTAGACTCGCTCGACGCTGATGCCCATGAGTCGCGCCGCGCGCTGATTCTGCGCCACCGCGCGCATGGCGCGGCCCAGTCGCGTGCCCGTGAACAGCGCATAGAGAACCGCCATCAGCGCGAGGGAGGCCGCGATGATCCCGAGCGAGACCGGCGTCAGGCGCACGGCGCCAAGAGCGATCGGGTGGGTGTCGAAGAACGAGGGAAACGGAAACTCGTCGTGCGTCCAGGCGAGCCCGGCGGCCGCCCGCAGCATCAGCGAGAGCCCCAGCGTGATGATGAGGACGTCCCAGTGCGTGGCGCCGATCGCGCGCCGGATGATCGTACGCTCGATGACCCAGCCCATGAGCGCGGCCGCCAGCAGGGCGACCAGGAGCGTCGCGATCAACGGAAGGTGAAACGCGCGCTGCGCCGCCCAGCCGATGAAGGTGGAGACCATGAGCATCTCGCCCTGCGCGAAATTCAGCGTGCGGGTGGCGTTGTAGATGATGACCAGGGACAGCGCCATGAGCGCGTAGATCGCGCCGGTGGCGAGACCGGACACGACGACGTGGACGAGCGTGGCCGCCGTCACACGTCCACCGTCTGGAACCGGCACCGCGCCGCCCCCGTCGCCGCGCACGCCGTCTCGATCACGCTCACGCGGCCCCGCCGCTCGAACACGCGCGCGGCGAGCGCTTCGAGGACGCCGCGCGTGAGATGACAGACCGGCGCGCGCGCGCCGCCATACGCGCGCGCGAACGGCGAGCCGTCGACGGTCACCGCGAGCGACGTGTCGGTCAGATGCTCGAGCCGAAACTGTCCCCAGCCGATGGCGGCGCCCTGCCCGAGCAGTCGCTCCACCCGGGCGCGCGCCGCCCCACGCAACGCGGTCGTGGCCCGCGCGCCGCCCGCCCGCCCGCCGGCGGCGACGCACTCGGCGGCGGCGGGACCGAGCGCGGCTTCCACGGCTTTCTGCAGCGCGGCGAGCGTCTCCGGCCGAATCAGGATGTAGCCGGCCGGCGTCATCGCACGAGCCGCCGCCACGTCGGCGACGTCCAGCCCGTGTGGAACAGCTCGCGCACCTCGCGCAGCGTCAGCTCGCCGAGGCCGAGATGATCCAGGTCGCGGCCGCCACCGGCGAGCGGCTTTCCGAGCAGTGCCCCGAAGACGCCGAGGAGACCCGAGATGGTCGGCGAGGCGACGGAGACGGTGCGCGCCGCCGACTCGAAGAGCGGCAGGCCGAGGACGACGTCTTCGGTGACGTAGCGATGCTCGAACGTCAGCACCTCGCTCCAGAGACCGCTGGCCACGAGCTTGGCCTTCGCGCCCGCGCCATAGAGGCCTTCGGCGGCGCGCGCGTCGTCGTAATAGGTGGCGAGCTCGTAGTGCGGCGCCGGATAGCCCCAGCCGTTGCGCGTGGCCACGCGCTCGCGGTCGACCGCCTCGATGAGCGTGCGCGCGCTCGGCGTGGTGCCCGCCGCGTGGATGTCGAAGCGCCCGCTGTCGATGGCGCCCGCGTTCACGAGCACGAGGGGCGGGTGGATCACCTGCCCTGCGTTGTTCAGCGCGACGTCGATGGCATCGGCGCATGGCCGCGTGGCGGGAAACAGCTCGCTCACGCGCGCGAGCGTCTCCTTCGAACGGGTGGCAGGGAACACGCCGACGGGGAGGTTCGCGGCGCGCACGGGCGCGGCCACGGCCGCCGGCCCGGTCTTGCGCGTCAGGTAGGGCAGCGTCGCCGTTTCCGCGATGGCGAATGGCAGCGTGCCGCCGGCCCGCGCGATCTCGCGCGCGACCACGAACGAGCCCAGCGTGCCGGGCGTGAGCAGCACGGCCTGCCGCTCCGTCAGCACGCTGGCCAGGCGTCGGGCGATGTCCTCGTGCGTGGTGGCCGGCAGCGGGACGACGACCACGTCGGCGCCGTCCACGGCCTCGCGCAGATCCGCGGTGACGCGGTCCAGCTTGGCCACGCCCTGCCGCCCTTCCGCCGTCAGCGTGATGCCGCCCGCCAGCGGCGCGACGTCCTCCTTGCGCCGACGCCACACGCGGACGCGGTGGCCGGCGAGCGTCAGGTCCGCGGCGCTGGCGTACGCTCCGTGGCTGCCTCCGAGAACGGCGACGTTCACGTGACGACTCCCTGCTGGCGAAGCGCGGCGACGCACTCGCCCGAATATTCGAGCAGCTCGGTGAGGATCTCGTCCGTATGTTGCCCCAGCCCCGGCGCGACGGTCACGGCCAAATCCCGTTCGCCGGCGAGCTTGATCGGCGTCCCGAGCGTCGGCAGCGCGCCGTGCGCGGGATGTGCGAGCTCCACCACCATGCGCCGGTGGCGTACCTGGGGATCGCTGAGCACGCGATCGACGCTCTGGATCGGCGCCGCCGGCACGCCTTCCGCACGCAGCCGCGCCAGCCAGTCCTCGGTGGTGCGCTCGGTGAAGCGCTCCTCGACGAGCGGCATCAAGGTATCGCGGTGCGCGACGCGCTCGCGATTCGTGTGGAAGCGAGGATCGTTCGCCCACTCCGAGCGCTCGATCGCGCGGCAGAATCCGGTCCAGAACTTTTCGGCGAAGATGGCGACGATCAGATGGCCGTCCTGCGTGGCGAGCGCCTGGTACGGCACCACGGAGGCGTGGGCCGACCCGAGAGGACCGGGGACCGTGCCGTCCGTCCAGAAATATTGCGCGAGGTACGAGAGGAGCGAGACCTGGCAGTCGAGCAGCGAGAGGTCGACGTGGGCGCCCCGACCCGTGCGCGCGCGGCGAAAGAGCGCGCCGGCCACCGCGAACGCACCGAACATGCCGCCGGCGAGATCGCCGATCGGCAGCCCCATCCTCACGGGATCGCGCCCCTTTTCACCGGTGAGGGACATGGCGCCGCCCATCGCCTGCAGCGCCAGGTCGAACGCCGGCCAGTCGCGGTACGGTCCGTCCTGACCATAGGCAGAGATCGAGCACATCACGAGCCCGGGATTCAGCGCGGCCAGGACGGGATAGTCGCAGCCGAGGCGCGCCATCACGCCCGGCCGGAAGTTCTCCCACACGACGTCGGCGTGCGCGACCAGGTCGTGAAAGACGCGGCGACCGGCGTCGGTCGTCAGATCGAGCGCGAGCGATTTCTTGTTGCGATTGACGGCGAGAAAGTACGCCGACTCGCCGTCGGGAAGAAACGGCGGCCCCATCACGCGCATGGGATCGCCGCCGTCGGGCTCCTCGATCTTGATCACCTCCGCGCCCTGATCGCCGAGCAGCATCGAGCCATAGGGACCGGCGAGCATCCGCGACAGATCGAGGACGCGCACGCCGCCGAAGAGCTTCACGCCTGCTCCACCAGCGCCGCGCGCACGCGCGCCGGCGTGATCGGCAGCTCCGTGAAGCGCACGCCGATGGCGTCGCGGACGGCGTTGGCGACGGCAGCCGCCGTCGGGATCACGCCGGACTCGCCCAGGCCCTTGGCGCCGAACGGGCCCTCCGTGTCGTTCGTCTCGATGAGCCGGACCCGCAGCTCGGGCATGTCACTCGCCTTGAGCACGGCGTAGTCCATGAACGTCGCCGTGAGCACCTGGCCTTCCTCGACCACGAGCCGCTCGCTGAGCGCGTAACCGAGCCCCATGTGGATGCCCCCGTGGATCTGGCCCTCGGCGGCCAGCGGGTTGAGCGCGCGGCCGACGTCGTGCGCCGAGGCCACGCGTCGGACCTCGATACGGCCCGTCTCGGGGTCGACGTCGAGCAGCACCGCCTGCGCCGCGAAGCCGTACGCGGCCGAGACGTTGCCGCGCAGATCCTTGTCGAGCATCTCCGTCGGCGGATCGTAGAACGCCTCGGCCACCAGCGTGCGCCCGCCCGTCTGGTAATGACCCCCGCGGGCCACGCGCTCGTACGGGAGCCGGCGCTGCGGCTCGGCGGCCACCAGCACGAACCCGTCGCGCGCGACCAGCCGCTCCGCAGGCTCCTCGAGCTGCGCGGCGGCCATCGCCAGCAGCTGCCCGCGCAGCTTCTCCGCGGCCAGCCGTGCGGCGTTGCCGGCGATGAACGTGGTGCGGCTCGCATGGGCGCCGACGTCCCACGGCTTGACGGCGGTGTCGGAGTTCACGACGTCGACGCGCTCGAGCGGCACGCCGAGCGTCTCGGCCACGATCATGGCCAGCACGGTCTCCGAGCCCTGGCCGATCTCGGTGGCGCCCGTGAGCACCGACACCTTGCCGAAGTCATCCATCTTGACGATGGCGCCGCAGCCGTCGGACCGATAGATCCGCGCGCCGCCGCCGACGTGGAACATCGCCGCGTAGCCGACGCCGCGCTTCATTCCGGCGCGAAGCGGCGGCGCGTCGGAGGTCACCGCCTCCGCCGCCGCCTCGAGACATTCGCGCATCGCGCAGGAGCCGATCACGAACCCTTGCGGGTTGACGTCGCCGGCCTGGCTCGCGTTGCGCCGCCGGAGCTCGAGCCGATCGACGCCGAGCCGATCGGCCAGGTCGTCCATCTGCGACTCGACGGCGAAGGTGGATTCGAGATTGCCGTACCCACGCATCGAGCCCGAGTACGGGTTGTTCGTGTACACGATGGTCGTGTCGAAGCGCACGTTCGGCACGCGATAGAGGCCGGCCACCGTCGAGAGCATCACGTACGGCGTCGTGGACCCCCAGGACACGTACGCGCCGTTGTCGATCACCACGTGACAATCGCGCGCGAGCAGACGGCCGGTCGCATCCGCGGCCGTGCGCAGCCGGATCGTGCACGGCTCGCGCGTCGGGCTGGCCACGAACTCCTCCAGACGCTCGAACTCGATCTTCACCGGGCGGCGTGCGCGCCGCGCGAGCAGGGCCGCGATCACGTCGATCGGATAGAGATCGAGCCCGCGACCGAAGTTGCCGCCCACGGCCGGCTGCAGCACGCGAATGCGATCACCCGTGATGCCGAGCGCCTGCGCCAGCTCGCGCTGGTAGAGAAACGGCACCTGCGTGGTGGACCACATCGTCAGGGTGTCCTGGGCGTCCCAGTCGGCGATGGCGACCATGGTGCCGAGACAGGCGGTGGTGACGAAGTTCAGGCGGTACTCGCCCTCCACCACGGCCGCCGCCGTCGCGAATGCGCGGTCGACGTCGCCGTGAGTGAACTGGTAGCGGAGGTCGGTGGCGTTGTCGGCGCGCTCGGCGTGGATGCGCACGGCGTCGGCCCGGAGCGCGGCCTCGGGATCGAAGACCGCGGGCAGCGGCTCGTACTCGATCTCGATCAGCGCGAGCGCCTCCTCGGCGATGGCCGGCGTCTCCGCGGCCACGGCGGCCACCTCGTCGCGGATGCACCGCACCTTGCCCGCCTTGAGCGCGGTCTGATCCTTGGCGAACCCGAATGCGTGTTGCTCGACGTCGGTGGCGGTGAGCACGGCCAGCACACCCGGCAGCGCGGCGGCCCGCCGCGTATCGATGCGCACCAGCCGCGCGTGCGGGTATCGCGCGCGGAGGATCTTGCCGGCGACCATGCGCGGCACGACGAGATCGTGCAGGAAGCGCGTGCGTCCGGTGACCTTGTCGGCGCCGTCCTTCTTCGGCGTCGCCTTGCCGATGACCGCCAGGCTCACGCGCCTTCGAGCCTCATGCGAGCGAGCCGACGCGCAGCCGCTCGTACAGCATCGCCGTCCACTCGTCGAGGGCCGCCGCGCGCCAGACGTCGAAGAAGGGCGAGCCGAGCATCTCCATGAACTCCTTGTCGGCACGCTGCTTCGCCTGAGGCGGCGTCTCACCGGGCCGGGCGGCGTTGAGCGAGCCGCGGATGCGATCCTTGCGGTACACGGCGGGAAACTCCGTGTAGCGATAGAGCGGTTTCAGCTCCTTCGTGTAGAAGACGATGACCGGGATCGACTGGAACGTCTGACCGCCGCGCTGATTGAGGTGCTCGGCCATCAGATCGGCATTGGGCGAGTCCGGCTCCGGCTTCGGCCCGCGTCCCATCGTCTGGCCGTCGCGCGTGAAGATTCGCGCCTCGAGCCCGACCGTGTCGGCGAGCTTTGCCAGCAGCGGGATGTCGCGGCGGCAATCCGACGACCACTCCTCGGAGATCGCGAGCGCCTTGGCCGGCCCCTCGGGCTGCGCGACCAGCCACTTCCAGGCGGACTCGTGGGCGGGCGGCAGCCGAATGGCGTCATAGGCCGTTCGCAGGTACTCACTCCAGTCGCGACGCGGCGTCTGCGAGCCCTCGCGCCCGAGATTCTGCGGCGTCCCGACGAACTGCACGTACTGCGCGAACGTCATGCCCTGCGCGAATCGCGCCGCGTTTACCATTTGACCGGCTCCTTGTGCTCGCCGAAGACATCCTTCATCGCGCGGTTGATCTCGCCGAGCGTCGCATACGCTTTCACCGCCTCCATGATGGGCTCCATGAGATTCGTCGTGCCGCGCGCCGTCTCGCTCAATCGGCGCAGCGCGGCCCGCGCGGCGCGATCGTCGCGCTCGCGGCGGACGCGCGCGAGGGCCGTGACCTGCGTGGCCGCCACGGCCGGATCGAAGGCGTAGAGCTCCACCTCGCGGTCGGCCTCGGCGGCGGCGTCGCCGACGTGACAGTTGACGGCGACCTTCGGGATCTCGCCGGCAGCGAGCTTCTGCTCGAAGCGGTACGCCTGGCGCGCGACCTCGGCCTGGATGGCGCCGGTCTTCACGGCGTCCACGATGCCGCCCATCCGCTCGACGGCGCCGATCTCGGCGTTGATCTGCTCCTCCATGGCATTGGTCAGCGACTCGACGTAGTACGACCCGGCCAGCGGATCGACGGTGTCGGCGGCGCCGGACTCCTCGGCGCAGATCTGCATCGTGCGCAGCGCGATGAGCTGGGCCTTCGCCGACGGAATCGTGTAGGCCTCGTCGTAGGTCGGCAGCGCCATCGTCTGAGCGCCGCTGAGGGCCGCGGCGAGCGCGATGTAGGCGCCGCGCACGATGTTGTTCTCCGGCTCTTGCACCACGAAGGCCGAGCCGCCGCCACCGATCAGCGTGCGGAACATCCACGACTTCGGGCTCCGCGCCCCGAAGCGCTCGCGCAGCATCCGCGCGTAGAGCCGGCGGCCGGCGCGAAACTTCGCCACTTCCTCGAAGATCTTGCCCCACGCGGTGAAATTGAACGAGATGCGCGGGGCGAAGTCGTCCACGCCCATGCCCCGCCGCGTCATCATGTCGACGTAGGCGGCGGCGATGCAGAGGCCGTAGGCCATCTCCTGGGCCGTCGTGCAGCCTGCCTCGCGGATGTGATAGCCGCAGACCGAGACGGGATTGGAGCGCGGGTAGCGCCTGGCGGAGAACTCGATCAGATCGCCGACCAGCCGTAGCGACGGCTCCACCGGATAGATCCACGTGCCGCGCGCGATGAACTCCTTGAGGATGTCGTTCTGCGTGGTGCCGGCGAGC
>DASTCJ010000201.1:0-71377 GCA_035605575.1 Candidatus Methylomirabilota bacterium
GGCGCGCCTCAAGACGGCGCCGATGCGGCAGTGGGACGTGGGGCGCGAGTATCGGCGGCGCCTCAAGAAGGCGTTCGATGCGCGCGGCATCGAGATCCCGTTTCCTCATCGCTCGCTTTACATGGGGACGGCGAGCGGCCCGCTCGAAGTCATGGTGCGCACGACTCCGGCCGCCACCAACGGAGCTCACTAGCGCCACTCTCGCGCTGGCGCAGCTCGCACTCGGCGAGCGCGCTGCTGCGCGAAACACGCTCGCCGAGGCGCTTGCGTCGGCCCAGCGCCAGGGCGAGCGCGCGTGCGAGGGCTGGGCACGGCTCGCCCTCGCCGACGTCGAAGCGGCGGCCGGCGAGGTGAGCGCGGCCCAGGCCGAGCTGGACCAGGCTCAGGAGATCGGCGAGGAGCTGGGGATGCGCCCCGCTCGTGGAGCGCTGCCGGCGGCGCGCTTAGCCGCCGCGCCGATTGGTGATGGCGGCCGGCAACCGGCGCGGCACCGGCCGCCGGCCAGAGACACGTTCGCCTCCATGAGCGAGGCGCAGGGTGATTGCGCGTCCCTCGGCGTCCAGGACGACTCGGTCGGAATCGATGGACGCCACCGCGACTCCGCGGTCGACGGCGTCGCCGACGCGCAGCACCTGTTGGCGCAAGCTGCCCGCGTGCTGCAGCACCGCGAATCGTGCTGACTCGGCCAGCACGACTCCGCGAAGCCGCCACTGCTCAGCAACGAACTGGCTGCCCGTTACCGGCGGCGCGCGCCGTGGTGTTTGCGCTCGGCCGTCTCGCGGCGCGAGGACGGCGGGGACTGTGAGAGCGAGCGTCGCGATCAGAAGAAACGAAGCCCGGCCGATGCGTCACTCCTCTTGGCGGTTCGCCGTCGGAACGTTTTCGGGGCCAGCCGATCACGTGCTGTCGCGCACGACGTGGCAAGATTTCTGCCAGGCCGCGACACCGGCCTCGGCGCGTCTTCCGAGCCACGGCCTTGCGCATTCAATCCGGCTCGCGTCGCTGCGGTGCGACAATGTGTCGCCGATGCGACGAGCCGTCGGCGCTATGCCCGGCTCGGACGCGCGGCCCGTGACGTCCGCTCGACGTGCGCCGCGCCCGACGGTAGGATGAAGCATGGAGCCTGAACGCTCGCGACGCCGAGCCCACGCGCGCCGCTCCTCTCGATCCTCGTACGCGCGCCCGGCTGCCTTCATCGTCCTTTCCGGTCTCGTCCATGCAACCGTCCTGGGCGCCGCACTCACCGCGTGGGGACCGGGTGACAGTACGAGCACGCTCGCGCCTCGGCTGGTGTTCGTGGATCTGCCTCCGGTGCCCCCGGCGTCATCCACGCCCGACGTCGCGTCGATGGACCGCAGTATCGAGCCCTCGATGCCCGACGCCCTCGCACAACGCGTCGCCGACCTCACCGCGGTGAACACCGAATTGTCCGCGCGCGTGCGCGAGCAGGACGAGCGAACTGCCCAGCTGGAGGCACAACACCGACAGGAGGTCACCGGGCTGGAGGCGGCCGCGAGTGCGCTCGGTGACGAGCTGGCGGCGGTGACTGCAGATCGGACGGTCCTCTCCCGCGAGCTGGCCGCATCGCGCGAGCAGGTCTCGGCGCTCGAGCAGGAGCTGGATACGCGTCGGCAGACGGAGGACGCCGCGCGAGCGGAGATGGAGGCGGCGTACGAGCGACTCGTCAGCTCGCTCCGGCAGGAAATCGCCGACAAGGACGTTGCGCTCGAGCGCGCCAACGCCCAGGTCACCGTGGCGATCAGCGATCGGGTCCTGTTTCCGAGTGGGCAGGCACGGCTCACGCCAGACGGCGCGCAGGTCATCGACAAGCTCGGCGCCGTGCTGGCCGGGATGCCGGACCGGCGGATCCGCATCGAAGGCCATACCGACGACGTGCCGGTCGGCGAGGAGCTCCGGTCGCGCTTCGCGAGCAACTGGGAGCTGTCGACGGCGCGCGCCACCAGCGTCGTGCAGCGCCTCATCGATCACGCCCACATCGCGCCGGCGCGCATGGAAGCGACGGGCCGGGCCGACACCGATCCCGTGATGACCAACGCGACGGAGGCCGGCCGCCGGCACAATCGACGCATCGAGATCATCCTTCTGCCTCCGACCGCCGTGGAGCCGCAGACCGCGTCTTAGCCGGGCCGGGCGTGATCGCCTCCACCACTGCCCACACGACCTTCTAGTCTCCTCAGGCCTGAGCCTGCATGTGTCGTTGTTTGGAGTGGTCGTAGTATTCGAGAAGACGAGTTTCGTCACGCCCCTTCAGCGCCCGATCGGGGTCGTATGGCGGCGCATTGCCAATCGTCGATCTGAACAGATCCACGTAGATCGTCGCCGCGCCCCAGCTGACCCAGAGAATGTATTCGACGGGGACGAGCACGATCTTCCCCGGCCACCAGTTCCGCGTATCGACGACGGCGTAGCGAATAGCCCACGATCTCTCGTCCATCAAGAAATCGCTGATATGTCCGATCTCATCGTCGCGGGCGTGAACGTAATAGCCGACGAGCTCCCGACTGCTTCGGAGGTGATGATCGTCGTCTCGCCGCGGACGGATCACACCGGTGGCTCCCCGGCGTAGCGCGAACTGTCCAGGGAATACGGCGTACCAGTACACATTATCGATTCCGGTGTGCTGCTGCCGTGACACCCGGCGATCGGTCCACGCTCCCGGGCTGCGCGCGAGTTGCCGACTGCTCAGCGCGATCGGCAGTCGCCGCCGCGTCGACTCGATTCGGGACACACACGCCGGCGCTACGAGAACGTCTCGCGCGGCTCCGATGCGCCTTGACGCGGCCGTGTCCGCGGCCTACGGTCGGGTAGATGCGTCGTCTGGCTTGCGCACTCTGCCTCATCGTGATCGCGGTCCCGGGATGCGCGGCGATCGCCGCCCGGACGGTGGAGGAGCGGGGGATCGTGACGACCGGGACCGGCCGGGTCCGCGCGCGCCCGGATATCGCGGCCGTGGCACTCGGGGTCGAAGTCCGGACGGCGAGTCTCGCCGACGCCACCGCGCAGGTCGACCGCACGATGCGCGACGTTCTCGCCTCCATGAAGAACGTCGGCGTGGCTGACGCCGACGTGCAGACGATCAGCTATAGCATCGATCCGATAGCCGAGGCGCAGGAGCGCGGCGCGACGGGCGCCCGGGTCGTCGGTTACCGCGTAACGAACCTCGTACAACTAAAGACCCGGGATGTCAGCGCGGTCGGCCGTATCGTCGATACCGCCGTCGGCGCCGGCGCCAATGTCGTGCGGGACGTTCATTTCAGGCTCGATGAGCCAGATGCCGCCGCGGCGCAGGCGCGCGCCCTGGCCGTACAGGACGCGCACGAGCGCGCGCGCCAGGTCGCGGCCGCAGCCGGCGTGCGTCTCGGCCGTCTGCTCTCGACGTCCGAGTCGACGCCGCCGCGGCCGGTGGCGCGCATGTCCATCGCCACCGGCCCCGGTCCGCTCGAGCCTGGCGAGCTGGACTTGATCGTCACCGTCCAGGTCCGCTACGCCATCGACGACTAGGAACGGAAGATCCGGGTGGGACGTGCGCCGGCTCAGCCCTTCCCGATCGGCACCGCGACATAGAGCACGCCGCCTTCGCGCTGCAGCCGCAACGCCAGAGTGCGGCCCGGCTTTGCGTCTCGTGTGAGCCGTTCGAAGTCGCCGAGGTTCTTCACCGGCTGCCGATCGATTTCGAGGATGACGTCGCCGGGCCGGACACCTGCGGAAGCTGCTGGACTGTCGCTCGCCACGCTGCTCACGACGACGCCGTCGGTCGAACGGAGATGCATCTCGTGCGCGAGGTCGGCCGTGACCGGCCCGACTTCGAGGCCCAGGGGCGACTGCTCGCGCTGACCGGCCTGCGCGTGCCGACGATCACTGCGCTCGCCGGGCGCCTGCGCGAGCGTGATCGCCAGCGTCTTCTCGCTCTTGTCGCGCCAGACCGTGAGCTTCGCGTCCGTGCCTGGAGCCGCGAGACCGACGGCGCGCGCGAGGTCTCCCGGGTTCTCGATCTTCCGTCCAGCGAAGTCGACGACGACGTCGCCGGGCTGCACGCCGGCCTTTGCCGCCGGGCTATCGGAAACGACGTCTGAGACCAGCGCGCCCTTCTTGTCCTTCGCGCCGAACGACGCCGCGAGATCCGGCGTCAGCGGCTGAAGCGAGACGCCGAGCCAGCCGCGTGACACGCTCCCTGTCGCCAGCAAATCTCCGGAGATCTTCTTGGCGAGGTTCGACGGCACGGCGAACCCGATTCCCGAACCGCCGCGCACGATCGCCGTGTTGATGCCGATGACCTCACCGCGCATGTTGACGAGCGGTCCGCCCGAATTTCCCGGATTAATCGCCGCGTCGGTCTGCAGGAAGTCGTCATAGGGGCCGGCGCCGATCTGGCGGGCCTTCGCGCTCACGATGCCGGCGGTGACGGTCGCCTGCAGGCCGAACGGGGACCCGACCGCGATGACCCACTCACCGACCTGCGTTTCGTCAGAGTCGCCGAGCGGGAGGAACGGAAATATCGACGCCCCGCCATCGAGCTTCAGCACGGCCAGGTCCGTCTTCTTGTCCATGCCGACGACGCTCGCGGTGTGTTTCGCACCGTCGACGGTGACGACCTCGATCTTGCTGGCGTTGTCGACGACGTGTGCGTTGGTGAGCGCGATGCCCGACGCGTCGATGATTACCCCCGAGCCGAGGCTGCGGCGCGGGAGGCCGTTCGGCACGTCGCCGCCGAAGAACTCCTCGGCGCTGCTCCGGGGCAAGCCCGCGCTGTTCTCGGTATTGACGTTGATGACGGCCGGCTTGACCTTCTCGGCCAGTCTCGTCAACGTCGCGGGGGTTGTGACTGCCGCAGGAGACGTGACACGACCGGCCGCATCGACGGAGGTCGTGGCAAGCCAGCCACCGGCGATGCCAGCTACGAGCGCTATCACGAGAGCAAACCCTACACCACGTGAGCAGAGCGACCTCACAACACAGCCCTCCTTTGGGATTGACGTCAGTGCGCCTTCATAAAAATTGGACGCGACGTGATGGCAGATCGTTTACCCGCAAGCCGGATAGAGGCGACGCGCCGCGCGCCGCGAACCGGCCGGGCGACACAGGAGGCCGCCATGGCGGGTACGCCGCGCTGGTCACTGAAGGGCGAATACTTGTCGCTGGTGTCGTGGCTGTACCTGTGGCGCCAAGCGATCGTCATGTCTGCCATAGGCAACCGCATGGATATGCGCCCGGCACCCGCATCATTTCGCTGCTGGTGATGTGGATCGTGATGATGATCGGGATGATGCTGCCATCCGCGGCGCCGATGATCGTGCTGTTCGTGGTGCGGCGCCGGCGCCGGCCCGGCCGCCGAGCGTAGGAGGAAAGGACTGAGGACGGACACGCTTCACCTCGGTTCGATCCGCGAAATCCTCTTTCCCCGCCGCGCCGCCTGACGCGACAAGGTCAGACGAGGCGCGGATCAGGTCGACTGGAGCTCGGCGTCTGTTTCGAGCTCGAGCGCCGCGGCCAGCAGCGCACGGGTGTACGGCTCGGCCGGCGCCGAGAACACCTGCTCGGCCGGCCCGCGCTCGACGACGTGGCCGCCGCGGAGCACGATGATGTCGTCGCTCATCGCGCGGACGACCTTCAGGTCGTGGCTGATGAAGAGGTATGCGAGCCGATGGCGCATCTGCAGCTCGCGCAGGAGGTCCACGATCTGCGCCTGCACGGACATGTCGAGGGCGGAGGTCGGCTCGTCGAGCACGATGAACCGCGGCTTGACGACGAGCGCTCGCGCGATGGCGATGCGCTGTCGCTGGCCGCCGGAGAACTCGTGCGGGTACCGATCGCGCAGCGCGGGATCGACGCCGACGTCGGCGAGTGCTTCGTCCACGAGCCGGTCGCGCTCGGTGCGGGTGGTGCCGATGCCGTGCACGGCGAGTCCCTCGCCGACGATCTGTGTCACCGACATGCGCGGTGAGAGCGATGCGAAGGGATCCTGGAAGACGATCTGCATGTGCCGTCGGAGCGGCCGCACGGCACGCGCGGTCAGCGCGAGCAGCTCGTGACCGCCGACCCGGATGCGGCCGCGACACTCCTGCAGTCGCAACAAGGCAAGCCCGAGGGTCGTCTTGCCGGAGCCGCTTTCGCCGACGACGCCGAGCGTCTGGCCCTGCCGCACACACAGGGTGACGCCGTCGACCGCCTTGACGTGATCGACCACGCGGCGCAGCAGCCCCCGGCGTACCGGGAACCAGACGCGGATATCTTCAGCCTCGACGACCGTCGGAGCGTCGGGCCGCGGCGTGCGCGGCATCGGCCGCGGCTCGGCCGCGAGGAGGCGCGCCGTGTACGGGTGCCGGGCGTGCGCGAAGACCTCCGCGGTGGCACCACTCTCGACGATCGCGCCCGCCTGCATCACGCACACGCGCTCGGCCATCTTGCGGACGACAGCGAGATCGTGCGTGATGAGCAGCAGCGCCATGCCGAACTTGGCCTGCAGCTCGCGCAGCAGCGCGAGGATCTGCGCCTGGACGGTGACGTCGAGCGCCGTCGTCGGCTCGTCGGCAATGAGCAGGTCGGGCTCGTTCGCGAGCGCCATGGCGATCATCACGCGCTGGCGCTGGCCGCCGGAGAGCTGGTGTGGATAGGCGTCGAGCCGCCGCTCGGCCTCGGCCAGGCCGACCAGCCGCAGCAACTCCAGCGTGCGGGCGCGCGCGGCCGGGCGTGAGAGGCGACGGTGCACGCGCAGGCTCTCGTTCACCTGCTTTTCGATCGTGTGCAGCGGGTTCAGCGACGTCATCGGCTCCTGGAAGATCATCGCGATGCGGTCGCCGCGGACGCGCTGGAGCGCGGGCTCGGGAGCGCGCAGGAGCTCGCGATCCCGGAACCGGATGCTGCCTGCCGGGTGGCGCGCGCGCGGGTAAGGCAAGAGCTGCATGATCGACAACGCGGTCACCGTCTTGCCCGAGCCGCTCTCGCCGACGAGGGCCAGCGTCTCGCCGCGATCCAGCACGAACGAGACGTCGTGGACGGCGACCGTCTCGCGTCCGTCGACGGCGAACGACACGCCGAGATCGCGCACGTCGAGCAGGTGGCTCATCGCACTTTGCGCGGGTCGAAGGCGTCGCGCGTCGCCTCGCCGATGAAGATCAGCAGCGACAGCATCACGGCGAGCACGACGAAGGCGGTCACGCCGAGCCACGGCGCCTGCAGATTGGCCTTGCCCTGGGCCAGGATCTCGCCGAGCGAGGCCGAGCCTGGGGGCAGGCCGAAGCCGAGAAAGTCGAGCGACGTGAGGGTCGTGATCGAACCGTTCAGGACGAACGGCAGGAGCGTGAGCGTGGCCACCATGGCATTCGGCAGTACGTGGCGGACGATGATCGTGGCGTCGCGGACGCCGAGCGCGCGCGCGGCGCGGACGTAGTCGAGATTGCGGCCGCGCAGGAACTCCGCGCGCACCACGCCGACGAGCGTCATCCACGAGAAGAGCAGCATCAGCCCGAGCAGCCACCAGACGGTGGGCTCCACGATGCTGGCCAGGATGATGAGCAGGTACAGCACCGGCAGCCCCGACCACACCTCGATTGCCCGCTGGAACAGGAGGTCGACCCAGCCACCGAAGTAGCCCTGCACGGCGCCGGCGGCGACGCCAATCAACGAGGCGCCGGCGGTGAGGCTGAGGCCGAACAGCACCGAGATACGAAAACCGTAGAGCAGTCGCGCGAGCAGGTCCCGACCGACGTCATCGGTCCCGAGCCAGTGTCGGGCCGCTGGCGGTGCGGGCGCGGTTCCCTGCAGCTGCCAGTCGATCGTGTCGTATCGATACGGCACCGGCGGCCAGATCGCGAAGCCGCGTGCCTCGATCAGCCGCTGGACGGCGGGATCACGGTACTCGGCTTCCGTGGGCAGCACGCCGCCGAACGCCGTCTCCGGGTACGCGCGCAGGACCGGCACGTAGAATCGGCCGTCATAGCGAACGAGGAGTGGGCGGTCGTTCGCGAGGACTTCGGCCACGAGCGAGAGGCCGAAGAGCACCAGGAAGATCCAGAGCGACACGTAGCCCCGGCGATTGGCCCGGAAGGCAGACAGGCGACGGCGCGCCAGGGGCGAGAGCGTCACGCCGGGCGCCGCTCGAAATCGATTCGCGGATCGATGAACATGTACGTCAGGTCGGTGACGATCCCGAGCAGCAGCCCGACCAGCGTGTAGATGTACAGCGTCCCGAACATCACCGGATAGTCCCGGTTCACGGCGGCCTCGAAGCCCAGCAGGCCCAGCCCGTCGAGCGAGAAGATCACCTCGATCAGCAGCGCGCTCGTGAACAGGATCCCGACGAACGCGCCCGGAAATCCCGCGACGACGATCAACATGGCGTTGCGGAACACATGGCCA
Source organism: Candidatus Methylomirabilota bacterium (assembly GCA_035605575.1). GTDB lineage: Bacteria > Methylomirabilota > Methylomirabilia > Rokubacteriales > CSP1-6 > AR12. Next base: position 8,377 of record DASTCJ010000201.1, read on the forward strand.
TAGAGCACCCGGCGCGACGTCAAGCCCTTGGCGCGCGCCGTGGCCACGTACTGGCGGTTGATCTCGTCGAGGAAGGAATTCTTGGTCAGCATGGCGAGCCCGGCGAAGCCGCCGGCCACCATGGCCGTGATCGGCAGCACCAGATGCCAGAGGTAGTCGACGATGCGGACCGGCCACGATAGGAGCGCCCAGGTGTCCGAGGTGAGTCCGCGCAGCGGGAACCACTGCACGAAGGAGCCGCCGGCGAACAGCACCACGAGCAGGATGGCGAACAGGAAGCCGGGAATCGCGTAGCCGACGATCACGGCCGCGCTCGTCCACAGGTCGAACGGGGTCCCATCGCGCGTGGCCTTGGCGATCCCGAGCGGGATCGAGACCAGATAGACGAGCAGCGTGCTCCAGAGGCCGAGAGAGATCGAGACGGGCAGCTTCTCGAGCAAGAGCCCGAGCACCGGCCGGTCGCGGTAGAAGCTGCTGCCGAGGTCGAAGACGGCGTAGTTGCGGAGCATCATCACGAAGCGCTGCCACGCCGGCTTGTCGAAGCCGAACTGCTTCTCGAGCTGGCGGATCAGCTCGGGATCGACGCCCCGCGCCGCGCGCGATACGCCCTCCTCTCCGCGCGCGACGACAGTGCCGCGCGTGCTGCCGCCCGCTTCCCCTGCGCCGGCGCCGCCGACACGCGCGGTGGCTTCCGCGCCGTGCCCGCGCAGGCGCGCGATCATCAGGTCGACGGGTCCGCCCGGTGCCGCCTGCACGATGAGGAAGTTCGCCAGCAAGATGCCGACGAGCGTCGGGATGACGAGAAGCAGCCGCCGAATCAGATAGGCGATCATCGTGCCGTGTCGAGGCGCGCCGCGGCTGCGCCGCCCACGTTCCACCAGGTATCAAACCCCAGCTCGTATTTCGGCGCGACGGCGGGACGGCCGAAGTGGTTCCAGTAGGCGACGCGGAATGCCGTGATGTGCCAGTGCGGGATGACGTAGTAGCCCGCACGCAGCACACGGTCGAGGGCCTGCGTCCGCGCCACCAGCGCTGGCCGGTCCGGCGCCGCGATGAGCAGGGCAATCAGCTCGTCGACCACCGGATCGCTGACGCCGGCCAGGTTACGGCTGCCCGGCGTGCGCGCAGCCTCGCGGCTCCAGTAGTCGGCCTGCTCGTTGCCCGGCGACACCGACTGCCCAAAGACGGAGACCGTCATGTCGAAGTCGAACTGCTTGAGGCGGTACTCGTACTGCGCGGCATCGACGGTCCGGATGCGGGCCGCCACACCGAGCCGCTGGAGGTTCTGCACGAACGGCAGCGTGATTCGCTCCCAGGTCGGATCGTCGATCAGGATCTCGAACGCCATCCGCTCGCCCGTCACCGCGTTCACCAAGCGCATGTCGCGCACGACCCAGCCCGCCTGCTCGAGCAGCGCCAGCGCGCGCACGAGGTTCGGGCGAAGGCCGCCTGGCTCGGTGGTGGGCGGCCGCGGCGCCTCACCGAACACGGCCGGCGACACGCGATCGCGGAACGGCGCGAGCACGGCCAGCTCGGCCTCCGACGGCCGTCCGCGCGCGGCGAGCTCGGAGTTCGAGAAGTAGCTCGCCGTGCGCGTGTAGGCGCCGTAGAACAGGTGGGCGTTCGCCCACTCGAAATCGAACGCGTACGCGAGCGCCTCTCGCACGCGCGGATCGCGGAAGACGGCACGTCGTGCGTTGTAGACGAAGCCCTGCATGCCGGTCGGGATCTGGTTGGGGATCTCGATCTTGCGGATGCGGCCGTCGCGGACGGCAGGAATGTCGTAGCCGGTCGCCCAGTTCTTGGCGGAGTTCTCCGCGCGGAAGTCGTAGGCCCCGCTCTTGAACGCTTCGAGCGCGACCGTGCCGTCGCGGTAGTAGTCGTAGCGCAGCACGTCGAAGTTGAAGCGCCCGACGTTCACGGGGAGCTGCGCGCCCCAGTAGTCGCTCACGCGGCGGTACGTGATCGAGCGGCCCGGGTCGAGTCGCTCCACGCGGTACGGTCCGCTGCCGAGCGGCGGCGTGAGCGACGTCTTCGAGAAGTCGCGCCCGCTCCACCAGTGCTTGGAGAGCACCGGCATCTGTCCGACGATCAGCGGCAGCTCCCGGTTCACGCCACCCTTGAAGAGGAAGCGGACGCGCCGGGGTCCGGCGGCCTCGACGCGCGCCACGTGCGTGTAATAGGAGCGATAGAACGGGTGGCCATACTTCACGAGGGTCTGGAACGTCCAGATGACGTCGTCGACGGTGATCGGGCTGCCGTCGTGGAACCGCGCCTGCGGGCGCAGGGTGAAGGCGACCCACGAGCGGTCGGCCGGCGTCTCCACCGTCTCCGCCACCAGACCGTACTGCGTGAACGGCTCGTCGGCGGCGCCCACCATCAGCGTGTCGAAGACCTGGCCGAGGCCTGCCGCCGGCACGCCCTTGAGGATGAACGGATTGAGCGAATCGAAGGTGCCGAGCGCCGACAGCGTCACCGCGCCGCCCTTCGGCGCCTGCGGATCGGCGTAGTCGAAGTGCGCGAAGTCCGGGCCGTACTTGAGGTCGCCGTACATCGAGAGGCCGTGGGTGGTCCGCGTGGCCGGCGCACCTGCGGCGACGCGGGGCGGCAGCGCAGCGACGGCGACGAGAACGACGAACGCGGCGAGGCGAGCGGTGACGAGATGCTTCATGCAGCGACAGCCACGATTGTACCGGCGTCGCGCACCGGGTGCGAGCCGCGCTACGCGGCGTCAGCGCAGCAGCCAGTACTTCGGCCCGCGCTGCCAGTACGCGGGCCGACCGTAGTGGCCGTAGAGCATCACCGACACTGTGTCGTCGTCGCGACACCGGGTCACCGTCTCCATCGCCGCAAAGGTTCACACCGTCCTCGAATTCGCCGGATTTCGCCGCGGCGGCGAGATTTTTCTATGGCACGCCCATTGCGTTTGGCCTGTCGACGACGATACCGGGTCGTAGCAGGGGGACGCAGCCTCCTGGTGGCAAGCCGCGCCACGTCCCGGTCACGGGCCGGCCACGCGGCTCGCGCACCCCCTCACGTGGCGCGGCACCTGCGAAGCCTGAACGAGGGGGCCCGCCATGCGCCATCGATCGCTTGCTGCATTCCTGCTCGCCACCGCTCTCATCGCCACGCCACTCACGAGCCGCGCGGCCAATGACCAGCAGCTCACGTGGGCGGTTCATGTCTCGCTGGCGCCGACGTGGTTCGATCCGGCCGAGACGCCAGGCATCATCACCCCGTACATGATTCTCTACGCCCTGCATGACGCGCTGGTGAAGCCGATGCCGGGCAACCCGATGTCTCCCTCGCTCGCGGAGTCCTGGTCGTCCTCCGCGGACGGCCGCACCTACGACTTCATGCTTCGCAAAGGCGCGCTCTTCCACAACGGCGAGCCGGTCACGGCCGCGGACGTCAAGTTCTCGTTCGAGCGGTATCGCGGAGCCGCCGCAAAGAGCCTCAAGGAGCGTGTCGCTGCTGTTGAAGTCGTGGGCCGTCGGCACGTGCGGTTTCGCCTGAAGAGTCCATGGCCGGACTTCCTGCTTTTTTACACCAGCGCCAGCGGCGCGGGCTGGATTGTGCCGAAGAAATACGTCGAGAGCGTCGGCGAAGAGGCGTTCAAGAAGGCGCCGATCGGGGCCGGGCCGTACAAGTTCGTGTCGTTCACCCCGGGGGTCGAGCTCGTGATGGACGCGTTCGACCGGTACTGGCGGAAGAAGCCGGCCGTCAATCGTCTGGTCTTTCGCTCGGTCCCGGACGAAGCGACGCGGCTGGCAGCGCTGAAGAACGGTGAGGTCGACATCGCGTACTCCATTCGCGGCGAGCTCGCGCAAGAGATCCAGCGCACGCCGGGCCTGTCGCTACGACCGGCCGTCATCCAGGCGCCGTTCTGGGTCTATTTCGCCGATCAGTGGGATACGAAGTCGCCCTGGCACGACCGACGGGTGCGTCTGGCCGCCAATCACGCGCTCGATCGCAAGGCCATCAACGAAGCGCTGACGCTCGGTCATTCGCGCCTGAGCTGGAGCATCGTGCCGACGACGTTTCAGTTCTTCTGGCAGCCGCCGGCATACGCGCACGACGCTGCGCTCGCAAAGAAACTGCTGGCCGAGGCGGGCTATCCCAACGGGTTCGACGCCGGCGAGTACTTCTGCGATGCGTCGTACTCGAACCTCGGGGAGGCCGTCGTCGCCGACCTGCAGCAGGTCGGCATCCAGGCCAAGCTACGCCCGCTCGAGCGCGCCGCCTTCTTCAGCGGCTACGGCAGCAAGAAGTTCAAGAACCTCATCCAGGGCGCGAGCGGAGCCTTCGGCAATGCGGCGACGCGGATGGAGGCATTCGTCGTGACCGGCGGCACGTATGTGTACGGCACCTATCCGGATCTCGACGGGCTCTACCGTGAACAGGCGAGCGAGCTCGACCAGAAGAAGCGGGAGACAATACTGCAGCGGATGCAGCAGTTGCTCCAGGACCGAGCGGTGTACGCGCCGATCTGGGAGCTCGCGTTTCTCAACGGCGTGGGACCGCGCGTGCAGGAAGCGGCGCTCGGCCTCATTCCGGGCCACGCGTACTCCGCGCCGTACGAGGACGTCGCCATCAAGAAATAATGCATGCGAGGAAAGGACTGGCAATGTTCGGGTTTGGCAAATCGACGTGCATCCTGTGCGATCAGCGTGTGCCGAACAAAGACGCGTTCGCCGTTCGGGATTCGAAAGGCCTTGCGGTGTGCCGGCATTGCGTGGACCGCTGGAAGGGCAACGGAGGAACCTGCCCTCGCTGTCACGCGCCTCTACGCGGTCCGCAGGGCGCAGGAATCTTCCTGGAAGGCAAGCGCTCGTTCGGACATGCCGACTGCGGCGCCGTCCCGCTCATCGCGGCATGAGATCCTGACGAAGTGCCGACTCTCGTCGGAGCGACGGATCGATCCATGAATCGACGGAGCCGGCCTCGCCTTCGGTGAGACCGGCTCCGCGTGGCGCGCTCAGCGAAGTGTCAGCGTAGTGTTCGGACGAAGGGCAGGCCGAACGTTTGAACCTGCTTGTTGTCGTTCACGTTCAGATTGACGACGTCACCTGTCTTCAGCGAGTTGACGTTGGTGTTCTTGTTCTTCAGATCGACCGTGCTGCTTCCGCCGGTGCCGATACCGATGGCGGCTTGCTTCTGCGTCAATTTGTTGTTCACATCGACGTCTGTCTTCTGTTGGCCGCTCGCCTTCGCACCTGCATCCGCACGGGCGGCAGCGAAATCGATGTCGGTCGTCGTGCCTCTCGTCGCCTGAAGCGGCCGTGCCGGCTCGACGCGCCTCAGCTCGTCGCCCTTAGGCTGCTGGGCCGGTACCGGGCTCACAGCAAGGATCAGCACAATGGCGGTGATCAAGCTTGCGATCGAAATCAGCGTTTTCATCACACTCCTCCGCATGATCGGACGTGCACTGCGTGCGAGCGTCTCCATGACACTCGCGTCGGCGCCGGGCCGCAGACACCCGGGCGCGATCGAATGCGCGGGCACCTCATCGCCGCGGCATGGCGTCCACCTTCGCTTCCAATCGCCATGGCCGAAGCTCGGGGCGGTAGGGGAGGTCGACGCGATATCTTTGCGCGGCGGCGCTCCATTCTTCGGCCGGCCCCCACGCGAGCAGGCGATCGTCTTCGAACAGGAACCAGTACACCGTCTCCGGGACATTGCTGTCGGCGAGCGTCACCTCGGCGACCTCCAATCGTGAGTGGCGTTTCGACTGCCCGGACAGTCGGAGCCGGATGCCCTGAAGTTCGACGATGTGCCCACCCTGGTTCATGAAGGCGGTGCCCAACAGCTCGAAGACCGCATCTTTCGACTGCCCCTCGCGGATACTCGTGACTGTCCTCGGCGAGTGATAAGCGACCGGTTGCGCACGGTGGGCCGTCCCCGTCGACGCTGATGCGCGGGACTCGGGGACGACACGCGGTGCCGATGCAGAGCTCGTGAGAATCACCCGCGGCGCGGCCGCTGCAGATGGTTCGCTGACACCTGCGTCCGCGCCCGGCGTCGGCGCGTCGTCCGCAGGCGGACTTCCCGCCGGCGCGGCAGGCTCAACGGGGGCGCTTGCATCCGCGGCGGATGGCACGGCTATGCCGCGCAGTGCGGTGAGCTGAAGGAGGACCTCGCCTTCGACTCGCTGGTTCGACCAGCCCGTGCCGAATCCCAGGGTGCCCGCGATGGCATACGGATGAGCGCCAGCGGCGGGCAGGCCCGTGGCTCCCCCGGAGGCGCCGAAGCCGATGCCGAACATCGTGTTCTTCGGCCGGATGCCGAATTCGACCATTCCGACGGTCGCGCCTTTGCGCATGGCGCGGTAGGCGGCCTCGCAGAGCGCCGCGATGAAAGGCCCGTCCGATGTCGTCGCCATCGCCGTGCCGACGTAGCTCGACATGGTCACCGCCCCGGGTTTGGACGCCGGTTTGGCCGCATACACGAGCTTGATCGACGTCGCTTCGTCGTCGCGCGAGCCGCCGTACCAGCTCGATTTCGCGTGACGGCACTCCTTGGCTTCCGTCATGGTCATCTCGCCGGGAAGAAACACGGGGGTATTGATGAAGCTCTCAGGCTTGTACGGCTGGCTGAAATTGCTCGGTGCGCTGGGGACCCCGGGCAGCTGTGGAAGGTTTGTCGACCCTTCGAGAACGATGCCCTGATATGGATCCGCGCCGGCGTAAACCTCCAGCGCGCCGTTATTGACGCCGGTGTTGCTTCCCGAGAGGAACTGCGAATTGCTGTTCGCGTTGGTATTCGTGTTGCTGCCCGTCGACAGGCTGTTTCGGTTCGAGCTTCCGCTGCCGCCGGCGCGCGTGCCTTCGGGGCGGGGCCCGGGTTGCGCCACCGCGTGCATCGCATGGAGCAGGACCACTGCCGGCAGAAGGACGCTGGTGACGGCCCGCATGAGTCACCCGTGCTTCAAGGCCGGCGACGCAAGATCCGGCCTCGGTTGATGTTGTGTGCGCCATCTCATCGCAACGCCGCGCCCGAGCTCTACCGACTGCGCAGCGGAAAGCGGCGTGCGTCGCCCTCATAGCTTCCGCCCGAGTGGTCCAGCCGCGGGCGCGGGGACGATGTCCCGACCTGTTCGTGGCTCGGCGCGGCGGGCGGCTGGGTCTGATCGCTGCAGTGCAAATACGCGCGATCGTCGCGGCCCGCCATCACCGCACAGCGACTGCCAATGTCGGCCGGATCCAGCGGACCTTTGCTCAGTCCGGTCGTCTCCGTGTCGGCATCCGTCATGAGCAGGAGCAGCGCGGGGACAATGCATCGCGTTGCGATGCATGCGCCACGGATGCGCGTCGCCGTCATGGCACCGGGAAGTCGCACACGATGTGCCAGGCGATGAGTACTGCGATGATGCGGTGTTCCGCGGCGACGTGGACAAGCGCTTACACAAAACGCACTGAGGGCCGGCGGTTTTGAGGCAGGCAGTCTTCAGGTGTCCGGCCGGCCGCCGGGCGGCCGCCGTGACCGTCGCCGCTACCGACTCGAGCCGTCGAGGCGGTAGCGCTTGATCTTTTCGCGAAGCGTGGTGGCGCTGATACCGAGACGGTGCGCGGCTTCGATGCGCCGCCAGCGCACGCGCTTCAGCATTCGCTCGACGGCCTCGCGCTCGGTCTTCTCCGCGGCGCGTCGCACGAGCTGCTTGAGAGTCATCGTTTCGTCGTCCGCCGCCGTCGCTTTATCGCATGGTGATGGTGCGTGCGGCTCGCTCAGCTCGGCGACCACCGACTCGCTGTCGAGGATCACGATGCGCTGAACGACATTTTCTAGCTCCCGGACATTGCCCGGCCAGCTGTATCGCTGGAATCGGTCCAGACTCGCCGGAGAAATCGGGCGTGGTGGTTGTCGGTGCTTCCGCGCGTAGCGCATCAGAAAGTGGTGAGCCAAAGCCGGAATCTCGTCGCGACGCTCGCGTAGCGGTGGCACGTGAATGTGCACGACGTTGAGCCGGTAAAAGAGGTCCTCTCGAAACGCGCCTTCATCGACGTACTTTTCCAGATCCCGGTTGCTCGCGGTGATGACGCGCACGTCGACCCGGATATTCGACGAACTCCCCAGGCGGGCAAATTCGTGGTCCTGAAGGACCTGCAAGAGCTTTGCCTGGCCGGGCCCGGGAAGCTCGCTGATCTCGTCGAGAAATATCGTCCCCCCGGCCGCCTGCTCGAACTTGCCCTTCATTTCATGATCGGCTCCGGTGAACGCACCGCGCTCGTGGCCGAAGAGCTCGCTTTCGAGCAAGCTGAGCGGCAAGGCTGCACAGTTCACCTTCACGAACGGTCCATCACTCCGGCTCGAACAGCGATGAAGCATCTTCGCCACGAGGTCCTTACCCACGCCGCTCTCGCCTGTGATGAGGACAGTGACATCCGTCGAGGCAATCGCATCCACCGTTGCGGCCACAGCGCGCATGCACGGACTGTTGACGTATGCCGAGAACACGCCAGGGGGCTGAAGCGAATGCCGTACCGTTCGCCGAAGTGCGCGTGAAATCAGGAGTGTCGAGTTGCCACGCCTCCTTCGGCGTACGAGATGTACAGAGGCGTGTGCATCGGCGTGGCGGCGGTGCCCAGGATCACGGGCACGGGTCTCGTGCTAACGACGGTGATGGCAGCTGTCCGACCGGGCTCCGTTCACTGGGCTTCCATGAGCTTCACCATCACACGGCGCTTGACCGAATCCTTGACCGACCGGTCGGCGATGGGGCCTCGGCTCGTCGCGCTCACGATGCGCCCTCGCTCCACGCCGCGTTCGGCAAGCCAGCGCTCTACGGCGGCGACGCGGCGCTGGCTCAGGCGAACATTGTAGTCGAGCTTGCCGGCAGCATCGGTCGTGCCCTCGAGATCGAGGGTGATGCTCGGATGCTCGCGGAGCTGCTTCACGATCGATTCGAGCGCCGCCTGGGCACTGACATCCAGGTCGGCCCGATCGAAACCGAACAGCACGTGAACCACGGCCACCAGCGTCCGAGCCGGAGCCATGGCCCGATGCGGGCCGGACGGCGGTGGCGCTCGCCGCGCCGGGACCGTCGGTCGCGCGGCCAGTGCATCATTCACCTGATCCCGCGTTTCACTGAGGTTGACCTCGAGGGTAGTGACGCGGTGCTCGACGCGCTCGATCCGCTGACCTTGCTCGGTGAATCGCTCTTCGACTTCGGCGTGACGTTTGCTGAGGATGTTCGACGTCCATTCCTGCGTCGCGCAGCCGGCGACGGACAGCACGAGACTGCCGGCGATGAGCTGCAGTCGCACGCGACGTCTTTCCATGCAGTCCCTCCCCGATCGTGAGAGAAGGTACTGCCGGACCTGGTGGACCTCCAAATTTTTTGCGAGGAAAAGCCGAGGTCGGAACGCGAAGCCGCCGTGAACGAGTGAGCGGCTACCGGCCGGCCGCTCTGAACCGGGGCTCGCCTCGTCGTCTGCCGAACAGCGCGAGCAGGGCTTCCCGCAGTCGCTGGCGCCGCCCGGGCGCCTTGCCGCGACTCCCGGCGGACGCACGCATCCGCGTTGCGTCGAATGTCGCGGCGACCGCGCGATCGAGCTCGTCCAGCAGCGTTCCGAGCTCGCTGGCGAGGCGTTGGTCTGTCAAAACCGCCTCGGCGGCGCGGAGAGGCTGAAGTAGCTGGCGATGGCCCGTCGGGCCGGCTCGTAGGCGCCGGCGGGCGCGCGCGGGTCGTACCGCACCTCGGCCTTGAAGGCGCACGCGGGCTGACGTGCCAGACCGTGCTCGCGCCACGGCCGGAACAAGGCGCCGAACTCCTGGACCGACAGCGGAACGCCGACGGCGCTGGCCGCGAGGGGACGCTCGTGCTGGAGCGGGCCCGAATGCCGGCCGGGCGCGACCGTGATGCGCCCCTGCTGATCGATCGTTGCCTCGGCCACGATCATCTCCACGCCACGCTCGTCTCGACACGGACCATAGCCCGGCCCCCGGCCCGCTTGCTTCTCGCAGGCGGCGGCCTTGCCGTCACAGGCCAGCAGATCGTGCTTCAGCCCATCGTATTTCGCGACGATCTCCCCGAGCTGGGCTCCGGGCTCACGGATCGTCTGTGGATCGACGTCGAAAATGCTGATCAACGTTTTCCAGGCGTCGGGGGTCACCCAGCCTTGCTTCTGCGGGTCTCCGTCGACGACGTCCACGGCGATCAGGATCAGCGTGAAGACGAAGACGACCTGCACGAGGAGATCGATGAGGGTGGTGAGCGCGATGTCGCGATTGCGGGCCGATCGGCTCCGCGGAGTCATCGACGCTGATCCACCTTCGTCAGGATGAAGCGCGACGCGTCGATCAGATGGTGATGGACCTTGCGCACGGCCTCCTCGGAGGCGCGGAGATCCTCCTGCAGCCGGTTCGCGAGGGCGTCGGCGGCCTCGCTGTGCTTTCGGAGCTGCTCGACGAGCGGGCCCGAGATCTGAGCGGCGAGCTGCGTCTGCGTCGTGACGGCGTCGTGGCCGAGCCGCACGGCCCGCGCCGCGACCTCGGTGAGGGCCTCGAGGTTGACCGTCGCCTTCGTCATGCCGCCGCTCCAGTTGAGCACCGACTGTTCGGCCGCACGGCTGTTCTGCTCGAGCGTGGACAACGCGGCTCCTGCGCGCGCCATCGACTTGCTCGCGTCGTCGGTGACGGTGGCCACATCGGCCCACGCGCGATTCGCCTTGCCGAGGTTCGTGCGCAAGCTGGTGAGCGCCGTGCCGATGGTGGCCGCTTCCTGCGGTAATTTCTCCAGGCCGCTCGCGAGCTGGCCGACCTGTCCCATCTGGGTAGCGAACAGCTCGACATTCGTCTTCGCGGATACGACGGCGGAATTTGCCGCGTCGGCCGACACGGCGAGCGTGCTGAACGCCCGGCCGCCGTCTCGGGCGCCGACCACCGCGCTCGCGAGCGTCGTCTCGAGCTCTCCGTAGCTCGCGGCCACGAGGGCAGTCGCGCGCTGGAGCGCTTCCGCGCGCTCGACGAGATCGGTCAGGATGACGGCCAGCTTCTGCGCCGCGTCATCGGGCGGCAGCCGCAGCGCGCTCAGGCGCGACTCGAACTCCTGGAGCACAGCGGCCACGTTGCTGTTGGCCTGCCGGACGAACCCGGTGAGCTCCGTGGCGGAATCCCGGGCGGTCCGCGCGAAATCCTCGGCGAGCGCCTGTGTCGCGCCGCGGACCGCGCTCGCCGTTCCGGTCGCCAGCCCTTCGATCTGCTCCTTGGCGATCTCGTGCGTCTTCACGACCTGTCTCGCCGCGGTGTCCAGATCGCGTGTGGCGCGACTGCGAAGGTCGGCGAAGGTCGATTCGGTCTGGGCACTGACCCGCTCGATGACGGTGGTGAACTGCTTCAGGACCTCGGCGCTCATCGAGTCGAATTGTTGTGTCACGTGCGCCGAGAGGCCGCGGATCGCGTCGATGGCGCCGGAATACGACTCGTTCAAATGGCCTTCCGCGCGCTGCTGGGCGTGCACGATGCGCACCGTGCTGCGCTCGATCGCGCGCGCGGCGTCTTCGTACGCGTCGCCCAGTCGTATCGCATGGTGCTCGAGATTCCCGTCGCCTCGCGGCAGCGTCTGCGTGAAGACGATGCGGCCGGCCAGCCCGACGAACGTCGTGCTCAGGCCGAGCCCGAAGAGGCCGAGCACCTGTCTGACGTCCGGGCGCTGCGAGGAGTTCAGCAACGGCGCGAAGGTGGCCACCAGGGTGGCGAGCGTGTAGATGAAGCCCAGGTAGTAGAACGTCTCGCCGTCGTCCTCGTCTGCGTGCTCGGTTCTCGACCGGAGCCAGAGCACGACGCCGTACACGAGCATCAACGTCACCACGAGCCCGCTCATGGTCCAGTGCCACGCGCCACCCGGCGTTCCGCGGAACGCCGAGCTGAAGACGAGGATCACGGCGACACCGACGCCGACGAACCCGATGAAGATCGACGGCAGATGCGCGAGCATGCGAGGGCCCATGGCTCAGTCGACGCCCGCCCAACGCGTCAACCTTCCGCCGGCATCATGGAAATACCGCTGCCAGAACTCGACATGCGAGGCCTGTTGCAGCTGGCGATCGCGGTAGCGACGCAGATAGATGACGATGATGTTCCAGTCCCTGAAGTCCGCTTTCACGTCGCTCGCGTACCCGGATCGCACGAAGTCCTCGTAGCTGCGCCGGTCGCGGTAGTGACTGAAGCCCTCGGTGTTCTGCAGCATGTCCGAGACGAGGATGAGGGTCTTGCGGCCGCCGTCCTGGATCTCCTGCGAACGGGAGATCAGCTGCAGCGATTCGAGAATCGGCGAGCGCTCGCCCACCTCCGTGGTCAGGCTCTCCTCGAGGGCGGTGGTCACCGGGATCAGGAACCGCTGGTAGAAGTCCTTCGTGATCTTGCGGTTGTTCTCGTACAGCTCGTTGCCGCGGGAGGGAGGCCGGCACAGGTCGGATGTCGCCCGAAAGCTCGGGCTGTTCCGGGACTGGAAGTTCTGCTTGCTGAAGGGGAACAGCGCGATCCGCGAGCGCACCGCGAAGCTCGCGTCGTCGGCGACATAGTCCTTGATGAAGCCGAGCGCGAATCGCCGGTGCGTGTCGGTCAGCGCCTCCGACTGGTCGACGAGGATGACCGTCTCGTCGACGGCGGCCCGCGTCAACAGACGCTTGTCCCGGTACACGCAGTTATCGGTGCCGATCATCGGCCGCGCCCATACCAGGCTGGCGACCGAGGCCAAGAGGGCTACCGCGACCACGCCGACACAGCACAGGATGACGATGCCGCGACGGTCCTGAGCATTCAGCGGCACGGCGTCAGCTCTTGGCCTCCCACTCCTCTCGAACGAGCTTTTCCCGGATATCGCGCTCCAGCTTGCTGAAGTAGTAATCCCGCCGCCGAATCTCCGCCGTCCGTAGATTCTGCACGGTGGTGTCGTTCTGCCGCGCGAGGTCGCTGAACTCCTTCATCGCGTTCTCGTACGACCGGGAGAGCCACTCCTCGGTCTCGGACATCCCGGCCGGTGGCTTGACGAGGCGGTCGTCGAAGACGACGACGTCATTGAAATAGGTCGGCGCCGGCGAGACGCGAACGCGCAGGTTCGTCTGGCGATAGCCCTTCACGACGACATTGCACGCGTCCTGTATTTCCGCGGCTTCACGGATGAAGGCCCGGCGTTGCTCGTCGGTGCGGCTGGCCAATTGCTGGTAGTACTCGATGTTCGACTTCACGTCGGCAAGCAGGTGCGCCTGCTCCTTGAGCGTCTGTTCGAACACGCGGTCGATCTCGGCGCAGTAGTCGGCCTTGGCCGCCTCGTACATCGCGCGTCGTCGCTTCAGCTCCCGATCGAGCTCACCGTAGCCGGGGTAGGGGTCGTCGAGCCGGTATCCCTTGTACGAGGCGAAGATTCCGAAGACGACGGCAAGGACGACGAGAATCCACGAGAACACGTCCTCGAAGCCAATCGGATTGCGGGCAAAGCGCTGCCAGGCCAGCTTGGCCGCTTTCCACTGGTCGGCATCACCGGCGAACGCCGGCATCGCCGGGCCGGACGCCGAGGGAGCGGGCTGCACCTGCGCGATGTCGTTGGTGGCCACCCGGTAGTGGGCCGCGGCCAGCGTCACCATCGCGAAGGAGGCGTAGAGACACGCCGCCGCCGTCAGCGCGAGCCGTCGGCGCCGGGCGCTCTGATGGTTCACGTAGCGAAGCAGGCCTCCCGCGAGAACCGCCAGGCTGATGTTGACCAGGGAGAGGGCCATGGCGATCACGACGCCACCCAGCAGGCCGAAGTCGCTGCCTTCGGCGTAGAACGTGGAAAGCGAGATCCACTCGACGACGGCCAGGGCCGCCACCGTCGCGAAGTGATAGACGTGTGATTCGGGATACGAGGCGGCCCGGTAGTGCAGGCCGTGCTTCTGCTGGAACCAGCGCAGGTGTTTGAGCGCTCGGCCTTCGGCCTCCTTCGCCTGATACAGCGCGGTCGAGCGCTCGGACTTGAGCTTCTCGAGCACCGGCTCCATGGCGGTCAGCAGCCGGGCGAACGAATCGCGTGTCTGCTGGATGTCGATCTTCGCCGCGGTGCCCTTGCGATCGAGCTGGAGGCGAGCGAGCGCCGCTTCGCACACCTCGCGTCGTCGTCGGACCAGGCCCGTGAAGTACGCGCAGATCTCCGATTCGTTTCCATCGAGCGATGTGCTGACCGTCTTCGGATTGTCACCGACACCGGCGTCGGCCGCCTTCTGATCGACCTGGAGCGTTCGCCGAGCTCTGTCGATGAGCTGGGGCATTCGCGAGACGTCCTCGGCTACTCGCATTTTCAACACACGTCCTCTTCTCTTCGCCGCCCGACCGCGGACGGTGCCTGTGGTTTAGGGCATCGTCGTCATTTCGGCAAGCGTTTTCTCTGTCTCGCTTCCGATCCGGCTGTCTCGCGCTGTGCTGATTGGTCCTATGCCGGACCAATTTTCTCGGCACGCGAGCTCATTCGGGCCTTGACGGCGCGAGCGGAACAGTGCTTCGATGCTCGCTCTATCGGACCGACCGGCGCTGTGGAGGAAACGTATGAGCATCAGAGTGTGGATCGCGATGTTTCTGGGCCTGGTTCTCGGTGTCGGAACGGCGACGGCGGCCTCGGCTGTCGACATGGGCATCATCACCGGGAGCGAAAAGGGCACGTACTACCAGTTCGGTCTCAACTTGCAGAGGCTGGTGAAGCAGCACGACATCAACCTCGCGGTCGCGACGTCAAGGGGATCGGTGGAGAATGTGTTCGCGGTGTATCAGCGACCGACCACGCAGCTCGGCATCGTGCAGTCCGACGTGCTGGCCTTCGTCGCGCGCGTGGAGACGGATCCGGCGCTGAAGCGGATTGCGAAGAAGATCCGGATGGTGTTTCCGCTGTACAACGAAGAGATCCACGTTCTCGGACGCAACGGCATCGCCGATTTCGACGGCCTCGCGGACAAGCGCGTCGCCATCGGGCGCGAGGGCAGCGGCACCTACCTCACCGCTCGTCTGCTCTTCAAGGTGGCCGACGTGCAGCCACGCCAGATGGTCACGATCGACACCGATGAGGCGCTGTCCGAGCTGAAGGCGGGCCGCATCGACGCCATGTTCTACGTCGCCGGCGCACCGGTGAAGCTCTTCAGCGAGTCCGTGACCGCGGCCGACAATCTCGCGCTGATTCCCATCACCAACAAGAGCATCGTCGAGTTCTATCCCGGCGTCGAGATTCCGGCGAACACGTACCGGTGGCAGACCAAAGCCGTGTCGACGGCCGCCGTCAAGTCGGTGCTCGTCTCCTTCGACTTCCGCCGCCTCGATTGCGACAACGTCGGTCGCTTCGCCCAGATCCTCGCGTCGAACATGAGCTGGCTCGTTCAGAATGGCCACGCGAAGTGGAAGTCCGTCCAGCTCGACTATCCGCTCAAGGGCTGGGAGCAGTACGATTGTGTGCGCAAATATCTCGCGGCGACTCCGACCGTCTCCGCGGTGTCGGCCTCGCCCAGACCCGCGGACAATCCTGTGCTGGACGCCATCAAGAGCTTCCTCCGGGACCAGTGACGTGGGCGTCGGCGAGACGCGATTGCCGGAGCTTGCCGAGCGTAGCCTGAGCCTCGCGGGCTCGACGATCAAGGCACGCTATCGCGTGAAAGCCGTCGACGCCGTGCGACGCGACGTGGTGGTCTACGCGGCCGAGGAGCTTCGATATGGCCGGCCCGTCACCCTCGAGGTGCTCCGCGATGAGGTGGCGGGCCACCCGGAGTTCGTGGCCGCGGTGCGAGCGCAGGCCTCGACGCTGGCGATGTCGCCACACGTCTACCGCGGCCTGCCCCGCGTCTACGAGTGCGACGTGACCGAAGACGGAGCGCTGTTCGTTGCGCTCGAGCCCGTCACGGGAATCACGCTGCGTGAGCTGATCGCTGAGCGCGGTCCGCTCGACGTTCACACGGCGCTGCGGATCGCCAGCCAGGTCGGCGAGGCGCTCGAGACGCTTCATCACAACCGGCTCGTCCACGGCGAGCTCCGACCAGATTCGGTCCTGGTCGCCACCGACCCCGCCGGCCCCGAGCGCGTAACCCTCATCGGCGTCGAGTTGACGGCCGCCTACCGGACGCCGATCGGGCGTGGGCGGCGCGACGAACCGCCGGTACGATATCTCGCGCCCGAGCAGATCGAGCAGGGCACGACGACCGCCGCTTCCGATCAGTACGCGTTCGGCCTGCTGTTGCGAGAGCTCCTCAGCCCGGCCGGAGCAAACGCCACCGCGGACGCCGAAGTGCTGCCGGCCGCGCTGCCGCCCGCCATCGAGCGCATCATGACGACGGCGCTGGCGGCGCGCCCCGAGGACCGGTACGCGAACATCAGCGTGATGATGAATGACCTCTGGGGCGCACAGACCGCGCTGATCCCCGACGAGGGTCGTGCGCGCGCCGTCACCCTCGCACCGACGGGGCGCAGGCTGCGCGAGCGTACGCGGTTGACCGCCCCTGTCGCCGCCAGCATCGTCGCGGCCGCGATCATTCTCCTCGTCTCGCTCGCACTCGTCGACCGCCTGGTCGTGCGCCCACGTGCAAAAGCTGACGTGCCGGCGGTGAGCCCCGTGACCGTCGAGCAGCGCGCGACGCCGGCGGCCGATCGGCAGCCCGCCGCCGAGGGACCCGCCGCGCCGTCGGCGATGCCGGCGGTACCTGCAGCGCCCATGCGAATCAGCGAACCATCTGCGGTGAAGGACACCGTAGCCGCGCCCGCCGCGCGTCCTGCGCCCGCCGCGCGTCCTGCGGCCGCCGCACGTCCCGCGCCCGCCACGCGTCCCGCGCCTGCGGCGACGCGGAAAGCTGACGAGGCTGACGGCAGCGCCATCATCGACTGGTTACTGCAAAACCAGCGCTAGGCGGTCGGCGGAAGTTTCCGGTCGTCATGCCGCGCCGCCTCAGCGCAGCACGACGGAAGCTCGGCGCCCCGCCCGCCATGCACCCGGCGCGACGCCCACGGCACGCTTGAACGCTCTCGAGAACGCCGCCTCGCTCTCATATCCCACACCGAGCGCGATCTCGAGGAGCTTGGCGTTCGTGTCACGAAGGCGCCGCGCAGCGATTTGCATGCGCCAATGCGCGAGGTAGTGCATGGGTGGCTGGCCGATGAAGTGCATGAACCGCTCGTGCAGCGTCGAGCGCGACATCGCCGCCTGCTCCGCGAGGCGCTCGAGCGTCCACGGCGCATCGGGCTTTTCGTGTAAGAGCGCGAGCACACGGCCGACCGCAGGGTCACGCATTCCCGCCAGCCATCCGGCCTGTCCTGAGGGCAGCGAGTCGACGTAGCGGCGCAGCACCTCCACGAAGAGCATCTCGCTCATTCGCTCGAGCACGGCCTCCCCACCCGGACGTCGGTGGTTCGACTCCACGACGGCCGCGCGCAGAAACGAGGCGACCCACGAGTCGGCACCGAGCGTGGAACCGGACACGTGCAGCACCCGCGGTAGCGCGGCGAGCAGGGGATTGAACGGGGCCGCGTCGAGGCCCAGGAAACCGCACACGAGGGTCGTGCGGTCGGGCCCGCCTCCATCGAGGCGCGCCGTGGTGACCTCGGAGCCGCGAAGGCTGACCGCCGACGGAAGCTGTGACGGGGCCGGCAGAAAGAGGAACTCCTTCGCGCCCCGGCTCGACCGCATCCCGGGCGCGCTCGACATGATGTGGGCATGGCCTTGCGGAAAGAGGATGACGTCGCCGCGGTGGAGCTGGATCGCGGGCTCGTCGACGATCCCGCCCCAGCACGAGCCCTCGGCGACCGCGTGGAACTCGATCATGTGCTCGGCGCCGGGCATGATGCCCGAAATGAGATCCTGCGCGGGCGGCGCCTCTGCCACCCAGGGAGAGCTGCCGTCCACGTAGTAGAAGACGGCGCCCCGCAGCCGGACCGCACGCAGCACATCGGACAGCGCATCCTGACTCACGTCGAGCCTCCAGACGATCGATCAAGTCTTTCCGACGTGCGGGCATACGTCAACGCGGCGTTTCGGTATCCCATAGATACACGCTCAATTGCCAGACGCAACATGAGGAGGTCTGTATGGCTGGGATCGCAGTCACGACAATCGGCGGGACACGCACGGCACTCCCGTCCGCGGCACTGGACGCGCTTCGCAACGGCCTGCAAGGCGAGCTGCGCCTGCCGGGCGAAGCCGGGTACGACGAAGCGAGGACGATCTGGAACGCGATGATCGACAGGCGCCCCGCCGCGATCGTGCGCGCCGCCGCGGCGAGTGACGTCGTCCTTACCGTGCGCCTGGCGGCGCAGCATGGGTTGCTGCTGTCCGTCCGTGGCGGCGGGCACAACATCGCGGGGAACGCCGTGTGCGACGGCGGGCTCATGCTCGACCTGTCCCGGATGGTCGCCGTACAGGTCGACGCGCACGCACGCACGGCGCGCGTCGAGCCCGGCGCGCGCCTTGCCGACCTCGACAAGGCGACGCAGGCGTTCGGTCTCGCGACTCCTGTCGGCATCAACTCGACGACCGGCGTGGCCGGGCTGACGCTCGGTGGCGGTTTCGGCTGGCTGAGCCGGAAGTACGGACTGACCGTCGACAACCTGCTGGCCGCGGATGTCGTGACGGCCGCGGGAGATCTGGTGCGTGCCAACGCGCACGATCACCCGGATCTGTTCTGGGCACTTCGCGGGGGAGGCGGAAACTTCGGAGTGGCGACCTCGTTCGACTACAAGCTCCACCCTGTCGGCCCTCAGGTCGTCGCCGGCCTGATCGTGCATCCGTTCTCGGCGGCCAATGAGGTGCTTCACGAGTACAGCCGGCTCGTCGCGAAGGCGCCGGACGAGCTGTGCTGCTGGGTCGTGATGCGGAAGGCGCCGCCGTTGCCGTTCCTTCCGAGCGAGGTGCACGGCAAGGAGGTGCTCGTGCTCGCGCTCTGTCACGCGGGCGATCTCGCTTCCGGCGAAGAGGCCGCGGCGCCATTCCGGGCAATCGGGAAGCCGATCGCCGACGTCGTTGGGCCGCATCCGTTCGCCGCCTGGCAGCAGGCGTTCGATCCCTTGCTCACGCCGGGCGAGCGGAATTACTGGAAGTCGCACGACTTCCTTGGACTCTCCGACGGTCTGATCGACGTGCTCCTGAGCGCCGTACGGCGCCTGCCATCGCCGCAGTGCGAGATCTTCATCGGCCACCTGGGTGGCGCGATCAACCGCGTGCCGGTCGCGGCCACTGCATATCCGCATCGGGACGTCAACTTCGTGATGAACGTGCATACCCGTTGGAGCAGTCCGTCGGACGACGCCCGCTGTGTCGGCTGGACGCGCACCTTGTACGACGCCGCCGCGCCGTTCGCGACCGGAGGCGTGTACGTCAACTTCATGCCCGACGACGAAGCCCAGCGCGTCCGTGCCGGCGCCTACGGTCCGAACTACGACCGCCTGGCGGCGATCAAGGCGAAGTACGACCCGAACAACCTGTTCCGGATGAACCAGAACGTCGCCCCGGCCGCGACGTCCTGAGGAAACGCTCGACTGCGCGAACGGTCTCCCCGGGCGATCCCCATTGCCCGAGGAGGCCGCTACAACTCCGCGAGGAATTGCTCGGACGGCACGTGGTGCTCGTTGTGCCGAAGACGGCCGCGCCGAAATGTCAACGGATGACACTCCAGCCCGCCTTTCACGAGCAGCGGGCCCGGCAGGCTGTTCACGTCGTAGGTGCACACGACGATGCTTGGAAGGCGCTGCCCGGCGCTCGTCACATGCGCCTCGAGGCGGAGAATCTCCGGATCGGACGGCCACCCCGCACTTCCCCGTCCCCAGTTGAGGGTGCCGAGGATACGGACCGCCGGCATGCCGCGATGGACCGCATCCTTGATTCGCCCGTCGATCTCGAGGAGCAGCTCATCGGCTGACGAGGGCACCAACGCAACCTGAAGCTGACCGTCCTGCCTGAGCGCGGCAACGCTCAGACCTCGACGCTCGAGGCTTGCCAGCAGGTGCTGGTTTGCGGCGTCGTGTCCGATGAGCACGCACGCCTCTCCAAGCGATGCGCCGGCCGCGAGGAAGCCGGCGGTTGCGTCGAGCTCGCGCTCCGACTCGATGAAGTACGCGATGTGGTCGCCCAGTGCGGCATGCTCGCTCCCGAGCCCCAGAGGAATGTCCCGATCTCGCGTCCGACCGCTATGAAGTCCGCGCGTTCGGAATATTTCGAGCATCCTGCGCTGTTCCGCCGAGAGCTCCCCTCCTTGGGAGGGCCGCAGCTGACCGAGTGTCGAGACCAGCAGCCGCACCTGCGCTACATGGGCCTGGCAACGTGAGCATCGCTGGTGATGAATCTCAAACCGGTCCCGTTGCGGAAGAGGCAGCGCGCCTTCCAGATAGCTTGTCGCCCGCTCTGCGAGCTCGTCGCATGTCATTTCCGCCGATGGTTTCATGCGCGCCTCGCGCCCCCTCGGGCTCCCTCGAAATACCGCTCCAGCGCCGGGCGCACCCGCGATCGGGCGCGGTGCAGGAGCACCCGCTGATTCGTCTCCTGAATCGCCAGAGCGTTACACACCTCTTCCGATGACCATCCCTCCACATCGCGGAGCCACAAGACAACTCTGAGGTTCGCTGGGAGCGCGTCGATGGCGAGCCGAAGTCTCTCCCCGAGCTCTTTCGTCAACAGTGTGCCCTCCGGCGACGCCCAGTCACCGGGAGCGGACGACTCATCCGAGCAGAGCGCGAGCTCCGGGTTCACCGAAGGCTCCGCCTCGGCGCCGCTCGCCATCGAAAGAGCATCGAAGGGTGCGCTCCGCCTCTCGCGTACCGCACGCGTTCTCGCGCGATTGACGAGAATCCGGAAAATCCAGGTCTTGAGCGATGAGCGGCCCTCGAAGGCCCAGAGGCCGCGTATCAAGCCCAGCCAGGTATCCTGCACGACCTCGTCGGCGACGGCATCGTTCGCCACGTACAGCCGCGCCACGCGACGCAGGCTCGCGTGGTGCTCGCGGACGAGCCCGGCGAACGCGTCCTCGTCGCCGCGCCGAAGAGCGTCGAGGAGCGCAGATTCCTCACGATCATGGCGGGTGATTGCTGGTCGAGGTCGCTCCACCGCGCGGCCAGCGTACCACGCACCGTTCGCCGTGGCTCGAGCTCATCCGCCGTGTAACGCCCACCGCCTCCGCGAGACTACAGCGCGTAGACAGGATGCTCGAAGAGAGGAGAGAAGCATCTCCCAAGGAGGGCAGAGTCATGAGCGTCAAACTTCTCGTGCTGTACCCGACCCCCACGGATCCCGAGCAGTTCGACCGGCGGTATGCGCAGGAGCACCTGCCGATGGGGCAGGCGAATCTGATCGGCGCGACGGACCTTACCTCGTATCGCATCGTCGGGTCGCCGGCAGGGAAGACCCCGTTCGCCCGGCTGACGGAGGTCACGTTTCCGACGTTGAAGGCCGTGAAGGAGTGCGCCGCCCTGCCTGGCGCGCAGAAGACCATGGCGAACGCGATCGAGATCTCGACCGGCGGCGCCCCTCACTTCATGGTGGTGGAGCAGGAAGACTGAGTCGAGCACCACGTCCCGCAGAAACGGGGCCGGGCCTTCCCCGGCCCCAGCCCGCTACGCGAGTGCGCCCGCGCCAGGGCGATGGCTTTGCACTTTGCGCCCGCCCCCGTGTTTCGCCTGGGTTTCGACTCATGATGACTCGAATCGAACGACCTCTCTCGGACCAGGAACAATGGTGACTCATGGCGCGAGCGGCGAAATGCGTCGACGTAGACATGGTAGCCGCTGGTCAGAGAATGACCAGCAACCACCGCATCCTTATATATGTGTTCGGGGCTCCACGGCTGCCCCGGTCGATGTGATAGACGTCGAGACAAACACGTCGAGTCGTGGATCACGGCTTCGCAGCAGACACCGACACCGTGCAGGTCAACGTCGTCCACACAACGCGACCGACCATCTCCTGCAACGCGGGTTGTGTCCGTCTTGATGTGGAAATCGATGACGCAACTTCCGGTAGTCATCTCACTCGATGATCTGATCCGCGCGCAGCAGCAGCGATCGCGGAATGGTCAGGTCGAGTGCTTTGGCCGTCTTCATGTTGATGACGAGTTCGAACTTCGTCGGCTGCTCCATGGGGAGCTCGGCGGGTTTGGCACCCTTGAAGATCTTCTCTACGAGGCTCGCGGCATGACGATATAGCTCCGCGAAGTTCACACCGAAGGCGACGAGTCCCCCGACGAACTCGGTGGTCGCATACATCGCCGGTATCCGATGCTTTGCCGCCAGATCCACGATGCGTTCCCGATTCGCCTGTGTGACAGTGTCGACGCCAACTACCAGTCCATCAACATGCTGCCGGACCGCGGCATCGAAGGCAGCTTCCAGGTCCTCTGACTTCCGGACATCGAGCAGCTGCCCCTGCATGCCGAGAGATCGCGCCGCCTTCTCGATCTCTCTCCACTCGGGTGGGTTCGCCGGATTACCCATATTCAAAAGCGCAGCGATGCGCACGGCCCTGGGAACAAGCGCTTTGAGGAGTTCGACCCGCTTCTGATACATCTCTGTCACCATCGGGCTCAGACCCGTCAGATTCCCACCGGGGCGCGCTAAGCTCGCAACGATGCCTTGCCCTACGGGATCGCCGATCCCGACGATGATCACCGGGATAGTGGCCGTGGCATTCTTCGCTGCCAGCGTCGCTGGTGTTCCCCTGGTCACGATCACGTCTACGTTTAGCCGAACCAACTCAGTGGCGAGGGTGGGGAACCGTTCGTTGCGGCCATCCGCGGATCGGTACTCTATGACGAAGTCTCTCTGCTCGACATATCCGAGTTCGCGCAGCCCTCGTTTGAAGCCATCCAGGTTCGCGGCATTGATCGCCGGCGACGTTCTCTCGAGCATGCCGATGCGATAGACCTTCTGTGACTGCTGGGCCTCGGCGGCGAGCGGTGCGGCGAGGACGCCGAGAGCGAGAACGACTGCGTGGGCCGAGCGAATGATCATCATGCCGCCATCTCCGTCTACTGACTGAGCACCGCGGCGATCTTCCGCCAGCCGTCGATCCGGCGCAACTTGATCTGCCCGCTCGCTACGAGGCTGAAGAGCAGGACGACGGCGGCGTCTTCGCTCGGGAGCGAGCCCTGCGTTTTTACCCGGCGGCGGAATTTTTCGTGGAGTCGCTCGATGACGTTTGTGGTGCGCAGCGTCTTCCACTGCGCTTTCGGGAACGGAAGAAGGTGAGCAGTTCGTCGCCGCCTTCCCGCAGGCTCGTGACCCCGCCCGGCCAGCGCTTAGCCCACGTCCGCTCGAAGGCCGCGTAGGCGGCGCGAGCGAAGTCACATTGGCGGCGTAGATGATGCGATGGAAGCGTCGCGGATCTCGGCGAGCGCGTGCTTCGGAGCTTTACGCTCAAG
Source organism: Candidatus Methylomirabilota bacterium (assembly GCA_035605575.1). GTDB lineage: Bacteria > Methylomirabilota > Methylomirabilia > Rokubacteriales > CSP1-6 > AR12. The sequence goes on from DASTCJ010000201.1 coordinate 31,716, forward strand.
ATTGCGCAGTTTGTGGACGCAGCAGCGTTGGACGGCAGCCCTAGGCCACGCGAGGCCGACGGCAGGACTCGGGACACAACCGCAACGCGGCCCCGACTATTACCCCGAGCCACGTGCCGGAGAAGCGGACCGCGCGAATCTCATTCAAGGCGACTGGGAGCGATGTTTCCACCGGCGTGTTTGATGGGTGTGGTCAGGTTGCCTGGCAGGACCGACTCGCGTCGCGACGCGGGTTGCGCCGAACCGGCCATTTCGTGCTAGGCTCCCCGCCACACCGCTGCCGTTCCTCCAACGCGCAGGAGATGCCATGGCGACTCTGCTGATCAACGGGAAATCTCGGACGGTCGACGTTGATCCGGGCACCCCGCTGCTCTGGGTCATTCGCGAGCGGCTCCAGCTCAGCGGCACGAAGTTCGGATGCGGTGTCGCCCAGTGCGGCGCGTGCACCATCCACCTCGATGGCCAGCCCGTTCGCTCCTGCCAGACCACCGTCGCCCAGGCAGCGGGCAAGAAGATCACGACGATCGAAGGGCTCGACGCGAACGGTCGGCACCCGCTGCAGCTCGCGTGGATCGCCGAGCAGGTCCCGCAGTGCGGCTACTGCCAGTCGGGCCAGCTCATGTCCGCGGCGGCGCTGCTCGCGCGCAATCCCAATCCAAGCGATCAGGACATCGTCGCCGCGATGTCCGGCAACATCTGCCGCTGTGCGACGTATCCGAGGATCAAGCGCGCGATCAAGCGCGCAGCGCAGCAGGGGGTGCGGTCATGAGCGCGCCCGTCACGCGACGCGCGTTCCTCGTTTCAGCTGGCGCCGCCGGCGCCGCGCTCACCGTGCGGTTGCCGCTGGTCGCCTCCGGCACGGCCGACGCGGCGGCCTCGTGGGACCCGAACCCGGCATTCACCCTCACGCCTGACGGCATCGTGACCGTCCACATCACCAAGGCCGAGATGGGACAGGGCGTCGGCACGGCACTGGCGCAGATCGTCGCCGAAGAGCTCGAGGTGGACTGGAAGGACGTCCGGGTCGACTACCCGACGAATGACCCGAAGTTCGGCCTCATGCTGACCGGCGGCAGCTGGTCGGTGAACTGGACGTTCGACACGCTCTCGCGCGCCGGTGCGGCCGCGCGCCTGGCGCTCATCGACGCCGCCGCCAGGTCTTGGAACATCAGCGCAGCGGATTGTGTCGCCGAGCGTGGCGTGGTGCGGCATCTGCCCACCGGGCGCTCGCTGCGGTACGGGGAGATCGTCGCGCGAATTCCCATTACCAGGACCTTCACCGAAGACGAGGTGAAGGCGCTCACGCTGAAGAAGCCCTCGGAGTACCGCGTCGTCGGCCAGTGGATTCCGAGGCTCGACATTCCCGAGAAGGTCAACGGCAAGGCGAAGTTCGGCATGGACACGTTCCTGCCGAACATGGTCTATGCCAAGGTCGTCTATCCGCCGGTGCGCGAGGGCGCCAAGCGCACCGCCGTCGACGACAGCGCGGCCAAGCGGGTGAAGGGGTACGTCGCGACCGTGACGCTGCCGCAGCTGGTGGCCGTGGTGGCGACGTCATACGAGGCCGCGGTGAAGGCGCGCGACGCGCTGAAGGTCAGCTGGGATCCGGGCCCGAACGCCAACGTGAGCACCGAGTCGATCTTCGCAAAGTTTGCCGAGGCCGCGAAGGATCCGAACGCCGTGGCGTGGCACGAGCAGGGCGACGCGAAGGCGGGGCTGAGCGGCGCCGCCCGTCGCCACGAGGCGAGCTACACGACCGACTACGTCGCGCACATGCAGATGGAGCCGATGAACTGCGTGGTGCGCTTCGCCGACGGCGCCTACGACATCTACACCGGCAGCCAGTTCCAGACGTTCGCCGTCGGCACGCTGGCGGCCACACTCGGCGTCGATGCGTCGAAGATCCGCATCCACCAGCATTACCTCGGCGGCGGATTCGGGCGGCGGCTCGAGCCCGACATCATGGTCGAGACGGCGCTGATTGCGCGCGAGGTGAAGCGGCCCGTCAAGCTGATCCGCTCGCGCGAGGAAGACCTCAAGCGCGATTTCTACCGCTCGGCGACGCTCCAGGTCGTGCGCGCCGGGCTCGGCAGCGACGGCAAGATCATCGCCTGGGAGAAGACGGTCGTCGCGTCGCATCCCGGCAAGCGCTGGGGTCCTGACTTCGTCGACAAGAAGACGAAGCTCGACCAGTTCGCGCTGAACGGCGCCGACCACGTCTACGACGTCCCGAATCAGATCGTGCGCGCGGTGCCGGTCGAGACTGGCATCCCGGTCGGCTACGTGCGCGCCGTCGCGCCGAACTACACCTTCTTCGCCGTCGAGACGTTCGTGGACGAGCTCGCCAAGCTCGCCGGCGTCGACCCGGTGGAGTACCGAGTCTCGATGCTGGCGGGCGCGCCGCGGCTGGCGCGCGTCGTGAAGCTCGCGGCCGAGAAGGCGGGATGGGGCACACCGCTGCCGGCCAACACCGGGCGCGGGATCGCCTGCGTCAGCGCCCAGGAGAAGAAGACGCCGACCTGGACCGCCTCCGTGGTCCAGGCGCACGTCGACCCGAACAGCGGCAAGGTCCAGATCCAGAAGGTCGTCTGCGCGGTGGACTGCGGCATCGTCGTCAATCCCGACGGTGCCCGCTCGCAGATCGAGGGCTCGCTGCTGTTCGGCATCAGTAACGCTGTCAAGGAGCGGGCGACGGTGGCGAATGGCAACGTCGTGCAGTCGAACTTCCACGACTACCAGGTCCTCAGGATGGACGAGGTCCCGGAGATCGAGGTCCACGTCGTTCCGTCCACGGAGTACCCGACGGGCCTCGGCGAGCCGGGTACCACCACGATCGCGCCCGCGCTCAGCAACGCGATTTTCGCCGCGACCGGTGCGCGCGTGCGACAGGTTCCGCTGCTGCCCGAGCGCGTGCTCGCCGCGCTCCGCGCCCGCGCCTGACCGAGCTTTCGGGCGAGCGAGGCCGCCGGCAGATTGGCCACGACGAGCGGAGCGAGACCAAGAGTTCCGAGCCCGGCTCGGGCGCGGAAATTGTCGCGGCGGCCGTTACTGAGTCAGCACGTAATACTGGCTGCCGGCTTGCGGAACGAGAACACTGCGGATTTGTACGTTCGCATTGAGCAGGGTCGCCAGCGCCTCGGCGCATGAGGTGTTGAGCGAGATCGGAGGCACGGTCCCGACGAGAGCACTCCGCTCGTATCGGGCTACCGTGAACCCGGTCGTGGTCGCGACGCATTCCATGACAGCTGCGCCCTTCGGTGTTTCCAGTCCAGGAGTTTGGCTGTGCGAGCGCGTCGCGGCGAACAGCGCAATCATCGCGAATACCAGGACCGTGGCGAGCATTCGAGATCTCATAGATCCTCCTCTTGGTCGCGCCAGGGGTTTTGGACGAACCATGAGACGATCCGGGCCTCACTGTCCGACTTTCCACAGAAGTAGCAAACCTCTGGCTGTTCCATGGCGCCTCCTGTCCCGACTCACGGCGATTTCGACCGCGTCCACGGCGGTGCATGCGGGATGCCGGCCCATGGACGGAGACCGAAGCATGATTGTCGTGGGGTTCTCGACCGGGAATAGGTGCTGTGGCTTGTGTGTTTACCGAATCGGGTAAGCTCAATCCCCGGGGGAGAAAGGAGAGCGCGATCGCAACGGTAAGGCTACCGGTTGTCACCATGGAAGCGTCGGAGGCGCCTGTCGCGCCGTTCGTGCATCTCACGGCCCTCTGGATCCAGATCACCGGGACGTGGTGCAACCTCGAATGCGCGCACTGCCTGAACGCCAGCGGGCCGAAGGAGCCGTGGCTGAAGCCGCTCGCCAGCGAGACGGCGCGCTCCGCCATCGTCGACGGCGAGCGCCTCGGTGTCAAGGAGATCTACTTCACGGGTGGGGAGCCTTTCCTGCACAGGGACATCCTTCCTCTGCTCGAGCTGAGCCTGTCAGTCGCACCGACCACTGTGCTCACCAACGGGACCGTGATCAGCGAGGCCATGGCCGAGGCTTTGGCGGCGCTCGCGCAGGCGGCCGCATACTCGCTCGAGATCCGTGTCAGCCTCGACCACGTGCAGCCCGAGCTGAATGACCGCGTGCGAGGACGCGGAGCGTGGGCCAAGGCCGTGCGCGCGGTGCGACTTCTGAACGCGCGGGGTCTCGTCCCGATCGTGACGGCAACGGAGATCCTGGGCGCCGAGACGACGGACGGCGCCGGAATGTATGAGCGCTTCCGGAACTTCCTCCTGGCCGAAGGTGTCACCAAGCCTCGCGTGAAGATCATGCCGGTGTTCCCGATCGGCCGGGTACAGGGGCGGAGCAGGGAGCGGCTCAGCGAGGACGATCTGGAAGGCTTCGACCGCGGGCAACTTCAGTGTGCGGAAACGCGGGTGGTCGCATCGGGGGGCGTGTATGCGTGTCCGATCCTCGCGGGGTTGCCGGGCGCGCGTCTGTCCGACGGGGATCTGGAACGATCGTTTCGGTCGGCGCCGCTGTATCACCCGGCGTGTGTCACCTGCCATCGCACGGGAATGACGTGTCGGAACGCGTGACGGAGTACCGGCGCATTGCGGTGTTTGGTGGCGTGTACAACAACGCGCTGGCCCTGCACGCCACACTCGCGGATGCACGGACCCGCGATGTCGACGCGATGTTCTGTCTGGGCGATCTCGGCGGCTTCGGGCCGCATCCGGATCGCGTCTATCCGCTGCTCCGGGATGCGGGCGTGCTGGTACTGCAGGGCAACTACGACGAATCCGTGGCGTCCGGACGCACGGATTGCGCGTGCGGCTACACCGACCCGCGGGACAACCACTTCGCCCGTATCAGCTATCAATACACGTTCGCGCGGACGTCGCCGGAGAATCGCGCCTGGCTCGGCACCCTGCCGCGCCACCGGCGCGTGCGGCTCGGCGAGCATCGGCTGCTGATGTGTCATGGCTCGCCGAGAGTCATCAACGAGTTCCTGTGGGAGTCGACCACGCCCGACGGACTGTTGCGCCGGTTTCTGCGCGATGGCGCGACCGACGTGCTGCTGTGTACGCACACGGGAATCAAATGGCATCGTGCGCTCGGGGACGGGGCGCATGCCGTCAATGTCGGCGTCATCGGCCGCCCCGAGAACGACGGCACCACGAACGTGTGGTATTCGATCATCAGCGCCACGCCGGAGCTCGAGGTGGAGTTCGTGCCGGTTCGGTACGACGCGGAGACGCTGGCGCGCGAGATCGACGCCGAAGGCCTGCCGGCGGAGTTCGCCGAGACCATCCGGACCGGATGGTGGACGACCTGTCTCGAGAACCTGCCCGCCAAAGAGCGTGCGCGCGGGAAGTTCTGAGCGGCTGCGCGTGACGTCCGACACGCTCGCCAACCGTGTCGCCGTGCAGCTCTTCAAGCGGCTGCCGTGGCTGGCCGACGTCTGGGCCCGGCGCCGACAGTTCGTCGAGTCGACGTCCGTCCCATGGACGCCGATGCGGAAGCCGGTACGAGAGTCGATCGTCGGCCTCGTCACCACGGCCGGGGTCCATCTGCGGAGCGATGCGCCGTTCGATATGGCGGACGCCGACGGCGATCCGAGCTTTCGCGTCGTTCCGGTGGAGACGCCGCGCACCGATGTCAAGATCACGCACAAGTACTACGATCACAGCGCGGCCGATCGCGATCTCAACGTGGTGGTTCCCATCGATCGGCTTCAGGAGCTCATCGCCGCTGGCCGCGTCGGTGCGGTCGCTCCGCGCATCTATTCATTCATGGGCCACATCGACGGCGCTCATGTACGAACGCTGATGGAAACGACGGCCCCCGATGTCGCACGGCGGCTCCGCGCCGATGGCGCCGAGGCGGTCGTGCTGACGCCCGCCTGAGGGCTGTGCAACCAGACCGTGGGTCTGGTCCAGCGCGCCATCGAGGCAGCCGGCGTGCCGACTGTCGGCATCACGTTGCAGAAGGAAGTGACGCGGCGGGTGCGACCTCCGCGCGCCGTATACCTTCGCTATCCATTCGGGCATCCCATGGGTGAGCCGTTTGCAATCGCTCAGCAGCGCACGATCCTCATGGACGCCCTCCGGGCACTGGAGACACTGTCGGTGCCTGGACAGATCGTTGAGCCAGGGTACCGATGGAAACGGCATCGGTTCGCGTGACCGCGGCCGCGCGCCGATCCAGGTGGCGCATTGCCGTCTGGCTCATCGTGGTCGTCGCCCTCGTCGGCGTCGGGCGCACGCTCGACATTGCGGCGCTGCTGCATCGGATGCTGGTGTCGGTCTCCGCGCTCGGCGCCTGGGCGCCTGTGGTCTTTGTGCTGCTCTACGTCGCGGTGACGGTTGTGCTGCTGCCCGCCGTGATTCTCACGCTCGGAGCCGGCGCCGTTTTCGGGCTGGTGCGAGGGTTCCTGCTCGTGTCCGTTGGCGCTACGCTTGGCGCGACCGCGGCCTTTTTGATCGGGCGCTATCTCGCGCGGCAGTGGGTGGCGAGGCGTGTGGCGGAGAGCCCGAAGCTCAGGGCGATCGACGAGGCCGTTGCGCGAGAGGGCTGGAAGATCGTCTTGTTGACGCGGCTCTCACCGGCATTCCCGTTCGTCCTCCTCAACTACGTCTTTGGCCTCACGCGGGTCTCACTGCGCCACTACGTCGTCGCCTCCTGGATCGGAATGATGCCCGGCATTGTCCTGTACGCGTATCTCGGATCGCTTGCGGGAGATGTCGCCGCCGCGGCCACGGGTGGCCGCACCCGCTCGGTGTGGGAGTGGGCTCTGTACGCGCTCGGCCTCGCGGCGACCGTCGTGCTCACGATCTATGTCACCCGGCTGGCCCGCCGCGCCCTCGACACACGCCTCGCGACGTGATGATGACGTCGCTGACGCCATGGGACGAACACAACCGGACGCTGGTGGCGAACGTCCACCCGCCCGATTGGAACAACCCGACGCCGGCGGCTCGCTACAACCTGGTCGTCATCGGCGCCGGCACCGCCGGGCTGGTGGCCGCCGCGGGAGCCGCCGGACTGGGGGCGCGGGTCGCGCTCGTCGAGCGAGAACTGATGGGCGGGGACTGCCTGAACGTCGGCTGCGTTCCTTCCAAGGCGCTGATCCGCGCGGCGCGTGCTTGGGCCGATCTCAACCGAGCGGGCGAGTTCGGGATTCGCGTCCCCGACGGCGCGCAAGCCGACTTCGGCGCGGCCATGGAGCGCATGCGCCGCGTGCGGGCCGCGATCAGCCCGACCGACTCGGCCGCCCGCTTCCGCAGCCTCGGGGTCGACGTCTTTCTCGGCGAAGGGCGCTTCAGCGGCCGCGATGCCGTGCGCGTCGGCGACGCCACCCTCCGCTTCAGTCGTGCGCTCATCGCCACCGGCGCGCGCGCCGCCGTCCCCGCCATCCCGGGGCTTCCTGACGCGGGCTACCTCACGAACGAGTCGGTGTTCACGTTGACCGAGCGTCCCTCGCGTCTCGCGGTGATCGGGGCCGGTCCGATCGGCTGCGAGCTTGCGCAGGCCTTCGCGCGCTTCGGCGCCTCGGTGTGGCTGTTCGACAGCGAGCGGCAAGTGCTGAAGCGCGAGGACCCCGATGCGGCGAAACGGGTTCAGCAGGCGCTCATCCACGACGGTGTGCGCCTCGGCCTTGGCAGCGAGATCAAACGCGTGGAGAGCGGCAGCCGCGGCGACAAGGTCCTGCACGTTCACGTCGGGGGCAGCACGGAGACCGTCATCGTCGATTCCATCCTCGTCGGCGCCGGCCGAGTCCCGAATGTCGACGGCCTGAACCTCGAGCTGGCCGGGGTCGACTTCGACCGGCGCCGCGGCGTCCACGTCGACGATCGGCTGCGGACCTCGAACCGCCGGATCTTTGCGGCGGGCGACGTCTGCTCGGACTACAAGTTCACGCACAACTCCGACTTCCAGGCGCGCATCGTCATTCGAAACGCTCTCTTCCTCGGCCGTGCCCGGGCGAGCGCGCTGACCGTGCCCTGGTGCACCTACACGGATCCGGAAATCGCGCACGTCGGCCTGTCGGCGCGTGAAGCGGAGGCGCGCGGCGTCGCGATCCAGACCTTCGTGCAGGAGCTGCACGACGTCGACCGCGCGCGGCTGGACGGCGAGACGAATGGATTCGTCAAGGTTCATGTTCGTGCCGGTACGGACCGGATCGTCGGCGCCACCATCGTCGCGCGCCACGCGGGCGAGATGCTGCCGGAGCTGACGCTGGCCATCGTGAAGGGGGTGGGCCTCGGCGCCCTGGGAAACGTGATCCATCCGTACCCCACGCAGGCTGACGCGATCCGCAAGCTCGGCGATGCCTACAACCGCACGCGGCTGACGCCGCGAATCAAACGCCTGCTTGGTACCTGGCTCGCCTGGCGTCGCTAGCCATGCGAGCACTTCGTGGAGCCGCGTGGATCGTCAGCGCGGCGCTGGCGCTCCACGCCACGGCGTCCGCCGATCCGCGCACCGTGGAGGTCGGCCACTTCGTCGCGCCCGCGCATCCCGACGCCCTGCCCGATGGGTGGGAGGTGCTGACCTTCAAGAAGGTCGCGCGTTCCACTCGGTATCGCATGGTGCGCGAGGGAGACGGGTGGGTGGTGAAGGCCGAGAGCGACGCCGCCGCCTCCGCGCTGTATCGTCCGCTCGATCTTGACGCGCAGGCCTACCCGCGGCTCAGGTGGCGCTGGAAAATCGACAATATCCTCGTCAAGGCCGATGCGCGAACACGACACGGTGACGATTATCCTGCGCGTGTCTACGTCGCCTTTCGTTACGATCCCGCACGCGCGACGGCGTGGGAGAAGGTGAAGTATGGCGCGTACCGGCTCGTGTACGGGCAGTATCCGCCCGTCGCCGTGCTGAACTACATCTGGGACAACCGGTTCCCACCGGGGACGACGCTCGACAATGCCTACACCGACCGCGCCAAGATGATCGTCGTGCGCAGCGGCCCGGCCGAGGTCGGACGCTGGGTGACGGAGACGCGCAACGTTCTCGACGACTACCGGCGGCTGTTCGGCGGGCAGCCGCCGCGGATCGCAGGCGTCGCCGTGATGACGGACACCGACGACACCGGCGAGCGCGCCGTCGCCTGGTACGACGCGCTCGCGTTCCTCGCCGGCGAGTGACGGCGACGCGTCTGTCCATTGTCATCCCCGCGCTCAACGAGAGCGAGAACCTCGCGCGCAACCTTCCTCGTCTGGTGACGCGCGAGCCCGATGCCGAGGTGGTCATCGTTGACGGGGGCAGCCACGACGACAGTCGCGAGGCCGTCGCTCGAGTGCCGTCGGTGCAGTGGTTGGCGGGCGAGCGCGGACGCGCGCGACAGATGAACGCGGGCGCCCGGGCCACCCACGGCGACGTTCTGGTCTTTTTGCACGCGGACACCGTGCTACCCGACGGGGCCGGCGCGGCGATCCGCGAGGCTCTCGATGACCCGGCCGTCGTCGGGGGCCGGTTCGACGTGCGCCTGGACAGCCAACGTATCGCGCTCGGCGTGGTGGGCTGGATGATGAATCAGCGGTCCCGGCTCACCGGAATCTCGACCGGTGATCAGGCGATCTTCGTGCGCCGCACGGCGTTCGATGCCGTTGGCGGCTTTGCCGACATCCCGTTGATGGAGGACATCGACTTCACGCACCGGCTCAAGCGACTTGGACGCATGGCCCCGTTACGGCTGCGCGTCGTCACCTCGGCGCGCAAGTGGGAGCGCGAGGGAGTCGTGCGCACGATCGTGCTGATGTGGGCGCTTCGGCTCCTCTACGCCCTCGGCGTGTCGCCCGCGCGCCTGCATCGTCGGTACTACGGGCGTCAGCCATGACGGCTCGACGTTCGTCGTTCCGTGTGAAGTCGCGCGATCTCGCGCGCCGCGGCCAGCCGCTCCACGGAGTGATCGCGGTCATGGCGAAAGCCCCGCGTCCCGGACGTGTCAAGACACGACTGACGCCGCCGCTGTCCCCCGCCGCTGCGGCGCGGCTCGCCCGCTGCTTTCTGATCGACACGCTCGCCCGCGTACGTCAGGTCCAGCGGGCGCGTGGCGCTGTGCTGTACGCGCCACGAACGTCTCGGCGTGTGTTTCGTCGCATGGCCGCCGGATTCATCCTCGTCCCGCAACGCTCGGGAGATCTCGGACGGCGGCTTGCCCTGGCGTTCCGAGACCTCCTTCGCCTCGGCCTCGGGCCGGTCGTCGTGATCGGCAGTGACGTGCCGTCGTTGCCAGCATCCGTCCTCGAGCGTGCCGTGACGACACTCCATGATGCTCGGGTCGACGGGGTCATCGGGCCGAGCGAAGACGGCGGATACTACCTCATCGGGCTGCGCACGCCGTCACCGGAGCTGTTCGGCGGCATCGCGTGGAGCACGCCGAAAGTCTTCGAGCAGACGATGACGCGCGCCCGTGCGCATGGTCTCCGACTCACGACGCTCGGACGCTGCTGGGACGTCGACACACCCGAGGACCTCGAGCGGCTGCGTCGATGGGCTCTCGCTCGGCCGAGGACGAATCTCGAGCACACACGAAAGTTTCTGCGCGCGCGATAGGACCGGAGCCGAGACGCCGTTGGGACAGTTAGTGAGGCGTTGCTGCCTCAGGCTCGCCGACGGCCCCGGCGGAATGTGCGCGATATCGTTGATCTCAGCGTTGGCAACCCACTTGCGGATCGTGTGCGGGGCGTGCATACGTCAGGGAGGGGTAGCCATGAAGCGACGCGCGCGAGGGATCGAAATGCCGCCGGCGCGGTGACTCGTGGAACCAGGTCACGAAGCGACCACGGGCATCACCCAGTCGCGTCTCGTCTTCGTCATCGCCGACCTCGCCGGGTATACCGCCCTCACCGAGGCGCACGGCGGAGATGAGGCGGCGACGATCGTCGGACGTTACCGCCGGCTCGCTGAAGACGCGCTTGCCGATGGAGCGCGTATCGTCGAGCAGGTCGGCGATCAGTTACTCATCGTGTCGGCCGATGCACGGGCCGCAATCTTGACCGCCGATCGCCTTCGCGACGCCGTGGGCGACGAGCCGCACTTTCTCTCGGTACGGGTCGGCATCGCGGATGGACCCATCGTCCAGCGAGACGGCCGTTACTTTGGTTCGGCCCTGAATTTGACGGCGCGTTTAGCCGCGCGGGCCGCCTGCGACGAGATTCTGTGCACGGCCGAGGTGGCGCGCGCATGTGGCGGCGTCGACGGTCTGACGTTCCGGGATCTTGGCGAGCAACGCTTCAGGAACGTCCCGGAGCCAGTGCGCGTGACGACGGTGGTGTCGGAGCGGGCCGCTCAGCACGCTCCAGCCCTGGATCCCGTTTGTTGGATGCACCTCGACCCGATCACCGCACCCGCGCGTCTCCCGTTTCGGGACAAGACGTATTACTTCTGCTCGCTCGAGTGCGCGCGTACGTTTGCCAAGAATCCGGAAAACTACGACGCCTAGTCTTCGCAGCAGCCGGTGAGGGAGGCCGGCGGGCAGGGAAGTCCTATGCTACGCTCGGCGTCGCCTTCCGAGGAGCACTCGGTTGGACGCAGCGGGCGCCGTGCTCCCCTGGCATCTGGCCCGGCCTTCCACGCCGGGTTCGACCCTCCGACACATGGGTCGACATTGGCGACGCCCGGCGCGGCCTTGTATCGCCTCGTGCGCGAGGATTGGCTGCCGGAGCTTGCTAGTTCACGTGATTCCGGACCGCCGAGCGTAGTCCACCACGTATCGTACATCTGCGAGGGGATCGAGATGGGACCAGTCGAGGCCATCAGCCGGATTCTCCAGTCAACGCGCGGTAGCGGCATTTGCGATGCTTGTCTGGCATTCGCCATCGAAATGCCGCTTGCGACTGTCCAGACCGTCAACAACACTCTCAGCATGATCCCCGCCGATTACGTTCGGATCTCAGCTCGCTGTCATCACTGCGGTCGCGTGACGATGACAACGGCGTTCATCGGCGTTGTCGTCGAGGCTGAACACCCTGTCACCACCCTCCGTCGCCGGAAGTGTGCTCGCTGCAGTCGTCGCGTGATCAAAGCCGACGAACACGTCCACAACGGTGACCTGTTCCACCGCCAGTGCTGGGCCGTTCTGCAGTCGCAAGCCGAGATTGCCAATTCACGCCAGATGCTGCGACTCAGTCGCGCGCTGATTCGGCGGAGTCGCGACCGCCTCCAACGCGACGAAGGGGACTCGTCCGTACCAGACGCGTAACTGTCGAGCCGAGCTGCGGCGTCCGATTTGCATGGGCGATCGCGCCGTTCTGGGCGCCCCGGCAGCATCGGTGCTTCCGGGCGCAACCATAGCGGCGAAGGACGCGAATGTGGAGAGTATCCGCGCCGCGGGCGGCAGCCCGAAAGAGTCAGTGTGAGGCCGGCGGGACGACAACGTGTCGGGCGGACGACATGTCGTCGTGCGAGCGAGATCCGACCAACGGAGAGGAGAGCGCGATGCCAACATGGATCAAGCCGGCAGTATGGGGCGCAGTCTCGGGAAGCATCGTCACGATGCTGGTCGGCTTCAATTATGGCGGATGGACGACGGCCAGCACCACGGACCGGTTGATCCGACAACAAGCGGACGCCGCCGTCACGGCGGCGCTGGTACCGGTCTGCGTGGCGCAGTCGAAGTCCGATCAAATGAGGGCGAAGAAGCTCGGGGAGCTGCGGGCCATCACGTCGTCCTACGAACAGCAAGAGTTCATCGCAAAGACGGGGTGGGCGAACATTCCAGGGAGCGAAGACGTGAACCGGGATGTCGCCGAGGCGTGTGCGGCGGCATTGCTGAAGACGGCGTCGAGGTAACCAACGACCGGCTGCCCCGGCCGTGGCCGTACCCACGGTTACGGGCCGGGGCGTTGTGTTGTGTCATGGCTGCTGAAGAACGCGAGTCGTGGGCGCGACGTTATGGCATAGCTGTCGGTACCGTGCTGCTCGCCACCGGCGCGAGCATGCTGCTGCGGCCGCTCGTCGGCTCTGCCGACTCCCCGCTGTTCGTCGCGGCCGTTGTCGTGACGGCATGGCGTGCTGGGATCGGGCCCGCTCTCGCCGCCACGATGATGTCCGTTGTCCCGCTCGACCTCGTCATGGTCGCGACGCGAGAGTCGTTCAGCGTCGAGAGCAGCGTGGGCCGGCTCGCCGTGTTCGTTTTCGTGTCGCTCTTCGTCGGCACCGCGGCCGCGGCCAGGCGTCGCAGCGAGCGCGAGCGGCTCCTCTTGTTGGAGCGCGAACAGCTTGCGCGGCTGGACGCCGAAGCGGCCACCCGAGCCAGGGACCAGTTCGCCAGCATGGTGGTGCACGAGCTCCGCACTCCGCTGACGGCGATCATGAGCTGGTCCAATGCGCTCGCGAGCGAGCGCCTGGACAGCACGGACAAGCGGCGCGCCCTCGAGGCGATTCAACGCAATGCAGCTCTGCAAGCGCGGCTCATCGATGACCTTGTCGACCTCGTGCAGGCCTCGCGAGGGAATGTCTCGCTCCGGCTGGGGACGGTCGACCTGCGAGACGTCATCGAGGCCGCGGTCGATTCGAGCGGGGATGTGGCAGCGAGTCGCGGGATACGCCTGGATGTGCATGTCGAAGAAGGCTATCCGCTCATTCGCGGCGACGCCGCACGGTTACAGCAGGTTGTATCGAATCTGTTGACGAACGCCATCAAGCACAGCGAGCGCGGCGCTACGATATCGGTCCTGCTCGACTCGACTCCTGAGGGCGCGCGACTGAGAGTCGACGATGAGGGGAACGGCATCGCACCCGAGTTTCTGCCATATGTCTTCGAGCCGTACCGCCAGGCCGAAGGCGATATCTCGCGCTCCGGGTTCGGCCTCGGTCTGACGATCGTCCGTCAGCTCATCGATCTGCATCACGGGCACGTTCATGCGAGTAGTGACGGGGTGGGGAAGGGGGCGTGCTTCACGGTGATTCTTCCGTCGATTCTCAACGAAGACTGGGTGGCGGGCAAGAAGTGACGGGAGCGACGTTCTGTCGGGCGCCCGACAGAACGTCGCATGCTCGGTACGACTCTGGCGGAAAAGGCCAGTATTTCGAGACTTCGAGGGCCGTGGCCTCTGGCACAGACGTTGCCTCGTCGGCAGCACAGCCATCTGCCGGGAGGGTGAAGGCCATGTTTGGATTCGGGAAAGTGACATGCATCTTGTGTGATCAGCGCACGGGGCGAAAACAGGCCCTGGCCGTGCGCGACCGGAAAGGCCTGGCCGTCTGTCGACGTTGCGTCGAGCGGTGGCAGGCCAATGGGGGCATATGTCCGCAGTGCCGCACGCCGCTGCGCGGGCCGCACGAGGCGGGAATCTTCCTCGAAGGAAAGCGATCGTTTGGGCACGCGGACTGCGGCGCATCGCGTCTGATTGCCGCGTAGCACGACAAACAGAGCGGTTCGGCCAAGCCGAAATCTGTGTGTGCTGGAGACGTACGCTTCTGATTGTTGGCGCTTTGACGCTGGAGCTGTCGACCGCTGAGTTCGCGCGTCTGCAACGACTCAGCGCCAGCGAACTTCGGGCGATGCTCGACCTTCCCGGTGCCTGCGAACCGGTGATGGCGGCGGTCCGCCCGGGCCCCCGAGGAAGGATCGTTGTGCTGGTCAGCTGCGCGGACGAACCGGGCACGATAACGCCGGACGATACGGTCGATCGAAACTGAGCTCGCTTGCCGACCTCGCGGGAATCAAAATCTTGCTTGTCGACGACAACGCCGACAGCGTCGAGGTACTGGAAGCGACGTTTCGAGCCTGCGGTGCCGGAACCGTGGCCGCCCAGAACGTTCCCACCGCACTGAGCTATCTCGATACCGGCTGGTTCGACGTGATCGTCTCCGAGCTGGCGCTCCCCGGGCGCGATGGTGTCGACCTCATCCGTGCTCTCCGCAAACGCCGCGGCTCAGAGCGCGCGATGCCCGCGATCGCGTTGACGGGCTACCGCGAGCAATACGACGATGTCGCGCTCGACGCCGGGTTCGACGCCTACCTGCGGAAGCCCGTTGACCTGGATGCGCTCTGCCTGAAGGTGCGCGCGCTCGTCGACGAGCAGCGACGCTGACAGCACGATCGTGTAAGCGTCAGCGCCGGGTCTCTGGCGTGTAGTGATGCTGCAGGTACTGCGTGATCTGCTTCGCGACGTCGTCGGAGATGCTCGCGCCGAAGGTCTTGATCATCTTGTCGACTTCGGCCGCCCACGTCGCCGCTGGTAGCGGGGGCTGCATCGTGATGTAGGTGGTGCTATGGCAGATGCTGCAGGCACCGATCACGAGCTCGCGGCCGGCGCCGTCGGCGAGCGGCGGCGTATAGCTTGGCCACGCGCCCACGCCGTAGACACCGCCCGGTGTCCCCGCGTCGGGCGCCGGCTGCCTCGCCGTGGCCAGCGTGCCCTCGCCGTAGCGACCGGTCGTGACCACACCGGGAAGTGTGTCGGCGCCGATCGCGAGCGACGGTGTGAGGACGGCGAGACCCAGCGCAGCCCCGATCAAGCGTCCGATCAGCCCGCGACTCGTCATCGCGCGCCCTCCTTATGTCGTGCCGACGACGACGTCTTGACGTTCGATCTTGTTCCAGAGGTAGCCGCCAGGATTCCAGACGCCGCTGTCCGGCTGGACGTGGCCCTTCGCGTCCGTGGCGCGCACCGCGAGTGTGTACGCGCCCGGGCGTGGCGGCGACCAGCGGAGCTCCCATGTGCGGAACGCATTCGGGCCGAGATCGTCGCCGAGGGACGCTGACACCCATGTCTTGCCATCGTCGGTAGAAAACTCCACCTTCGTCACCGGCCCGTCACCGCTGAACGCAATGCCCTGCACGCGAACCGGCATCCCGGGCAACAACTTGGTCGCGCCGTCGGGCGAGATGATGAACGAGCGCACGGGCAGGTTGACCCTGCCGATCGGCACCGTCTTCACGCGACCCGCGGCGACGTCTTGTGGCGTCGTGTCGCCGCGCGGCGTGTCGGGGATGCGGTAGGCAGGCAGCATCCAGAAGTTCTTGTCCTCCTGCGTGATGGCGCGGATCCATGTGAGGTGCTTCATCCAGTAGGTCGCAAACTTGCCCGGGACGACCAGTCGCACCGGGAAGCCGTTGAGCATCGGCAGCGGCGCATCGTTCATCGCGTAGGCGACGATCGTGTCGCCGAGCACCGGATCGCCGGCATCGAACGATTTCAGGAAGGCGTGCGAGCCCTTGCCCTCCGGCCCCGCGCCGCGGTCCAGTCCTTCGAACTGTATTTGAGCAGTGCCCGGCTTGATCCCTGCCGCGTCGAGCAGATCCCGTAAGCGAACGCCCGTCCACTTCGCGTTACCCATCGCGCCATTGCCCCATTGGCCGCCCGGCACGCGCGGCTGGAATCGACTGCGGCTGTTGCCCGAGCACTGGTTGACGGCCACGACCGAGACGGGACGAAAATTCTTCACCAGGTCCTCGAATCGGAACTGCCGTGGCCGATCGACATTGCCCTGGATCTCGAGCCGCCAGGTGGTCAGGTCGATCTCATTCGGGACGCGGTCGAGGTGGTAGCGGACGTAGAATGCCTCGTTGGGCGTCATTGCGGTGACAAAGTACGGGCGCGGCGTCTCGAGCTGCGTCGCCCGGTCCGTGAGCCGGAGCAGCGGGAGCTTCTGCGGATAGATCGCGTAGGGGCTGGTGCTGTTCCAGTACGTGTTCGCAGCGGGGCCGGTGAAGTCGGGCAGCGGCTGGGTCGCCTGCTGCGAGACCTGAGCGCCGGCCGGGCCCGTCCGACCGAGCAGCCACCCGGAGCCAGCCACCCCAAGGAGCGTGAGCCACATGCGGCGAGTGACGTTGATCATCGCTTCCCTCGCTCGACGGACGCTGGTTGGACGGATCGCAGAATGACTCGGGCGGAAGTCTACCGCACGCCATGACACGACGAAAGGTCATCGCGCAAGCCGCGAGCCAGCAACTCGTCGCTCTGTGCTCCGCAACGGCGTGGCAATGGCGGGGCGCCGATTCCCCAGCGGGGCGGTCGCGCGCAGCGCCGCCGTGCAAGCGCGTCGACGAACAGCGTGATTTCCTGAGCGAACAGCCTGGCATTCCACTTGCGACCGTGCATCGAGGAGGGCGGATCAATGGGATTGCCTTATCGCTATAGCGTCTCCATCGCTGACGGTCCCCACCCGTATGCACGGCTCTCGAGCAGCGGCGTTCCGGACCTGCGTACCGCGGCGCCGACGGATTTCAACGGCCCTGGCGACGCGTGGAGCCCGGAACAGTTGCTCCTCGCCGCCGTGGAAGCCTGCTTCGTCCTGACCTTCCGCGCTGTCGCAGCCGCCTCACGGCTCGACGTCACCTCCTTGTCCGTCGAGGCGGAAGGGACCGTGGATCGCGCGGACGGCCGCATGCGCTTCACCGAGATAGTGCTCCGGCCTCACGTCGTAGTGGCGGCCGGCGTGGACCCGACGCGCCTGCACCGGGCGCTGGAGAAAGCCGAGCACGCGTGTCTCGTGTCCGCATCCCTCGGCACGCCAGTCCGGCTGGAGCTGGAGCCGACGGCGTAGGCTGCACATTGGACCCGCGAACGCCGACGGAGTCGACGACAAAGGATCCCGGCCGGCAGCGCGGCCATGACCTTCAGCTCGGGTTCGGTGACAGGCAACGCGCTTCGGCGCCGACGCGTGAAGCTGTGAACCGCAGACGAGGAGACGCGGGCGGTGGCGAGCATGAAAGCGGCGGTCCTCAGAGCACCGGCGGCGATTTCGCAACGGCCGCTGCAGATCTCGGACGTCCCCCGTCCGGAGCCGGGTGACGGCCACGTCCTCTTACGCGTGCGGGCCTGCGGCATCTGTCGCACCGATCTGCACATCGTCGAGGGCGAGCTGCCGCCACGGCGCGCATCGCTCATCCCCGGCCACCAGATCGTCGGTGAGGTTGTCGCCGGCGCGACGGCGGCCTTGCCGCTCGGCGCTCGGGTCGGAGTCTCGTGGCTCGGCGGCGTCGATGGCTGCTGCTGGTACTGCACGCACGGCGACGAGAACCTGTGCGATGCACCGACCTTCACCGGCTACTCGGTCGACGGCGGCTATGCCGAGTACGCCGTCGCCCGCAGCGATTTCGTATTTCCACTTCCTCCAGCTCTCGACGACCTCCACGCCGCACCGCTGCTGTGCGCCGGCATCATCGGCTTTCGCAGCCTGCGCGTGGCCGGCGTGCAGGCAAAGGAGCGGGTGGGGCTCTTCGGATTTGGCGCGTCGGCCCATCTCGCGATGCCGGTTCTGAAGGCCTGGGGTTGTTCCGTGTACGTGTCGACGCGGGGGGCCACGCACCGCGCGCTGGCGTCGACGCTCGGCGCAACCTGGGCGGGGACGGAGACGGAGAGACCGCCGGTGATGCTCGATCGTGCCATCACCTTCGCGCCCAGCGGCGACGTCGTCGTGGCGGCGCTCGGCTGCTTGCGCAAAGGCGGCGTCGTGGCGATCAACGCCATTCACCTGGATCGGATGCCCGAATTCGATTACGACTCACTGCTCTGGGGCGAGCGGCAGATCCGAAGCGTGACGAACATGACCCGGGCGGACGCGCACGACTTCTTGCGGACGGCGGCCGAGATTCAGCTGACGCCCGAGGTGGCCGTCTTCCCACTGGCGGAGGCGAACGAGGCGTTGCTCACGCTCAAGAATGACGCGATCAGAGGCGCCGCCGTCATCGTTCCCTAGCGCCGCCGCCGAACGCGACGTGGGTCGTTCGTGCCCCACCCGTCGCACGAACGCCTCGACCCCGACACGTCCAAGTCGCAGAACACGCGGATTGACGGAAGAATGGCCGCGGCACCGGCCTTGCACATCGACGCGCAGAGCGGGCAGGCCAACCCAAGAGCGCTGAGGGAGGGCTGCGTGATGAACGAACTCGAGCGGCTGTTGACGGACGACGTCGCGCGTTTGATCGACCGTCTGGCGACATCGCTCCCGGCAGACACCATCGGCCAGGTCCGCACATCGCTGCCGCGACTGTCATCGCGCATCGAGGAGGCCGACCAGCGCCTTGCCGAGGCCCGGAACGCCGTGCTCGAGGAGTACGCCCGGTGGTGTGAGGCGCTCGAGGATGTCGAGAATCTCTGGGCACTTGCGGCCTGGAAGACGGCGGTTGTCGACGAGCCGGCGGGCGGCGCGATCCGAACGGCGGCGTAGGGGCGGTCCAGTGAGCGACGACGATCCGGTCCGCATCGAGGAGGCGTTCGCCATGCTGGTGCACGACGTCATGCAATCGCGGGTCATCACGACCACGCCGGACACCGGCGTGGCCGAGGCGCTCGGCATCCTGCGAACGCGCGGGCTCCGGCACCTCGTCATCGTCTCCGGAGACGTGCTGGTCGGGATCGTCTCCGATCGTGACCTCAAGCAGGCGGGAGCGCTCGATGCGCGACTGGGACGATGGACCGTCGGGGAGATCATGACGCGCCCCGTGATCACGATCGAGCCGACCGCACCGGTGGAGGACGCCGCGCATCTCATGCTGACGGAGCGGATCAGCGCGCTGCCGGTGACGGAGCGTCGTCGTCTCGTCGGCATCGTCACGGAGACCGACATCGTGCGGCTTTTCGTCAAGGCGCTCGGCGTTGGCCAGCCCTCGAGCCGCATCGACGTCGTCATCGGCCACGCGGCGGGTGCACTGGCCGATGTCGTTGCGATCGTGCAGGGGGCGGGCGCGCTCATCTGCAGCATCGTCACGCTGCCGTCTCGTGATGGCCTCCGGGACGCCGTGCTGCGCGTGGCGACGATCGATCCACGCCCGGCCATCACGGCGTTGATGGCGAAAGGCTACACCGTCAAGACGGCCTGGCGGAGCCGCGACGGAGCTTCGCTCCGCTGCGACTCGCCGGTCCCTGCACGACACGGTTCCTCGTAGCGGAGCGCGTCCATCGGGTCAGTTTCGAGGCTTGTCGCGGGCCTCATGTCCGGAGAGTCGCCCGCACCATTTGCGCAGCTCTTCGATGCCGAGGAGAGCCACGGCGAAGGGCAGCATGAATAGCCAGACACGCCAGGAAATCGGAGCGGTGCCGAAGATCGTGTTGCCCAGCGCCGTGTAGTCGATGGCCAGGATCAGCACGACCTCGAGCACCACGCCCCACAGGATCAGACGGTTCCCACGGACGCCAGTGGCCCACGCGGAGCGGGTCGCGCTGCGACAGAGGAATACGTTGACGATCTGCATCACGATGATGGCGCTCAGACACGCCGTGGTCGCGTGGAGATACAGAGGATCGTCCGAAGCCAGGGTTTGTCCGTAGACCCAACCCGAGCCATAGAGCACGAAGAGAAACGCGGCCATCGCGGCCACGGCTTCGATCGCACCCAGGACCAGATAGGCTCGAACGGCGACTGCCCGGTCGAACAGTCGAGCGCCTGGTGGCCGCGGTCGTCGGCGCATCACCTGTGGATCCGGCGCCTCGACACCGAGACCGAGGGCAGTCAGCGAATCGGTGCCCATATCGATCGAGAGAATCTGAATCGGTGTCAATGGCAGGGGGATGGCGAACAGCGAAAACGCCAGGTAGGGAACCAGTTCGGGGACGTTGTGGGCCAAGATGTACGTCAGGAACTTACGAATGTTCTCGAAGACCGTACGACCTTCTTCGATTGCGTTGACGATGCTGGCGAAATTGTCGTCGAGCAGGACGACATCGGCGGCTTCCCTCGCGACATCCGTGCCCATCATGCCCATGGCGACGCCGACATGAGCATGCTTCAATGCGGGAGCGTCGTTGACGCCATCACCGGTGACTGCCACGACGTGGCCCTGCTGCATCAACGCCTCGACTACCCGCAGCTTCTGGTCCGCCGTGATGCGGGCAAAGATCACTTCCGGCGAATCGATTGCAGCCCGCAATCCAGTCTCGGAAAGCTGACGCAGTGTCTCGCCGGTTATCACCGACGGAGTCACACCCTGTACCAGGCCAACCTCTCGTGCGATCGCGAGCGCGGTACGGGGGTGGTCACCGGTCGTCATGATCACCCGCACGCCGGCCTCCCGGCACGTGTGAAGCGCGGCCTGGACTTCTCGCCGCGGTGGATCGTGCACGCCGACGAGCCCGGCCCATACGAGATCTTGCTCCAGCGCGTCCGGAGTCCACCCGGAGCGCAGCGGGCGGTACGCGAGAGCGAGGACCCGCAGACCCTGCTCTGCCATCGCGTTCTGAGCGGCGAGAACGGTGTCGCGCAGCCGGGGCGTGAACGGGCGTAGTTCAGCCTCGGTCAGTATCCTGCGGCAAAGTGGAGCGATCGATTCGGGTGCGCCTTTGCAGTACAGCATCGGCCCGTTGTCCGTCGCATGGACCGTGGACATCCGCATGCGGTCGGCGTCGAACGGTAGCTCATACATCCGCTCGGCCTTCGGCGTCATCGGGAGAACGGTCCCTGCCATTTCGGCCAGGGCGATCTCCATGGGGTCACCCAACAACAGAGGCGCTCCCAGATGCTCGGCTGTTCTGAGGTTGTGACAGAGCCCGGCGACGAGGAAGAACGGCTCGTAGCGTTCTGCGAGCCGATGCGGCGGCAGCGACCGATCGAACGGGTACTGCGTCTCGCCCAAGACGAGTTGTTTCACGATCATGCGGTTCTGTGTCAGCGTTCCGGTTTTGTCGGTGCAGATCACGGTCGTGCATCCGAGGGTCCCCACCGATGGCAAATGGCGAATGAGAACGTTGCGTCTTGCCATGCGCTGGGTCGCGAGCACGAGTGCCAATGTCAGTGTGGGGAGCAGGCCTTCCGGCACCATGGCGACGATGATGCCGATCGCCAAGATGAAGGCATTCCAGAATGGGACACCCGTGAGCCGGCCGACGGCGAAAAAGACGAGACCGAGGGATACCGAGATGATGGCGATCCATCGACTCAGATGCTCGAGCTCACTGCGTAGCGGAGAGATCGCACCAGCCGCCCCGCCCGCCAGGCGCGCGATCTTGCCAAACTCCGTCTGCATCCCGGTCGCGAACACGACCGCCGTGGCTTGCCCCGAGACGATCGAAGTCCCGGCGAGCAATACGTTGCTGCTGTGCAGAAGCTCCGTCGCGCTACTCGGTCCTGCGTCTCGTGCCGCGGGCAGCGGCTCGCCCGTAATGACGGCGGTATTCACCTGGACGCTGAATGCTTCGATGAGCCGGCAATCGGCTGGAATGTGATCGCCGGACTCGAGGAGGACGACATCCCCGGGGACCAGCTGCTCGATCGGAAGCTCGACCGCTTTCCCGTTGCGAAGTACATCGGCTCGTCGCGGCAACAGCTTGCGCAAATTCGCCAGGGTCTGCTCGGCGCGGTACTCCTGCCAGAAGGAAAAGGCACCGCTTACCACGATCACGACGACGATTGCCACGGCGATTTTCGCCATGCCCTCGCCCGGCGTGCTCCATTCGGCAACGAAGGCAAGGGCAGCCGCTATCCAGAGAATGGCGGCGAATAGATTGGTGAATTGTTTGAGAAACGAGACCAGTATGGACCGCTCCCGCTGCTTCTCGATGTGGTTGGGTCCGTGGATTCGCAGTCGCCGCTGCGCCTCGGAAGTCGCCAACCCGAGCGGTCCGGTCCCTAGCAATTTCAGGACAGCGTCGCTCGCGAGCTCGCTGATGCGAGGGCCGACGGCTGCCGCGACGTCACTCATACCGGAGCGCGTCGATCGGGTTGAGCCGTGAGGCCTTGCGCGCCGGGAAGAAACCGAAGAAGACGCCGACCGCTGCCGCGAAAATGAACGCCGGAATGACAGCCCGGGCCTGAACCGGCGCCAGCCATCCGGCGAAGTGGCCGATCGCCCAGGCGCCTACCATGCCGAGTCCGATGCCGATGACTCCGCCCGTCAATGACACCGCGACGGCCTCGATGAGGAATTGCATGAGGATGTCGCGTCGGCGCGCGCCGACGGCACGGCGCAGCCCGATCTCGCGCGTACGCTCGGTGACGGACACCAGCATGATGTTCATGATGCCGATCCCCCCGACGAGGAGGGAGACCGACGCGATTGCGGCCAGCAGCAGACTGAGCGCTCGCGATGCGGCTTCCTGACTTTCGAACAGCTCCGAGAGGTTCCGGAGCGTGAAGTCGTCGTCCTGGCCCGGCTGCAGACGATGGCGCTGGCGGAGGAGCGTGCGGATGTCCTGCTCGACGTCTTTCATCGCCTTTGCTTCGCGGACCTTCACGAGGATCGCGTTGACGGCGCGCGCATTGGCCTGGCTGGTTCCGAGGAGCTTCTTCTTCGCCGTGGACAGCGGGACGAGGATGGCGTCGTCCTGGTCCTGACCTTGCGTGGACTGGCCCTTGCGCGCCAGCACTCCGACGACGGTCACCGGAACCTTCTTGATGCGAATCACCTGGCCGATCGGATCGACGGCGCCAAACAGCATCTGCGCCACCGTCTGACCGACCAGCGCCACCTTTGCGGCGCCATCGATGTCGTCCTGGATGAGCGACCGGCCGCTCACGGTCTGCCAGTCTCGTGCCTCGAGGAAGCCCGGCGTCACGCCGAACAGCGCGGTCGACCAGTTGGTGTTCCCGGCAACCACCTGGACTCCGCCGCGGACGGTTGGCGCGGCGACCTGGATGCCATCGATTTCCCGCTCCATCGCGCGGGCGTCGTCCTCGGTCACGGTGAGCTGGCTACCGGTGCCGAGACGCACGCCGCTCGTCGTGATGGTTCCGGAGAGCACAACGATCAGGTTCGAGCCGAGGCTCTGGATTTGCGCTTCGACGCGTCCCTGCGCCCCGGCGCCGACGGCCATCATCGTGACGACGGCGGCGACGCCGATGATGACGCCGAGCATCGTCAGCCCCGTCCGCACCTTGTTGGTCGCCAGGGCGGTGAAGGCAAGCTGGGCGGTGCCGTGTAGTTTCATGGCTCTTTCAGCGTGCGCGCGCCGGCCGCCAGGACGACCCGCGCGTCGATCGGTGTGGAAATCGCTTCGTCCTCGATCAGCTCGCCGTCGCGAAAGTGCAGGACGCGGCGAGCGTACCGGGCAATGTCCTCCTCGTGGGTCACGAGCAGGATCGTGATGCCGGCCCGATTCAAGGCCTGCAGAATCCCCATGATCTCGACGCTCGTCCGCGTATCGAGATTTCCGGTGGGCTCGTCGGCGAGGAACAGCACGGGGTCGTTGACGAGCGCGCGCGCGATCGCGACCCGCTGCTGCTGGCCTCCCGAGAGCTGCGCCGGACGGTGGTTCGCGCGGTCGCCGAGGCCCACGGCGGCGAGCTTCGCGAGCGCGATCTGGCGTTGCTCTCGCGGCGGGCGTTCACTGTAGATGAGCGGCAGCTCGACGTTCGCGACCGCGCTCATCCGGGGCATGAGGTTGAACTGCTGAAAGACGAAGCCGATCTTGCCATTCCGGATCCGCGCGAGGGCGTCATCGTCCAGCTGGGCGACGTCCTCACCTCCCAGGAGATAGTGCCCCGACGTCGGCGTGTCGAGGCAGCCCAGGATGCTCATGAGCGTCGACTTGCCGGAGCCCGACGGTCCCATGATGGCGACGAGCTCGCCGGCGTCGATGGTGACCGACACGGCGCGCAGCGCGTGCACCACGTGCGCACCGAGCCAGTAATCCTTCGTCAGCGCCTGCGTCTCGATGACCGGCTCAGCCATTCACTTGTTCTCGATCGGCCGGCGTCGTCACTCCGCAACATGCGTGCCGCAACCGACGCACGGCAATTCGCGCACATAGCGCTCGGGCCTCTGAGGCATCGCCGCCCCAGCGTCGCGCCGACTCCCCAGCGTCGTTCGAGCGAACGTGTTGTTTTGCTTCGCTTCCCGCCTGGCAGCATCGTTGCTGAATCAGTCGACGGCCATGGAGACCACGACAACCCCGGCCATCTCCAACGGAGGCGCTCGCGATCGCACCGCGGACGTCGCTCCGATTGCAGCGCTGAAGGCGCCACCCGCGACACCGATCCAGCGCAGAGAGGCCACCTGGAAGCGGTGGTTGGTATTCGCGCTCGCGGCCGTCTTCGTGGTGGGCGCATTCGCGGCGTACCGCTTCCTCGCTTCGTCGGGCCACGCCGTCCGGTACCGCGTCGTTCCTGTCGGGCGTGGGCCGCTCAGCGCGTCGGTCTCGGCCACCGGCAATCTCAACGCCGTCACGACCGTCCTCGTCGGCAGCCAGGTGTCGGGGACGATCAAGGAGCTTCACGCCGACTTCAACACCGTCGTGCGCACCGGCCAGGTCATTGCGCGGATCGATCCGGCGTTGTTCGAGGCCGCGGTGAGCCAGGCCCGGGCCGACCTCAAGTCCGCGCACTCCACGGTGCTCAATCGCGAAGCGCAGGTCGAGCAAGCCGTGACGAGCGTCGACAACGCCCGGGCCGACTCCGCCGAAGCCGAAGCGCAAACCGCCAAGGCGCTCGTGACCGTGGTGGACACGCGGCGCACGCTCGCACGTCACACGGAGCTGTTCGAGAGCGGTCTGGTCGCGGCGGCCGACCGCGACAGCGCCCAGACCGCGTACGACGCGGCCATCGCGCAGCACGAGTCGGCGCAGGCCCACGCGCGCGCCCTGGCCTCGGCGATTCGGACGGCCGAAGCGCAGCTCCGCGTCCAGCAGGCCGAGCTCCAGGTCACGCGCGATCAGGTCGAGCAAAAGGAAGCCGCGCTCACGCAGGCTCAGATCAATCTCGATCACACGACGATCCGGTCGCCGGTCGACGGGGTCGTCGTCAATCGGGCGGTCGACGTGGGACAGACGGTGGCCGCGACGCTCCAGGCCCCGACACTCTTCACGATCGCACAGGACCTGACGCGCATGCAGGTGGAGACCAGCGTCGACGAGGCGGACATCGCGCGCATTCGCACCGATACCCCGGTGACGTTCACGGTCGACGCCTTCCCGGGCGAAACCTTCGCCGGCAGGGTCTCGCAGATTCGCAAGGCACCGCAGGTCGCGCAGAACGTCGTCACCTACATCGTGGTGGTGGCCGTGGCCAACCCCTCCGGCACGCTGGTTCCCGGTATGACGGCGAACGTCAAGTTCGTCACGGCGCAAAAGGACAACGTGCTGAAAATTCCGAACACGGCGCTGCGATTCCGACCGCCCGGCGCTCTCCTCCCGATGCCCGAGAGCGCGTCGAGTTCAATGGCGCAGCCCGGTCGGCCGGACACCAACAAGCGGCAGGCCACGACGCGCTCGGGCGAAGGGATCGTCTGGATCCTTGGCGCCGACGGAGGGCCTGTTCCCGTTCGGCTGACGCTCGGCATCACGGACGGCACGTTCACGGAAATCCTTGGCGGCGATCTGCGCCCGGGACAGGCGGTCGTCGTCGCGCTCGAGGGGCAAGCCCCCGTCGCCGCACCGGGCACCGCGCCGCCTCTCAGGTTCTGAGCCGGCCGTGGCTATGACCCTACGCACTTCTCGGTGGATGCGGCTGATCGCGATCTGCGTGTCGCTCGGCATCTTGGTGCTGACCGTCGCGTCTAGCGATGCGGGCGGCAGACCGGGTCGTGGACGCCCTGATTTCAGGCCGGTCGGGCACCGCGTGATCATCGGCATCGGCCCATGGTGGTGGGAACCGTATCCGTGGGGGCCGTATCCATACTCGTGGTACTACCCGCCGCCGTACTATGCATATCCGCCACCGGTCGTCGTGGAAGAGCCGTCTGTGTATATCGAGCAACGCCCGGCATCGCCGGCGTCGCCGCCGGCCGAACGGTACTGGTACTACTGCCAATCCGCTGGCGCGTATTACCCGAGCGTGCCGACGTGCGCGGAAGAGTGGATCAAAGTCGCACCGGAGTAAACGTCGCGTCTCGACAGACGTGGGGCGCCGCCGCCCCAGATGAGGCGCTCGCGCGGCGGCCCCGAGTCCGATCCGTGTCGGCCAACTCTCGAATTCTCTTGCGTGGTTGCTTGGCAACGCGGATGCACGCCGCGAAGCCCGTCCGTGAAGACTGACCGGAGAGGCGGCGAGCGATGGTGGCGCGTGACCGGTGGGGGTTGATCCTGGCAGGTGGCGAGGGCGTACGCCTGCGTCCGCTCACGCGAGCCATCGCCGGGGATGAGCGTCCCAAGCAGTTCTGTGCGGTGCTCGGGCGCGAGACACTTCTGGAGCAGACGCGGCGCCGGACTGCGTATGCGATTCCGGCCGCGCGGACGCTGGTCGTGCTCACCAGTCGTCACGAGCATTTCTATCGCCCGCTGGTCGCGAGCATGCCGCCGCATTGCTCGGTGATCCAGCCCGACGATCGAGGAACCGCCGCCGCCATTCTCTATGGTCTGCTCCGCATCGCCACGATCGCGCCGCTGGCGTCCGTCGCGATCGTGCCCTCGGATCACTTCGTTTCGGACGACGTGGCGTTCATGGCCCACGTCATCACCGCATTCGACGCCGTCCGCGCGCGACCCGATCTGCTCGTGTTGCTCGGCGTGGAGGCAGACAGCGCGGAGACCGAGTATGGCTGGATCGAGCCGGCCGAGAGCGTCCCGGGTACGTCACTGCTCCGGGTGCGCCGGTTCGTCGAGAAACCCGTCTCGGCGGCCGCGCAGCTCCTGCTCGAGCGGGGGTGCCTCTGGAACAGCTTCGTGATGATTGGTCGCATTCCCACGTTTCTTTCGCTCATCCGGCATGCCGCTCCGGAGCTCCATGCTGCGTTCTCGGCTGTGAGGCCGACGCTCGGCACACCGGCCGAGCGCACGGCGGTGCGTGCGCTATACGCGGATTTGGCGCCCGCGAGCTTTTCGGATCGGATGCTGGCGACGGGGTCGCCGAATCTCGCGGTGCTGCCCGTGAGGGCAGTGCAGTGGAGTGACTGCGGCGCGCCCCAACGAGTGATGAACACCGTGGCGAGGCTTGCCCTCTCGCCCGACTGGCTGGGGCGGCTTTCGCCACGGTCGGCGTGACACGAGTGAATGATGTCAAACGGAGTGGAAGGAGAGCGGAGATGAGACACGACCGGTTCTGGGCGCTCGTGCTCGTGATCTTGTTGGGACTGACTCCGTCGGCGAGTGCCGGCGAGATGGTGATGCATTCAGGCTCGATCTTCTCCATCGCCGGCGATGTCAGGACGTTCGTGCTTGCCGAGGTCGGTCCGTGGCAGGTCCGGAATGGGGAGACCGTCGTCACCTACCGGACGATCACGTTGACGCCGCAGACGGAGTATGCCGTCGTCGCCCGTGCCGATGCTCCGACCAGCGGGTTTCCAGGTGATTTCGTCGAGGCGCCCGTCGGGCCAGAGAACGTCTATCTCAACGACTACGTCACGGTGGAGTGCATCAACGAAGGCAAGCGCCTCATCGCGCGGAAGATCACGGTGACGGAAACGCCACCCGCAGCCGCGAGCCCGCGATGAGCAGGAGGCGATGACAGCGGAGGAAGCCTCGCGTGGGCACATGGAACGTGCTCGAGGCGATCGCGGTCGCCGACTGCGCGCTGGAGATCCACGGCGCCGATCTCGACGATCTCTTCGCCACGGCCGCCCGTGCGCTCGCCGATACGATGGTTGACCCGGCGACCGTGCTGCCCGATGTGCACCGGACGGTCTCTCTCGAGGCGCGCGAGCTCGGGCTGCTGCTGTACGACTGGCTCTCCGAGCTGATCTTTCTCAAGGACAGCGAGCGGCTCATCTTTTCCGACGCCACTGTCACCGTGCAGCCAGCCCCGCCGACGCTGACGGCGCGTCTCACCGGCGGCCACATCGACCCGCACACCGTGCGGCGTGCCGATGCCAAGGCGGTTACGTTGCATCAGTTCACCCTCGAGCGGCGCGCGGCCGGATGGTATGCGCGCATCGTCATCGACATCTGAGGCGGTCATGCAATTACCGGTCGCCATGAAAGTGCGTCCTGTCGGCGAATGCATCTGGGAGATCCCGCCCGAGGAGAAGCCGGGCATGCTCGTCCCGGCTCGCATCTACGCCTCCGACACCCTGCTCGTCGCGATGGATGCCGGCGTCTTCGAGCAGGTGACGAATGTCGCGTGCCTGCCCGGAATCGTCCGCGCGTCTCTCTGCATGCCCGACGGGCACTGGGGCTACGGCTTCCCGATCGGCGGGGTGGCGGCGTTCCGTGCCGACACGGGCGTCATCTCGCCCGGCGGCATCGGGTTCGACATCAACTGCGGCATGCGGGTGGTCCGCACCACGCTGACGGAAGCGGAGGTACGTCCCCGTCTCGACGCGCTCGTGGACGCCCTGTTCGAAGCGGTGCCGACCGGCGTCGGTGCCCATGGGCTGCTTCATCTCGAGCCGCCGGTGTTTCGCGAGGTGCTCGTCGAGGGCGCCGGCTGGGTGGTTCGCCACGGCTACGGCCGACCCGAGGATCTCGCGGCGACGGAGGCCGGCGGCTGCCTGCCCGGCGGCGATCCCGGCGCCGTGAGCGAGCGGGCGCTCCGCCGCGGAATGGATCAGCTCGGCACGCTCGGCTCGGGCAACCACTATCTCGAGATCCAGGTGGTTCCGCCCGATGGCATTCACGATGCGGACATCGCGCGCGCCTTCGGCATTGCCGGACCCGGCCAGGTGCTCGTGATGCTCCACTGCGGCTCGCGCGGCTTCGGTCATCAGGTCGGCACCGATTACCTGCGCCGTTTCGACGAGGCGATGCCGCGTCACGGCATCACGGTGCGCGACCGGGAGCTTGCGTGCGCGCCATTTCGCTCGCCCGAAGGGCAGGCGTACTTCGGCGCCATGACGGCGGCCGCCAACACCGCGTTCGCCAACCGGCAGGTCATCACCCATCGCGTGCGAGAAGTCATGGCGCGCGTATTCGAGCGGTCGGCCGAGGCGCTCGGCCTCGAGGTGATCTACGACGTCTGTCACAACACGGCCAAGGTCGAGTCGCACGTCGTCGACGGCGAGCGCGTCGAGCTCGTGGTTCACCGTAAAGGCGCCACGCGTGCCTTCGGCCCCGGTGCGCCGGACGTGCCGGTGGCATATCGCGCGTTCGGCCAGCCCGTGATCATCGGCGGCTCGATGGAGACGGGCTCCGCGCTGCTCGTCGGCACCGCCCACGCGATGACCGAGACCTTCGGGTCCACCGCGCACGGGGCGGGCCGCACGATGTCGCGAGCGCAGGCCAAGCGCCGCGTGTGGGGCGAGACGCTGGTGCGCGAGATGCGCGAGCGAGGCATCGTCGTGCGCGCGGCCTCGCGGGCCGGCGTCGCGGAGGAGGCGGGCTTCGCCTACAAGGACCTCGCCGCGGTCGTCGACACCGTCCACCGCCTCGACATCTCGCGCAAGGTTGTTTCGCTGCGACCGATTGGCAACATCAAAGGCTGATGGAGGCCACGATGCGACACCACCAAGCGAACCATCACGCGCACGGTGCCGACGCGGCGGCCACTCCACCCCGGCCGCGAGCGCGACGAGCACGACGCCGTTACCTGGCCCGAGTCGACGCGCGTGGCCGACGCCGGGATCGTGGGCGAGAGGACGCGGTGGGCGTGGGCCTTCCGATGACGAGCGACGATCGGTGGCAGCGGCGCGCGCAGCGCTGGGGACTCATGCCAGTCACCCGACTGCGCGTGCCACTGATCATCGCGGGCGGTACCGGCGGCGTCGACGTCCTCGAGGAGGAGACCGTGGAGGAGCGCGCGCGCGACGAGCGCGTGCGTGAAGCTGAAGACCCGACGCGCCGGTATTTGATTGAAATCGGCAAGACCAGGCTGCTGACCGCGGCGAACGAGGTGGAGATCGGCCGGCGCATCGAGGCCGGTCACGTCGAGCTGCGACGCACGCTCGCCTCGGTGCCGCTCAGCGCGCAGAGAATTGCCGCCCTGGCCGATCGCGTGGTGCGCCGCGAGATTCCGCTCGACGAGCTCATCGTCTTTCCGGAGGCCGAGCCGACACCCGCACGGATTCGCAGCGTGCGATCGGCCCTGGCATCGGTCGCGCGGCTCGCGAAACGCCGGAGCGTCCGCGCGCGCGCCGCACTCGCTGATGTATTCGCGGAATTGCCGCTCGCTCCGTCGGTGGTCGACGAGCTGGTGGAGGAACTGGTACAGACTCGTGAGCGTCGGGCGCTGGAGACGCGGATCGAGGTGCCGCCAAGCGACCTCCGTCGGCTGCTGACCGCGCTCGAGGAGCAGCGGGGACAGGTCGAGGACGCCAAGCGCCAGATGATCGAGGCGAATCTCCGCCTCGTCGTCTCGATCGCGAAGCGCTACGTGCGCAGCGGCGTGCCGCTGCTCGATCTGATCCAGGACGGCAACATCGGCCTCATGAAGGCGGTCGATCGATTCCAGTACCGCCGTGGCTTCAAGTTCTCGACGTATGCGACGTGGTGGATTCGCCAGTCGATCACGCGCGGCATCGCCGATCGCGCCCGACTCATCCGCTTCCCGGTTCACATCACAGAAGTCTCGAATCGGGTGATGGGTGCGCGCGACCGGCTCGTCCAGACCCTGGGACGCGAGCCGACGCCCGAGGAGCTGGCTCATCGGGTTCAGATCCCCGTCAGCAAGATCCGAACGCTCCTGGAGGCGCCCCGCGCGCCGGTGTCGCTCGACATGCCGGTCGGCGAGGAGGGGAATGGCTCGGAGCTCGGAGATTTCATCGAAGACACGCGGCTGCCAGCTGTCGACCAGGACGTCATCGCGCGGGAGACCGTCCAACATCTGAAGCGCGCGCTGGACACACTGCCTGCGCGCGAGCGCGACGTGCTTCGGCTGCGGTTCGGTCTCGGCATCGACCGCGAGCACACGCTCGAGGAGATCGGAGCACGCCTCTCGCTGACACGTGAGCGGATCCGCCAGATCGAAATGAAGGCGCTCGCGAAACTTCGACGGCTGCCGGCGCGCGATGGCCTCCGCTCGCTGGCCGAGGCGACGTGGTCATGACGCCCGGCAAGGCTAAGGCTGTCGACCGCCGGGGCACGGGCTTCCCACCTGTCCCACGATCGCCCCAACGCCGCGCTCGGTGTCCGGTCCCAGCGGTCGCAAGCTCACCGAATTCAAGGCCGAGTCGCATGGCAGGCGTGGCACTCCTGTTGCACCGGAAGCCGTCGAGTCGACATGGGTGTCGCTGCCGCGAAGGAGGGTCACATGCGCGTGCACGAGGTCATGACTCCGAATCCCGTGAGCGTGTCGCCTGAAGCCAGCGTGGCCGAGGTGTGGGATTTGATGCGCGAGCGTGCGATCCGACACATCCCCGTTCTGGAGGGCGGCGCACTTGTCGGCATGCTGAGCGATCGAGACCTCGCCCACTTCGACATGGCCGGTCTGCTGACCGCCGAGGGCGCCGACGCGCTCCGGCGCGCCCTCTCCACGCCGGTGGCGAAGCTCATGAGCCCCGATATCGTCGACGTCGATCCCGACGCGGAGCTCGGCGACGTCGTCGATCTGCTCGTGGACAATCGCATCGGTGCCGTTCCGGTGGTGCGGCCCGACAGCCAGGAGCTGGTGGGCATCGTGAGCTATATCGACGTGCTGGAGGCAATCCGGGACCTGCTCGAAGTCGAGTGAGCAGTCGGTCGTCCTCACGAGCGCTCACCGGCGGCGCGTGCGATCTCGGCACGAGCGACATCACGCAGCCGCACGATCGCGCGCCAGCCCTCGTCTTTCGCCTCCAGCGCGGGGAGCACCGTCACGTCGATCCGCCCCGGGCGCGGACGCCAGGTATCGGCCGGCAGAACCGTACGCGTGCCGCGGATGGCCACCGGCACGATCGGACAACCGGCATCGACGGCCGTCTTGAATGCGCCGAGCCGGAACGGCAGCAAGCCGGGGCGTCGGACGAATGTCCCCTCCGGGAACACGCAGACGCTGACGCCGGCGCGCACGGCGGCGGTGACTCGGGCCGCATCGATCACGCCGCGCGACAGGTCGACACGGTCGACAGTGAGGTGGCCGGCCCGACGGAGGATGGTACCGACGATCGGAGCCGTGAGAAGCTCGCGCTTGGCGACGAAGCGAAGCCCTGGCGGCAGTGCCGCGATCAGCGCGACCACGTCGACGTAGCTCGAGTGGTTGGCCACGAGCACCGCCGACCGAGGCGGAATATGTTCGAGGCCATGCACGGTCGGGCCACAGCCGGCGAGCCGGAGCGTCGTGCGGCACCACCATCGCGTGACGACGTCGACAGTGCCGACGCGCCGGGTGAGGGCGATCGCGATCCAGAGCGGCGGAAGCAGCGTCAGCAGCAGGACGCCGGCCCACAGACCGAACGCCGCGGCCGCGACCGTGAGGATGGCGGCGCGCACCGCGAGCGCCCAATCACGGACGGCCAGCCGCACCCATTGCACACCTGCCGGGCGAGGCGGGCGCCCGGCTGATCCGCCGACGTACGCCGCCCGCGTGGCCGCGCGGCGAATCTTGCCGCTCGACGTCTTCAGCACAGTCCCGGGGGCGGCGATCACGACAGTGTCCGGCGGGACGCCGACGGCATCGACGACCCGCTCGACGACGGCGCCGCGCAGCCGCTCGTGGACCGCATCGTCACGCGCTCGCGTCTCCACGATCACGACGAGGCGTTCGGTGCCGAGCTCCGGATCCGGCACGCCGAATGCGGCCACGCAGCCGCGCCGAACGTCCGGAACGTCGCCGACGAGATCCTCGATCTCCTGCGGGTAGAGGTTGCGTCCGGCCTTCTTGATGATGTCCTTGCGACGGCCCGTCACGTAGAGCTCGCCTTCGGCGAGATACCCGAGGTCGCCGGAGTCCATCCAGGCCCCGTGCAGGGCCACCCGCGTGAGATCCGGCCTGCGGTGATAGCCGGCCGTCACCGATGGTCCTCGAAACTCGATCAGACCTTCCGCGCGCTCCGGCAGCACGTGCTCAGCGCTATCGACGATGCGGATCTCGTGGCCGGGCACGACCGTGCCGCAGGACACGAAGCGTAATGGTGATCGCTCGTCGGCCCCGGCCGGTGCGGCGTAGCGCTCCCGTGCGAACGGCTCGCGGCGGACGAGATCGACTCGTGGGCCGCGGCCGAGCGGCGTGGCGGTGAGCCCGACCGCCGCTTCGGCCAACCCGTACATCGGTGCGAGCGCCGTCGCGCGCACGCCGCATCGCGCGAACCGTGCGGTGAATCGCGCGAGCGTATCGGGACTGACCGTCTCGGATCCGTTGACCGCGAGCCGCCAGGCCGAGAGGTCGACGCCCGACAGCTCGTCGTCGGTGATGCGCTTGACGCAGAGATCGAACGCGAAGTTCGGCGCGGCCGAGATCGTCCCGCGGTGCCGCGACAGCGCGGTGAGCCAGCGTGCCGGCCGGGCGAGAAAGGAAAGAGGCGACATGAGCACGACCGGGATGCCGTGATAGAGCGATCCGAGCCAGGCGCCGATCAGGCCCATGTCGTGATAGAGCGGCAGCCAGCTCACGCAGACGTCGTCGGCTCGCACGGCCAGGGCCTGGCCGAGCGCACGGATGTTGGCGAGCAGGTTGCGGTGCGTGAGCACGACGCCCTTGGGATCGCCGGTGCTCCCCGACGTGTACTGGATGAGCGCGATGGCGTCGCCATCGTGGCTGGGGACGGGCGCCGTCACGGCCGGCGACAGCCGCTCATCCGCCGCGACCACCGACTCGAGGGAGGGCACGCGCCGTCGCAGGCGCCCTGCGATGCGGGCGGCCTCGGCGAAGGTCACGAGGATCCGTGCCTGGGCATTGTCCAGAATTCCGACCTGTCGGGCGGCATATTCTTCGAGATGGCCGGGACGAAACGGGGGATAGATCGGGACGGGCACCGCGCCGACGAACAGCGCGCCGAAGAAGACGTGAAAGAACGCGGGCTCGGTCCGTAGCATGATCGCCACGCTGTCGCCCGCACCGACGCCTCGCGCCCGAAGCGCCGCGGCGACGCGGCTCGCCGCCGTCGCGAGGTCGCCATACGTGATCGGTTCTTCCTCGCCCGTGTCGCGACGTAGGACGATGTGCACCCGATCGGGGGTCGCGGACGCGTGCCACGTCAGAGCCTCGGTCAGCGTCTGCGCCCGGGTGGGGAGTCGCACACCGGTCGGTGCGGGCTCGATGGCCACGGGGCTCCGCTCCGCGACCGGCGCGCCGGCCGAGGCTACTGCGCCGACGAGGTCGCGGCAGCGTTCGGCTTCGGTGACGACGGCGTCGCCCAGCGGCACGCCGAATGCCTGTTCGAGCCGGAGTGCCAGCTCCACGCGCTCCAGGCTGCCGAAACCCAGGTCGCGGTCGAGCGTGTCGTCGAGGCTCGCGCTGTCGCGGGCGCCCAACGTCCCGAGCTCGCCGGCGAGCGCCGTCACGACGGCAAGGACGCGTCGTTCGGCGGTGACCGCCTCCGCTTGAGAGTCAAGGATTGGCGAGTTCGTCTTCCGAGCGGCCGCACACATCACAGGCGGTGGCGAGGACGGGATTGCCGTCGGCGTCTTGCTCGCCGGTGGCCGCCGCGTGCATCAGGCCGCCGCACGGGCACGGTTCCGGGTAATCCTGCTCGCACGACGGGCAGGCATGGTCGCCGACCCGATGGTTCACCTCCGTACCGAGTGCGAACACCCGGGCCATCGTCAACCTCCCGACCGTCAGGCGACGGCGGCCTTGGCCGGTGCGCGCGTGAGGAAGCGCCGCTCCAGCGCCGCCAGCTTTTCCGTGATCCCCGTATATTCGAGCTCCGCCATCGGCAGCATGGCCGCGCCGACGAAGCCTTGCCGTCGCATCTCCATCGCCTTGCCGGCCACGCGCTCGCGGACCGCGTTCCAGAACGGATGCGCGAAGGCGTCGAGCGGCTCCGTGAGGCGCCCGTCGTGCGTCGAGAGCGCCGCGCAGGTCACCAGCGGCGGACCGTCGAACCAGCTGGTGCCGGTGCCGAGCGGCACCGGCATGATCGGGACCTGATGCGAACCGCGCATGCCGCCGGCGACGAAGTGACCGATGTCCCAGGGGGCGAGCACCTCGCCGGTGGCCGGGAAGTTCATCTGCGTCCTGACGAGCATCACGGGATCGTCCTTGCCGGTGTACTTGCCGGCAATGTTGTGAAGGCGCGAGGTGGCGACGGCGACGGCCTGCTCACCGGTCGCGCGCGACCAGATGGACTCGACGACGTAGCGCTCGGGGTCCCGCAGCAGAGTCGCGATGTCGTACAGCTCTTCCGGCGCCTCGAGCTCGATGACGTGGTCGGCATCCGTGCGCATCACGTCCATGATGACGAAACGGAAGCCCTGTGTGAGCTTCGGGGCGAGCAGCAGCCCCGGCGTGTTCATCGGATCGGCGAAGGCCAGATAGAGCGGCAGGTTGAACGCGCCGGGATCGGTCTTGTCGGCGGCGAAGAGCAGGAACGGCTCGCTCGCCCGCTCGTCGATCTGCATCTCCGCCACGGCCGGCCCCATCCCGCGGACGTTGCCGGCAAACGACTCCCGCAACAAATCCTGGCCGGCGCCGTAGAGTCCTTGCTGCTTGGCCGTGGCGGTGCCGGCCACGAATGCGTCCCACGCGAGCTTGTGGATGCCGGCGTCGCCCTCGCCTCGGCGATGCGTCATGAGAATCGCAATGTCGTCGCCGGTGGAACCGACGTAGCTGTCGAGCAGGAGCGCAGCGCCGTGTGTCTCGATGAAGTGGCGCACGGTCCGCAAAAGCTCCGCGGACGGGGCGATGTGACCGCCGATCGAGCCGATGTCGGCTTTGATGACGCTGAGCGTGAGTTTCATGGCAACCCTCCGGGGAAGGCGCGCGCCGCGGGCTCCCGGCTGAACGCCACCGGGCCCGTGCCGGCCTCCAATTCACCGACACGCGTCTTCAGTCGACGGACCAGCTCCGCATACGAGCTCGTCAGGATGACCGAATTGAACTGCGTTCGATAGTTACCGACGAGGCTGACACCTTCCACGATGACGTCGTAGACGAGCCAGCGGCCGTTCCGCTGGTGCATGCGGTAATCGATCGGGACGGGCACCCCCTGGCGGTTCTGCATCTTCGTCGACACCGTCGCGGTGGCATCGCCCTGGCTCTCGGAGACGAAGGCGACAGTCTGGCCGGCATAGGCCTCCATCCTCGCGACGTAGGAGTACGTGACCAGCTCCTCGAAGAGCGCGACGAACTCCGCCCGTTCGCCGTCTGTCCGTCCCTGCCAGTGCACGGCGAGGGCGCGCCGGGCCGCATCCGGGAAGTCGATGACGCCGTTGATGACGGCTCGCAGCGCGCGGCGACGCTCGGGCCTGTGCTCGGCTCCCTTCAGCGCGGGATCGGCGAGAATGGACAGCACGCGATCAACCGCCGGGCGCAAAGTCTCGGTCGCGCCTCCGGCAGTCGCCTGGCTGGGCGCAGTGGCGATGAGACTGACCGCAAGGGCGCAAACGACCGTCGATGACAATCTCACAGCATGGCCGAGGTGCATCGAGCATGCCCCTGCGGTAACACAAGCCTTCCGCGTGTTTACATCGAAGTGCGTGATACGCTCGGCTGCCGCACGCTGGGGCAGTGCCGCCCCACGTGGGGCGACGCCGGTCCTTTACGTGTCGCAGAGCAGGGGGAGCACGTCATGGCGACGAGACGCCGTAGATCGGTATTCCGGCGGATCATTCATCCTTCAGACTTCTCTCGCGCGTCGCGTCCGGCGTTCCGCAAGGCGTTGGGGCTCGCCCGAGACGGCCGGGCACAGCTCACCATCATGCACGTGCTCCCCGTGCTGCCGATGTTGCCGGACATCTACGTCGCGGCGACCACCTACAACGAGCTGCTGCAAGGGCAGCGCGTCGCGGCGCAAAAAGAACTGGATCGGCTCGTGCGCGAGGCGAAGGCCGCCGGCATTCGCACGCAGGGCCTCCTGGTCGATGTCGGCGTGGCGGCCGAGCGCATCACACGTCTGGCGAAATCCCGGCGTGCCGATCTCATCGTCATGGGCACGCACGGGCGGACCGGTGTCCGACGCGCGCTGATGGGCAGCGTCGCCGCGCGCGTTCTCACCATGGCGCCCTGTCCCGTGCTCACCGTTTCACGCATGAGGGGCCGTGACCGGGGGGCAGCGATGATCCGTCGGATTCTCAGTGCGTCGGACTTCTCGCCGGCTTCGCGGCCGGCGTTTGCCAAGGCGGTCGACCTGGCGAGGGCCACTCGTGCCGAGCTGACGGTGGCCCACGTGCTGACCCCGCCGCTGCCGGTGCTGATTGACGGCTCGATGTCGCCGCAGGCGTGGCGCGCCATGAACACGGCGGCGCGGCGTGACGGTCAGCGGCAGCTCGAGGGGCTCGTCAGCAGGGCGAAGCGCGCCGGCGTGCGAGCACGCGCACTCCTTCTCGAGGGCGTGGCCGCCGAGCGAATCGTCCGTGCCGCGACATCACGACACGCGGACATGATCGTGATGGGTACGCACGGACGAACCGGGTTCGCACGGCTCCTGGCCGGCAGCGTGGCCAACCGCGTCATCAGTCAGGCGCGATGCCCGGTGCTCACCGTACCCGGAAGGTGAGGCGTCATAACAGGCGCTTGGCGACGTAGTACTTCTTCGGTCGGCGCTGGCTCTCCTGACGTCGGCGCAGTCGCTGCGCAATTCGTCGCGTGATCACTGCCACACTTCGGTCGAAGGCGGTGAAGTCTCGTCCGGCAAACGCCTCGGCATGGATCGGCGCCGTACGGGGAATGCGCACGTCGATCGCACAACGAATGTCCGCACCGCCCTTCGGACCGTTGACGTCGGCGAATGACACGTGGACGTTGATCGGCGTGCTCTGGACACCGACGAGCGCGCGACGAATCCGTCGATCGACACGGCTTCGGACGCTGGGTGCGATCGGAAGACCACTCACATCGAGCGTGACTGCTGGCGAAGGCTTTTGGCGGGCTGTCATTTTGATCATGACGACGGGACGGAGCAACGCCGGTGCCGGATGTGACGCGCGTAAATCTGCGTACTTGAGGCGACGAAGATCTCGAGGGTGGGACATCGCCGCGACAGCAGTGGGGCGCTGGCGCCGCGCCGCTCGCGCGCACACCGCGTCGCAAGGGGCTGATTTGGCGTACCTCTCGTGTGGCATTGGCGTTGCGATGCCGACGCTGCATGGACGGTTTGCGGCTCTCCCAGATCCTCTTCGCCACCGACTATTCCGAGGCCTCGGGCGCCGCGGCCCGCATGGCGGCCGAGCTGGCGCGTCAGTTCAACGCCCGGCTCCACGTCGTCCACGTGGTGCCGCCGGTCACCGATCCCGGGCCGGCCGGAGCGATGCCAGCGGCCGTTGCCAGGCTGGGGCGGGGGCTCAACGTGGTGACCGCTATTGTCCACGGCCACCCCGGTAAGGAGATCGTCGCGTATGCATCGCGCAATGCGATCGACATGATCGTCATGGGAACGCATGGACGCTCCGGCATCGCCCGGGCGCTGCTCGGCAGCGTTGCAGCGATCGTCGTGCGCCGCGCTGCCTGTCCGGTCCTCACGGTGCCCGAGATGATCGCCCGGCGCACGCAGACGGACGCGCCGCGTGTGGAACGAGAGGGCGCTGTGGAGCTCGAGAGCGGGACAGAGCGGGTGATCGCAATCGGCGGCTCCGCGGACGGCTTCAAGGCGCTCGGGACGGTGCTGGAGGCGCTGCCGAGAAACTTTCCCGGCGCCGTGGTCGTTGCACAGCACCGTGCGCGTCATGCTCCACCGGTGCTGGCGAATTTGCTCAAATCGCGGACGTCGCTGGCCGTGAAGGAGGCGATCGACGGCGAGCGCCTCGAACGGGGCGTCGTATACCTTGCGCCGGCGGATCGTCACCTGGTCGTCGACGACGGACGCGTGCGTCTCACTGATGCTCCGCCGGTGAATTTCAGCCGGCCGTCCATCGACGTGCTGTTCGATTCCGTGGCAACGGTCTACGGCAAGCATGCGATTGCGGTGATCTTGTCGGGCGGCGGTAGTGACGGTGCCCGTGGGCTGCAGGCGATCC
>DASTCJ010000163.1:0-2401 GCA_035605575.1 Candidatus Methylomirabilota bacterium
ACCCGAGCACCAGATCGAATCCGAGCGCCATCAGGACGAACAGGCCGGCCAGCACCAGGACGTGGCGGTGATATGACCCTTGCAGGAGCAGGGGCAAGACGAGGGCGAGCAGCCCCGCGCCGATCAGCATCACGGTCGTGCGCCGTGTCACGCGGCTCGCCCGAAAAGCCCTTGCGGCCGGCACAGCAGCACCAGGATGAGGATCGCGTAGCCAATGCCGTCCTTGTAGCTCGTGCCGCCGGGGAGGAATCCCGCGCCGAGGCTCTCGGCCACGCCGAGAACGACGCCGCCCACGACCGCCCCGGGAACGTTTCCCATGCCGCCCATGATCACGACGCTGAATGCTTTCACCACCGCCCACTCGCCCATGGATGGCTCGATGGTGAACATCGCTCCGAGGAGGCCGCCGGCCACGCCGGCCAGGGCGGCGCCGATCGCGAACGTGAGGGCGTAGATTCGATCGACGTCGATCCCCATCAGCGCGGCTGCCGCGCGGTTCGTGGCCACCGCCCGCATGGCCATGCCCCAGATCGTCCGGCGGATGAACCATGTGAGGGCGACGATGAGCGCGGCGCCGGTGGCGAGGACGGCGGCTCTCAGATACGTGATCACGACACCGCCGATGATGATGGGACGCGAGCCCCACGCGAGCTCGATCTCACGCGGGTCGGGTCCGAGCGTGAGCAGCGCGCCGTTCTGGAGAAGAATCGAGAGCCCGAGTGTCGAGAGCACCACCGTGAACATGTGCCGGTTCTTCAGCGGACGCACGCTGAGGCGCTCGGCGATGACTCCGACAACAGCGCCGCCGACGGCGGCCAGGACGAGCGCCACGAAGTAGTCGACGCCGAAGCTGACCGTGAGGGCGTGCGTCACGAACGCGCCGATCATGTAGAACTCGCCGTGGGCGAAGTTGATGACGTCGAGGATGCCGAACACGAGGGTGAGGCCGACCGCGATGAGGGCGTACACGACGCCGATGGTGACGCCGTTCACCAGCTGCTGCAGGACGACGGTGGTCACGCGCCGGGCGCGGTCGACGTCACGCGAGGCCGAGATCGTCCATCGCGCGCCGATAGGCGACGGCGACGGAATCGAACTTCAGGTGCAGCTCCTCGCTCAGATCGAACGGCACTTCCTCCGGACGCTGGGACTCGACCATCCGCCGATCCTGGCCGAAGATCACGTCCTCGAACTCCTGGAACACGCGCTCGGACTGGTCGAGGTTGTAGTTCTGTCCGATGAGACAGTAGCCGCTGCAGCGGTCGCCGGCGACCGGCTGCGACACGAAGAGATAGAGGAGCTTCTCGCGCCCGCCCCAGTCCATGTGAACGACGATCGTGTACGGCAGGTGCAGCTCGTAGCGCGTCGTCCGGATCGAATTCTCGCGATGCTCGTTGGGGAACACCGGATACTTCGACGTGCTCTTCGCCTCCGGCCGCTGGAATTCGTAGTGCAGGACATGGCCCTTGGTCTGGACTTCGGGCGGGATGACGACGACGCGGTTCGGGTCACCGAGCAGACCGGGATGGATCCAGGGAAAGTGCGCCAGGTCGGTGAAGTTCTCGATCTGGCGTGACGCCTCGCTGTCCCAGCTGTAGGGGCCACAGGGCACCAGTCGCCATCCCGGCGATTCGAGCTCGGGAAGCTCGGGGATCGGCCAGCGCGGCTCTTCGAGCGCGACCCAGACGATGCCGTAGCGTTCCTGGCATCGATACGCCGTCACCCGCGCCTTGGCGGGGACGCGTGTTGGGTCCTCCAGCTGAGGAATCGCCGTGCATTTGCCGTCGACGCCGTAGCGCCAGCCGTGGTACGCGCACCTGATCTCGTCGCCCACGACGGATCCGACCGACAGCGCGGTGCCGCGGTGGATGCAAAGGTCACGGAACGCGTGGGGCGTTCCTCGGCTGTCGCGCCAGACGACCAGCGACTCGCCGAGAAGCTCCGTGCGATGCGGAGCGGACGTCACGTCACGCGAATACGCGACGCCGTGCCAGCATGCTCGGAGCTTCTCCATCCGTGAAGTCGTCACGCTCTTCCTCCGTCGATGCCGCGTAGTATATCGACGGCAATATCGGGGTCAAACGCCGTGACGAGAAACTTCATGAGCGCGCCGACCACGTGAATCCCGAACGTTCCCTCACGCCACGTCGCGCTGACGCGCGGCATTGTAGTTCGCGTCGTACCACCATTCCAGGTACGCCGCGTACGTGATCGGCGGGTAGCGCGGCGGGTCGCCCGGTCCCTGGCAGGTCGGCAGGCACGCGATCTCGGTGTCGAGATGAGGGCCCAGAAAATACGGGATCGCGTAGCGCGGTTGACCGACCGGGGGCAGCGCGCGGTGGGGCGTCGACTTGAAGCGGTGGTTCGTCCACCGCTTCATCATGTCGCCCGAGTTCACCGC
>DASTCJ010000075.1:0-19912 GCA_035605575.1 Candidatus Methylomirabilota bacterium
CGGGCCTGAGCGAGCGCGCGCTGCACGGCCTCCGG
Source organism: Candidatus Methylomirabilota bacterium (assembly GCA_035605575.1). Taxonomy (GTDB): domain Bacteria; phylum Methylomirabilota; class Methylomirabilia; order Rokubacteriales; family CSP1-6; genus AR12. Next base: position 36 of record DASTCJ010000075.1, read on the forward strand.
CGCCGTCCCGCCGGTGACCGCCCGCGCCCGCAACGACGCGTCGACGGTGAGCGCGCGGCTCACGTCGGCGTCGATCAGCGGCGAGAAACGGCGCAGCGTCTCGAGCGGCAGGGCGTCGAGCGCCCGGCCCGCCTCGAGCGCGTGGCGCACGACGCGGCCGACGATCTCGTGCGCCTGGCGGAAGGCAAGGCCCTTGCGCACGAGGTAATCGGCGAGGTCGGTGGCGGTGGCGTAATGCTCGCCGGCGGCGGCGCGCATGCGGTCCGTCCGGAAGGTCAGCGAGGCGAGCAGCGGCGGCAGCACGCCGAGGATGGCGTCGAGCGTGTCCACGGAGTCGAAGAACGGCTCCTTGTCTTCCTGCATGTCCGAGTTGTAGGTCAGCGGCAGCCCTTTCATCGTGGTGAGGACGGCCACGAGATTGCCGTACAGCCGGCCGCTCTTGCCGCGGATCAGCTCGGCCACGTCGGGGTTCTTCTTCTGCGGCATGATCGACGAGCCGGTGGCGAAGGCGTCGGCGAACTCCACGAACCCGAATTCCGCGGTGGCCCACAAGGTGAGGTCGGCGGCCAGCCGCGAGAGATGCATCCCGATGATGGCCGCCGTCCCCAGGAACTCGAGCACGTAGTCGCGATCGCTCACGGCGTCGAGACTGTTCGGCGTCACGCCGGCGAAGCCGAGGTCGCGCGCGAGGGCCTCGCGATCGATCGGATAGGCGGTGCCGGCGAGGGCCGCCGCGCCGAGCGGCAGAAAATCCGCGCGGGCCGCGCACGCGGCGAGCCGCTGCCGGTCGCGCTCGAGCATGAACACGTACGCGAGCAGGTGATGGGCGAGCAGGATGGGCTGTGCGCGCTGCAGGTGCGTGTATCCGGGCATCGGTGCGTCGGCGGTCTCGCCCGCGCGGTCGACGAGCGCCTGCTGCACCCGCCGGATGCCCTCGCGCGTGCGGCCGCTGATCTCCTTGAGATAGAGGCGCTCGTCGAGCGCGATCTGGTCGTTGCGCGAGCGCCCGGTGTGCAGCTTGCCGCCCACCTCGCCGATCAAATCTTGAAGGCGGCGCTCGATGTTCATGTGGATGTCCTCGAGCTCCGGCCGGAACGGAAACGCTCCCGCCTCGAGCTCGCCGCGCACGGCCTCCAGTCCCTTGACGATGGCATCGCGCTCGGCATCGCTCAGGAGGCCGGCACGGGCGAGCGCGCGTGCCCACGCGATGCTGCCGACGACGTCATGGGGCCAGAGCCGCTGGTCGAACGAGAGCGAGGCGGTGAAGCGCTCGGCCGCCGGGTCGGCGCCCTGGGCGAAGCGCCCGCCCCAGGGCTTCACGGCAACAACGCCGCGATGTCGGTCATGATCCGGTCCGTCACGCCGTGCCGGGCGTCACGCGCGCGTCCGCCGTCGCCCGTGAAGTGCCGCGGGGGGCCGAAGCGCAGGACCAGCGGCGTGGGCCGCGGGACGTAAAAGCGCCGCCGATGGAGCGCCTCGTAGGTCCCGTGCAGCGCCGCCGGGACCACCGGCACGCCGGACTTGAGCGCGAGCAGCGCCACGCCGGGTAGACCACGCTCGAGTTGCCCCCGCACGCTGAAGGGGCCCTCGGGAAAGATGCCGACCACGCCGCCGCGCTCGAGATGCGACAGCGCCCGACGGAGCGCGCCGAAATCCGGGCGCTCGAGATTGATCGGGATCGACCCGATGTGTCGATGGAAGACCGGATGGAGCGGCGTGGCGCGCCACACGCGCGGCATGACGATGAACGCGATCGGCGCCGGCACGCTGACGCCGAGCACGACCGCATCCAGGTAGTTGTGATGATTGGCGGCCACGATGTAGGGCCCCGTCGCCGGCAGATGCTCGAGCCCGCTCACGCGGAGATCGAACCAGCGCGCGAGGGCCGAGCGCACCGGACCGCGCAGCGTTCGGTAGAGCAGCGGGAATTGCGGCGCGGCGACACGACCCGTCCGGGCGGGAGAGAGCGCGGGGCGCGACATGGCCCCGGTTATATAGCACGGCCGTTTTGGAGGCGCTAGGATCCGACGCGCCGCGACATGCGCCGGTAGCGGGCGACGGCGCGATTGTGCTCGTCGATGCTCATCGAGAAGTGATGGCGCCTGTCGTCCTGCGCCACGAAGAACAGGTACTTCACCGGGGCCGGATCGAGCGCCGCCTCGATGGCGCCGAGACCCGGGCTGGCGATCGGGCCCGGCGGGAGGCCGGACCGCACATACGTGTTGTACGGATGATCGACGAGCAGGTCGTTGCGGCTCAGCGCGCGCCGCTCCTTGGCCACGGCGTACTGCACGGTGGGATCGGCCTGCAGCGGCATGCCGATGCGCAGGCGGTTCCAGAACACCGCGGAGATCAGCCGCTGCTCGTCCTTGATCACCGCTTCGCGCTCGATGATCGAGGCGAGCGTCAAGAGCTCGTGCACGGACAGGCCGCGCGCCTGCGCGCGCTCGCGGATCGCCGGCGTGAGCTTGCTGCGCATGCGCTGCACCATCCGGCCGAGCATCTCCTCGGGCGTCATGCCCCGGACGAATTGATAGGTATCGGGGAAGAGGTAGCCCTCGACGCTGGCCGCTTCGATCCCGTGCGCGGTGAGGAACTTCCTGTCGACGGCGACGCGGGCGATCGTGTCGGCGTCCGCCAGCTCCTCGGTCTCGAAGAGCCGACCGAGCTCGGCCACCGTCGCGCCCTCCGGGTGGAGAATGGCGTGCTGACGCACGCGGCCGCTCTCGAGCAGGGTGACCACGCCCCAGGTGGTGGCATTCTGCGGCACCTCGTACTCGCCGGCCTTGAGGCTGCGGGGAACGCCGCGCACGAGCGCGGTCGCGATGAAGGCCACCCGGCTTCGCACGACGTCGCCCTCGGCCACGCGGGCGGCGATGCCGAGAATGCCCTGGTGCGGCGGGACGAACACGATCAGGGGTCCCTCTCGCAGCGGCGCCGCCGGCGTCAGCGCCAGCCACGCCAGCGTCGCCGAGCCAAGGAGCAACACCAACAGCACGAGCCACCGCAGCCTCATGATCTTTGAGTCTACTCCGCCCGCCGGCAGGGTCCCGAATTCCGGCGACACGCGCCACGCGGATGGCGGCCGAGCGCTCGGTCGGGGCTCGGAGCCAGGCGGTCTTTGGTATACTGGCGAGCCTGGGGTTCGGCCCTTATTCTGTCACGGAGGTCCTCATGCAGGAGCTGCAGCTCCCCACTCGTCACGACTGGAACGCCACCGAGGCCGTGTACGGCAAGATCGTCATCGAGCCGTTCGAGCCCGGCCTCGCGCTCACCGTCGGCATCGCTTACCGGCGCGTCCTGCTGTCCGCCATCCATGGCGCCGCACCGACGTGGGTGAAGATCGAGAACGTGCTCCACGAGTTCTCTCATCTGCCGGGCGTCCAGGAAGACACGCTCGACATCATGATGAATCTTCGCAAGGTGACCTTCGCCTTGCACGTCAACCGGCCGAAAATCCTCCGGCTGAAGGCGCAGGGCACGCGCACGGTCAAGGCGGGGGACTTCGAGGCGGACGCCGACGTGCAGGTGCTGACGCCGGAGGTGCCGCTGGCCACGCTCGACAAGGACGGGATGCTCGAGATGGAGGTCTGCATCGAGCGCGGCCGCGGCTACGTCTCCGCCGAGAAACGCGAGCCCGACGCCCTGCCGATCAACGCCATCCTGCTCGACGCGGACTTCTCGCCGGTCAAGCGGGTGAACTTTCACGTCGAGCCGGTGACTGGCGACAAGGCCGGCGAGCCCGGTCCGGAGCGGCTCGTGCTCGAGGTGTGGACGGACGGCAGCGTGACGCCCCAGGCCGCCGTTGGCGAGGCGTCGCGTATTCTGCAGGATCACTTCAACCTGCTCACGGACTTCCCGGAGCTGGTCGCCCAGGAGGAAGAGGACGCCGAGCGCGGCGAGACGCGTCCCGGCGCCGAGCTGAACGACAACCTCTTCCGCAACGTCGACGAGCTCGAGCTCTCTGTCCGCGCGTCCAACTGCCTGAAGACGGCCAACATCCGCACGATCGCCGACCTCGTGCAGAAGACCGAGGCGGAGCTCCTCAAGACGAAGAACTTCGGCAAGAAGTCGCTGAACGAGATCAAGACGATTCTCGGCGAGATGGGTCTCTCGCTCGGCATGCGCCTCGATCCGGAGGAGCTGGAGCGTCTGCGCTCGCAGTACGAAAAGGCGTACGACGCGTGATCGATGACTGATCGTGGGGGGCCGCGTCGTGGCCCCGACGGTCAGCGTTTCAGGCGCGCTTTGATGCGGGCGACCGCTTCTTCGGTCTGCTCCTTGGCCCCGAAGGCGGTGAGGCGGAAGTAGCCCTCGCCGCTCGGGCCGAAGCCGGCGCCGGGAGTGCCCACCACGTGCGCTTCGTTCAGCAGCTTGTCGAAGAAGCCCCATGAGTCCAGGCCGGGCGGTGTCTTCACCCAGATGTACGGCGCGTTCCGCCCGCCATAGACGGTGAGCCCCGCGCCCTCGAGCCCCTCGCGAATGATCCGCGCGTTGTCCATGTAGTAGTCGATCACCGCGCGCACCTGCTTCTGCCCCTCCGGGGTATAGGCGGCGGCGGCACCGCGCTGGATGATGTACGGCGCCCCGTTGAACTTCGTCGACTGCCGCCGCAGCCAGAGCGCGTTGAGACTCACCGACTCGCCGCTCGTCGCCCGGCCGTGGAGCTCCTTCGGGACCACCGTGAACGCGCAGCGCGTGCCGGTGAACCCTGCCGTTTTGGAGAACGAGCGGAACTCCACCGCCACTTCCCGCGCACCGTCGATCTCGTAGATCGAGTGCGGGATGTCCGCATCCTGGATGTACGCTTCGTAGGCGGCGTCATAGAGCAACACGGCCTCGGTGCGCCGCGCCCACTCGACCCAGCGCCGCAGCGCGGCGCGGTCGAGCACGGCGCCCGTGGGATTGTTCGGGAAGCAGAGGTAGACGAGATCCACCGGCCGATCGGGAAACGGCGGCTGAAAGCCGTTCTCGGCGACGCACGGGAGATAGACGATGCGAGCGTAGCGGCCGCGGTCGTCGGCCGTGCCCGCGCGCCCGGCCATCACGTTGCTGTCGAGATAGACGGGATAGACCGGGTCGGTGAGCGCCACCACGGCCTCGCTGCTGAAGATTTCCTGGAAGTTCCCGGTATCGCTCTTGGCGCCGTCGCTGACGAAGATCTCGTCGACGGCCACGGTGACGCCGCGCGCGGCGTAGTCGTGCTTCGCGATCAGCTCGGCGAGAAACTCGTAGCCCGGCTCCGGCCCGTAGCCGCGAAATGTCTCGGTCCGCGCCATTTCGTCGACGGCGGCATGAAGGCCGGCGATGACGGCGGGGGCCAGTGGCCGCGTCACGTCGCCGATACCGAGCCGGATGACCCTGGCGTCGGGGTGAGCGGCCGCGAACGCCTTCACGCGACGTGCGATCTCGGTGAACAGATAGCTGCTCTTCAGCTTCAGATAATGGTCGTTGATCCTCGCCACGTCTGTCTCCCGCTTGTTGAAGTTCCGCGATTCTAGCAAATCAATTCGGGGTCGACGCAGAGACGCTCGATGCGGCCATCGCTCCAGCGCGTGACGCTGAGCGCGCGGCCGTCGGTCTCCACGATGACGGCGCCGTCGCGGTCGGTGCGATAGACGCCGGCGCCGATGGCGGCCAGCCGTGCCAGCGCCCCCGCGTTCGGATGACCGTATGCGTTCCGCGCGCCGACGGAGACGACGGCGATCGCCGGCCGCACGGCGGCCAGAAATGGCGGCGTGCTCGAGCCGGCGGCGCCGTGGTGGGCGACTTTCAGCACGGTGGCGGTGAGCGGCGCGCGGCGCTCGACGAGCGCCCGCTCGGCCGCCGCCTCGATGTCCGAGGCGAGGAGGATCGACGCCAGCCCGAGCTCGACGCGAAGGACGACCGCGTGATCGTTCGTCCGCGGGCTCGTGGTGACGGCATCGAGCAGGGTGATCCACGCGCCGCCGAACGCGCGTGACGCCGGCGTGTCCCACCGCTCGCGCACGCGGAATAGTCGATGCACGGCGGCCATGCCGCCCGCGTGATCGGCGTCGGCATGGGTCACGAGGGTGGCCGCGAGGGTGAGGATGCCCCGATTCCAGAGGAACGGGGCCACCACGCGCTCGCCGATGTCGAGCCGCCACGGGCCACCGGTGCCGGCATCGACGACCATCGCACGCCCATCCGGCGCCTCGATGACGATGGCGTCGCCCTGACCGACGTCGAGAACCGTGACGCGGAGACGGCCCGTGGTCGGCGCCACCATCGGCCACGACCACAGACTGACGGCGGCGGCAAGCAGCACGATTCCGGTGGCGCCGAGCACGCGGCGCCGGCGCTCGGCTGCGGATCGCCACGCGCACACGCTGGCCACGAGCCCGCCCGCATAGCAGGCGATGGCCGTCGGGCTCGGTGCGGGCAGGTGCAGCGCCGCGCCGGGCACGGCCGCGGCGAGGGCGACCGCGCCGCGCAGCGCGAGCACGGTCGGCCAGACGGCGCCGAACGCGGCGCTCGCGAGCCATTCGGCCGCGGTGGTGGCGGCCACGGCGAGCAGCCCGAGGATCGTGGCCGCCGCCGCCAGAGGGACGACGGCGAGATTCGCCACGACGCCAATCGTCGACAGCTGATTGAAATGCGCGAGGGTGATCGGCAGGACGGCGAGCTGAGCAGCCAGGCTCACGGCGACGGCGCCAGCGATGGCCCCGCGCGGTATCGGCGTGGCAACGATTCCGGCCGTCGCCGCGAACGAGAGCTGGAAGCCGGGGTCGTGGAGATCGCCCGGGCGCACGACGAGGATCGCCAGCGCCGCCAGCGCGAGACTGTTGACGACCGACGCCTCCCGCTCGAGCACGATGGCGGTGAGCACCAGCACGGCCATGAGCGCCGCTCGCACGACGGACGGCTGCGGGCCGACGACGGCCGCGAAGCCGAGCACGGCGACGGCGGCCGTGATCGCGGCCACGCGTCGCGATCCGCCGGCGCCGCGAAGCACGGCCCACACCGCGCCCGCGAGGAGCGCCACGTTGAACCCGGACACGGCCAGCACGTGATACACGCCGGCCTGACGGAACGCCGTGTGGACGTCTGTCGGCAGATCTGTCCGCTCGCCGAGCAAGAGTCCTCCGAGGAGGGCGGCGGACACCGGCGGCAGCCGCGCCGCGATGGCCTCGAGCGCGGCGCGGCGCACGCGCGCGGGCCAGGGCGGGGTGGGCGCTTCGAACGGCGCCAGTCGAGAGGCCTCGGCCGAGCCCGTCACGTGGATGCCGTCACGGGCAAGCCGCGCCCCGCTGTCGAAGCCGCCGGGGTTCCGAAATCCGATCGGACGATAGAGCCGCGCGTCGATCGCCACACGCTGTCGCTCGACGAGTGGCGGCGTCTCGCCGTAGATCGCGATGGCGATCCGTCCGGAGCGCGGCGCGCCGTCGACGCGCTCGACGTCGACCAGGAGGCGGCTGCGGTCCGGGGCCCATGACACCGGCGCCTCCGCAAGGCGCCCTTCGATACGCGCCGCGGTTGGCATGGGAAGGCGCGCGACGTGGTCCGGCGGCGGCGGCAACGGCATGGCGCGCACCGCGCCGAGCGCCACCACCGCGGCGAGGAGTGGCGCGACGGCGTGCGTCGCGCGGCCGGCCACGAGCACCAGTGTCGTGAGCGCGCAGGCGGCGATGCCAAGCGCCCACGCAGGTCGCGCCGCGATCCACGGCGCCAGCGCGATGCCGGTGGCGAACGCGACCGCGAGCGGCGCCACCGGCATCGCCAGGATGTTCACGGAGCCGGACCGATTGCGAGAAGCGGGCGCAATCGCGCGAGCGTGGCATCGCCGATACCGCGGACACGCCGCAGATCATCGATGGACTCGAATGTCCCGCGCTGCGTGCGGCTATCCACGATGCGCGCGGCGAGGCCGCGGCCGACTCCGGGCAGTCGCTGGAGCTCGTCCTCGGTCGCCAGATTCGGGTCGAGTGGCGGGGCATCATGGCCGGCCTGTGCTCGCGGTCGCGCGGGGCGAGCGTGCTGGGACGGCGTCGGTGAAGCGGCCGGCACGGGCGCGCGATCGAGCGCTTCGAGTCGATCCGCGAGCTCGGGGTGCGAGCGGCGCCAGCGATCGACTCCAAGACCGGCGCCCGCGACGACCACGACCGCGAGCAGGAGCGCGAGCTGACGTCGGGTGTAGAGATCCACGCGCCGACGATGCCATGCGCGCGAGGATGCCGCCAGAGTGGACGGATCGCGACGGTGCGGTGTCACGTATCGGTGACACCGAGCGCGCGAAGACCTACAGCAGCGGCAGACGGAGCGTCAGCGTCGGACCACGGTCGTCGCCACGCGTGGCCGTGACGCTTCCGCCATGCAGCTCGAGCAAGCGGCGCACGATCGCGAGGCGCATGCCCGTGGCCGGTGCGCCGGAGGCGCCGACGGCGCTCAGCGAGATCACGGCCGCGCCGTTCTCTCGCGCGAGCCGCACCAGCACGCGGCCGCCGGTGGGCGCGACACGCAGCGCGCCCTCGATCACCCGCTGCATCACCTGACGCAGGCGCCGGCGATCGCCGCGTACCTCGACGGCCACGGCCTCGACGTCGAGATCGACGCTGACGTTCTTGGCGCGCGCTTCCTCGACGACCGCGCGGGCGGCGCCGTCGACAACGTCCCCGAGCGCGACCGGCTCGCGCTCGAGGTCGAGGGCGCCGCTGACCAGACGTGCGAAGAGTCGCAGGAGCTCGCGCGTCTCGCGCCGCCGTCGCCGGTCATCGATGGCGACGGCCGCCCGGCGGGCCAGCTCGCACACGAGTGCCACGTCCTCGGCGCCCAGCGGTCGCTCATCGTCCATGTTGACGAACGTGATGGCGCCCAGCGTGCGCCGTCGCGCCAGGAGGGGCGCACAGACGTAGCTCGCGATGCCGAGCCGGGCGAGGTGGGCACGCTCGTCGGCACCGCCACGCGCCTCCAGATCGGCCGGTGTGACACCGCCGGCACGCCACCGCGGTGCGCGGGAGTGGAGCGCTCGGCCGACCGCACTGTCGGCGGGCGGCGCCTCGGCGAGCGTGCCGAGCAGGGCCGCCGCGCCGCGCTCCAGCACGGCGTCGCGGTGGGCGAGCGCGACGCGCCGGTATCCGCCGTCACGATCACGGAGATCGATGACGCACCAATCGGCCACGGCGGGCACGGCGAGACGCGCCACCGTGCTGAGCGCGGAGACGGGATCGCGGGCAGCGAAGAGGGCCGTGGTCGCATCGGCCAGGAACACGGTGCGCTGGCGGACGCCTTCCGTCACGCGTCGGGCGCGCTGCGCATCCTCGAGCAGGCGGGCGTTGCGGATAGCGGTGCTGACGCGCTCGCCGACGAGGTGGAGCAGGCGCGCCTCCTCGGCCGTGAAGCCGCCGCGTCGCCGCCGCGCCGCGTGCACGACACCCACCAGATCACCGTCCACCAAGAGCGGCACGCCGAGCAGCGAGCGGACGCGCACGCCGCGCAGCGGACCGAGATCCAGCTCGCCGACGTCGTCGAGGATCAGCGGCTGCCCGCTGGCCGCGATGCGACCGGTGACACCCTCACCGATCGGTACGCGAACAGTGTCGGCGGCGCGGGCGGTGAGCCCGATGGCGTGGGCGACCTTCAGGTCGCGTCCATCGTCGGTCGGCAGCAGGATGACCGTCGTGTCGGCCTCGACGACCTCGTGGATACGTTCGGCCACGCCGCGCAAGAGCTGATCGAGCGACCGTGGCGCCAGCGCCGCTTCCGTGATCGACTGCAGGCGCTGCACCATATCGACGGCCGCCTCGACCTCCGCCCGCGCCTCCTGCTCACGCAGGAGCCGTTCGTCGCGCTCCGCCTCCAGGCGCTTCTGCTCGGTGACGTCGACCATGAGGCCGCGCAGGCGGCCCGACGCGGTGCGGTGCACGCGATCGCGTAGCCACACGACGGCGCCGTCGGCGGCGGTGGCACGGAACTCGTGGTCCACCACGCGCTGGCCGCGCGACGCCTCGTCGTACGCCGCCTGCGCGCGCTCACGGTCACGGGGATCGATCAGCGTGTTGCGAAAGTCTTGAGCGGCCAGCCAGCGCTCGATGGGATACCCGAGCAGCTCCTCGGCACGCCGATTCACGAACGTGAAGCGCTCCGTCGCGGGCTCGAGCTCCCAGACGATGCCGTCCACTTCGTGGACGAGATCGCGGAAGCGCCGCTCGGCGGACTCGACCGTGGGAGGCGTCGGCGGCGAGTGGTAACCGAGTGCTGGCATCGCGCCGAATTACGGCAATCGACATGCCACGTCGCTGGTTGTAAAAAGCGCTTTCAGCACCGCGAGATGCCGCACACGAGCGAGAACGATGGCATGTCGCGCGCGACCGGAAGCACGCGATCGAAGCACGCGGCGCATTCCTCGACGCCTTGCGCGCCGATTCGACCGCGACGGACGAACAGATGCGTCGGCGGTCAATCCATGTGCGGCGCGGAGCGTGGTGCCCATGTGCACCGGGTAGGTGCACATGGGAAGTCTATTGCACGGCCGTGTCGCTCCGGCGACTCACGGCACGAGCGCGGCCCTGCTGATAGCGGTGGCCTCGCGGTTGTGCCATTCGGAGTCGGAGAACGCCTTGTTGATCTGCTCGAGCGGATACTTGTGCGAGATCAACCGGTCGAAGGGGAATCGCCGCTGGTTCCGCACCAGGAAATCGAGCGCGCGGGGAATCACCCACGCGTCGTACATGATCACGCCGACAATCCGCTTGGCGCCCCAGACGAGTTGCGCGGGCTCCAGGTCGACCTTGGCGCCGCGCGAGATGGTGCCGATCTCGAGATACGTCCCACCGGGCCGCAGCATCTCGATACCTTCTGGAATGACTTGCGGGAAACCGACGAAGTCGCAGGCCACGTCGGCTCCGAGGCCGCCCGTCCATTTCCGCACCAGCGCCACGCGGTCCTTCCGCTCGGGGGTCTCCTTCAGGCTGATGACGTGGTCGGCCCCGAAGGCGCGCGCCAGCTCGAGGCGTCCCGGCAGCTGGTCGATCACGATCACGGTGGCCGCACCCATGTCCTTGGCCACGGCCGCCGCCTGGATGCCGAGGCCACCGGCGCCCTGAATCACCACGCTGCCGCCGAACTCGAGCTTGGCCTCGTGGAGGCCGAAGATCACCTGGGACAGCGCGCAGTTCACCGGCGAGACTAGCTCGTCGGCCAGCGCGTCGGGAACGGCAAAGATCGCGCCGCCCGGACGCAGGTAGTAGTACTCCGCGAACGCGCCGTTGAAGTGCGGAAACTCCGACGGACCACGCGGGCGCTCGATCTTCGCCGGACACGCCGCCGGTTGCTTGTTCAGGCACACGTAGCAGCGACCGCACGGATAGAAATATGTGTAGGCGACGCGATCACCCTCCCGCAGCGGGCGCCCGAGGGAGTCGGTCTTGATGTTCTTGCCGAGCCTGGCCACCCGTCCCGTCATTTCGTGGCCGAAGATCCAGCCGTCGTCCGGCAGCCGTAGCGGCGCGTCGCCGCGCCAGAAGTGCAGATCCGAGCCGCAGACGTTGGCGAGCGAGACCTTGATCAGCACGGCATCCGGCTCGATCTGGGGCAGCGCCAGCTCCCGGATCTCGAACGGTTTGCCGGGTCCGAAGAACACGGCGACCTTGCCCTTGGTGGTCATCGATGCGCTCCTTGTTGGAACTGGAACCGAGGCCCGATCGCTTCCGTCTACCGCTGATGTCCGAGACCGAACGCGTCGTGCAGCGCGCGCACGGCGAGCTCGGCGTACTTGTCCTCGATGACGCACGACACGGCGATCTCGGAGGTGGAGATCATCTGGATGTTGATGCCCTCCTTGGAGAGCGCGGTGAACATTTGCGCCGCCACCCCGGAGTGGCTGCGCATGCCCACGCCGACGATGGAGACCTTGGCCACCCGCTCGTCGTGCGAGATGCCCTCCGCACCCACCTGCTGCGCGATCGCTTCCAGCGCGGCGCGGGCCCGCGAATGGTCACCGCGGGGGAGCGTGAACGAGATGTCCGTGAACCCGTCGCGGCTGATGTTCTGCACGATCATGTCGACGACGACGCTCTTGGCGGCCACCGCGCTGAACACTTGGGCGGCGATGCCGGGCCGGTCCGGAACGCGAAGCAGCGAGATCTTCGCCTGGCTGCGATCGTGAGTGACGCCGGTGACGACCGCCTCTTCCATCCCGCTCTCCTCTTTCGTCACGAGCGTGCCGGGGTCGACCTTGAACGTCGACCGCACGTGCACGGTGACGCCGTACTTCTTCGCGAACTCGACCGACCGGGCTTGCAAGACTTTGGCGCCGAGGCTCGCCATCTCCAGCATCTCGTCGTAGGCCACCCGTGGAAGCTTTCGCGCGTCGGGCACGATGTTCGGGTCGGCCGTGTAGACGCCGTCGACGTCGGTGTAGATCTCGCACAGATCGGCCTTCAGCGCGGCCGCCAGTGCCACCGCCGTCAAATCGGAGCCGCCGCGGCCGAGGGTGGTGATGTCCTCCGTGTCCGACAGGCCCTGGAAGCCGGCCACCACGACGATCTCGCCGGCCTCGAGCGCCACGCGCGCGCGCTCCGGATTGATCTGCGTGATGCGCGCCTTCGTGTGGCCGCGATCGGTGCGCAGCCCGACCTGCGGGCCCGTCAGCGAGCGTGCCTTCAGCCCGAGCCCGTGGAGCGCCATCGAGACGAGCGCGATGGTGACCTGCTCGCCGGTGGCCAGCAGCATGTCCATCTCGCGCGGATCGGGCGTGGGCCCGATCTGCGCGGCGAGACCGAGCAAGCCGTCGGTCGTCTTGCCCATCGCCGACACCACGACGACGAGCTGATGTTCCCCGGCGCTCTGTGCCACCCGGCGCGCGACGTTCTTGATCTTCTCGGCGTCGGCGACGGACGAGCCGCCGTACTTCTGCACGATCAGCATAGACTTCGCAATCTACATGAGCCGCGCGGACAGTCGCAAGCGACGCGCCCGCTCACGCCGCCGGCGTGGGCGCGCGGCGAACGTCACCGAGGCTCACGTGCTCGCGCACGAGGTAGAGCCAGCCGACGAGCGTGATGGGGACGGCGGCGCTCGCATGATAGATGAGCGCGTAGGCGAGCGCCGTCGACGGCGCCACCCCGAACACGTCGAGCGCGAGCTTGGCCGCGAAGTGGAACACGCCGAGGTAGCCGGGCGCCGACGGCACGCTGATTCCGATGCCGACGAACGCCAGGACGACCCAGCCCGCGAGGAACGGCAGCTCGAGATGGAACGCGCGCAACATCGCCCACGCCGCCGCCGCCGGCAGCACCCAGATGATCGGCGTCCAGGCAGCGATGCGAATCGCGTGCGCGGGCGTGCGGATGCCGTCCAGGCCGCGCAGCGCCGTCTCGAACATCCCGAGCGCGAGCTGCTCGACACGCGGCCAGCGCGACGTGAGCCGCGCCAGGACGGCGCGCGCGAGCTGCGGCGCGCGCGCCACCGTCACCAGCACGACGACGCCCAGGATGTCGACCACGAACAGCACGCCGGCGGCCCATTCCACGCCGGTCGGCACGGGCGTGATGAAGACGAGCACGGTGAGGATCAGCACGAGGGCGAGGCTGTCGAGCACGCGCTCGATGACGACGGTGGCCGCCGCCAGCCAGAACGCCTGCGCCCCGGTCATGGTGTTCGCGTCGCGCAGGCGCCGCGCGGCCATGTAGACGCGCACGACCTCGCCCGCGCGCAGCGGCAGGACGTTGTTGGCCATGTAGCCGATCATCGTGGCCGGGACGATCCCCGGGGGCGGCGCACCCGGAGGAAACAGCCACCGCCAGCGAAAGGCGCGCGCGTAGAGGCCGGCCAGGCCGAGCGCCACCGAGATCAGCACCCATCCCCAGCTCGTGCGCGCCAGCTGGACCGCCAGCTCGTGCCGGTCGACGGTCCACAGCAGGAATGCGAGCAGCGCAACGCTGACCGCAATGCCGAACGCGAGCCGCAGGCGGTGACTCAGAGGCCGAGCTGCGCCCGGACGGCCTCGATCGAGGCGGGCACCGACGTCGGCCGCGTCGCGGATTCGAGGGCGGTGTCCGGATCCTTGAGCCCGTGGCCGGTGAGCGTCAGCACCAGCGTGGAGCCCGGCTCGAAGCGACCGGCCTTCACCATCTTCACGAGGCCGGCGACGGTGGCTGCGGAGGCCGGCTCCATGAAGACGCCTTCTTCACGCGCGAGCAGACGATACGCGCGCAGGATTTCCTCGTCGGTGACGGTCTCGATCCAGCCCTGACTGTCCGTCACCGCTTCGACCGCGAGCCCCCTGGACGCCGGATTGCCGATCTTGATCGCGGTGGCCACGGTGCGCGGCTCGTCGATCACGCGGTTCTCGTAGATCGCCGCCGCCCCCGCCGCTTGAAAGCCGACCATGCGCGGTAGATCCTTGACCTTGCCGTCGCGGTGGTATTCGCGATAGCCGCGCCAGTAGGCGGAGATGTTGCCGGCGTTGCCGACGGGAACGAGATGGTAATCGGGCGCGCGGCCGAGGTGATCGACCACCTCGAAGGCGGCCGTCTTCTGACCCTCGAGTCGAAACGGGTTCAGGGAGTTCACGAGCGTCACCGGATGCGTCTCGGCGATCTGCCGTACGATCGTGAGCGCCTGGTCGAAGTTGCCGTCGATCGTCAGGACCTTTGCGCCGTGAATGGCCGCCTGCGACAGCTTGCCGAGGGCGATGGCGCCCCTGGGCACCACCACGAACGCGCGTACTCCGGCGCGCGCCGCGAAGGCCGCCGCCGAGGCCGATGTGTTGCCGGTCGAGGCACAGATGACGGCGCGTGCGCCGCCCTCGACGGCCTTGGAGATCGCCATGGTCATCCCGCGATCCTTGAACGATCCCGTCGGATTGAAACCCTCGCACTTGAGATAGATCGACAGAGTCGGATCCGTCGCCTCCGCCAGTCGCGGCGCCGGCAGCAGCGGCGTGTTCCCCTCGAGCAGCGTGACGACCGGAGTCTTGTCCGTCACCGGCAGGTACGTCCGATATGCCTCGATCACCCCCGGCCACACGCTCACGGACACTCACGTCGCACGCCGGCTTTGCCGGCGCGCATCAGCCACCGCCTTCGACACGGATCATGGTGGTCGGCGTGGCGACGTCGCGCATGCGGTCGATGCTGGCGAGCGCCGTCCGCATGTCCTTCTCGCGCGCCTCGTGGGTCAGCATGACGACCGGGACGGCTTCTCGCGTGCCGCGGCCCTTCTGGATGACGTTGGCGATCGAGATGTCGTTCTCGCCGAGGATGCCGGCCACCCGCGACAGCACGCCGGGCTTGTCCCGGACCATCACGCGCAGGTAGTAGGCGCATCGCACGGACTCCATCGGCCGGACGGGCAGCGCGACGGGGCCCACGGACGGCAGATCGAGCGCCAGCGCCGGAATGCCGTGGGCGATGTTGCGCGCGATCTCCAGAACGTCCGACCACACGGCGGAGGCCGTCGGCATCTGGCCCGCGCCGCGACCATAGAACATCAGATCACCGACGGCGTCGCCGGTGATGAACACGGCGTTGAAGACCCCGGACACCGCCGCCAGCGGGGAGGTGGCCGGGATCATCGTGGGATGCACGCGCACCTCCACGCCGCCATCGACTGCCTTGGCGATGGCGAGCAGCTTGATGCGGTAGCCCAGCTCGCGCGCATAGGCGATGTCCGCGCTCGTCACCCGCGTAATGCCCTCGGTGTGGATGTCCTTCAGCTCGACGCTCGTGCGGAAGGCGATGGACGCGAGGATCTGCAGCTTGTGCGCGGAGTCGAGGCCTTCGATGTCGAGCGTCGGGTCCGCCTCGGCGTAGCCGTGCGCCTGCGCTTCCTTGAGGACGAGCGAGAAGTCCAGGCCTTCGTCGGTCATCTTCGACAGGATGTAGTTGCAGGTCCCGTTCACGATCCCGGCCAGGCTGAGCACACGGTTGGCCGGCAAGCCTTCCTTGACGGCGCGGATCAACGGGATGCCGCCCGCCACGGCCGCCTCGAAGGCGAGGGTGACGCCGCGGCGGCGCGCCTCTTCGTAGAGCTCCGCGCCGTGGTGGGCGAGCAGCGCCTTGTTGGCGGTGACCACGTGCTTGCCGGCGGCCAGCGCGCGCAAAATGAAGGTGCGCGCGGGCTCCAGGCCCCCGACGAGCTCGATCACGATGTGGACGTCGGGATTGTCGAGCACGCGCGCGGCGTCGCCGCTCAGTGGCAGCGTGGCGA
Source organism: Candidatus Methylomirabilota bacterium (assembly GCA_035605575.1). Lineage (GTDB taxonomy): Bacteria > Methylomirabilota > Methylomirabilia > Rokubacteriales > CSP1-6 > AR12. The sequence continues at coordinate 16,206 of DASTCJ010000075.1, forward strand.
GGTCCAGACCCTCGCGCGCGCGCGTGAGATCGGTGTCCGCGATGGCGGCCAGCGTGAGGCGACAGCCGGCGCGCTCTTCCAGCGTGGCCCGCTGCGCCTGGAGGATTTTCACGACCCCGGCCCCCACGGTGCCCAGGCCCAGCAGCCCGATCCGTACCTCGGCGACGGAGCTCATGCGATGACGGCGCGTGGCCGGCTCAGGGGTGCAAGTGCTTGAGGCCGCGCAGCGCCTGCTTGATCCGCTGTTCGTTCTCGACCAGGGCGAACCGGACGTAGCCTTCGCCGTACTCGCCAAAGCCGATGCCCGGGGACACGGCCACCTTGGCTTCCTGGATGAGCAGCTTCGAGAACTCGAGGGAGCCGAGGCTGCGGAAGGCGTCGGGAATCGGTGCCCACACGAACATCGTGCCCTTCGGCTTCTCCACCCGCCAGCCGATCTTGTTGAGGCCGTCGACGAGCACGTCGCGCCGCTTGCGATGCACCTCGACGATCTCCTCGACGACTTTCTGATCGCCTTCGAGGGCGATGATGCCGGCGATCTGGATCGGCTGGAAGGCGCCGTAGTCGAGGTACGACTTGATGCGGGCCAGCGCGTGAATCATCCGCGCGTTGCCGCAGACGAAGCCGAGGCGCCAGCCCGGCATGTTGTAGGACTTCGACGTCGAGAAGATTTCCACGCCGACGTCCTTGGCCCCGGGGACCTCGAGGAACGACGGTGGCTTGTAGCCGTCGAAGGTGAAATCGGCGTAGGCGAAGTCATGCACGACCATCAGGCGATGCTCGCGGGCGAAGTCCACGACCTTCACGAAGAACTCGCGGTCGACGCACATGGTGGTCGGGTTGTGCGGGAACGACAGGATCAGCAGCTTCGCCTTCGGCCACGCCAGCCGCGCCGTCTCCTGCAGCCGGGCGAAGAAATCGCCGTCGGGCGTGAGCGGCACCGAGCGCAGGTCGCCGTCGGCGATCACGACGGAATACGAATGGATGGGGTAGGTCGGATTCGGCACGAGCGCGCCGTCGCCCGGCTGCAGGACGGCCAGCGCGAGATGCGCCATGCCTTCCTTCGCCCCGATGGTCGCGATGACCTCGGAGTCCGGATCGAGCTCCACCGCGTAGCGGTCGCGATACCAGGTCGCCATCGCCTTCCGCAGCCGCGTGATACCGCGGGACGCCGAGTACCGATGGTTCTTCGGGTTCTGCGCAGCCTCGACGAGCTTGGCGACAATGTGCTTGGGCGTCGGCATGTCGGGATTGCCCATGCCGAGATCGATGATGTCCTCGCCGCGCGCGCGAGCCTTGGTCTTCAGGTCGTTGACGATGGCGAATACGTAGGGCGGCAGCCGCTTGATCCGATAGAACTCGTCCATCGCGCTCCTTCCCCGGGGGGGTTCGTACGACCTGCTGTGGCCAGTTCCGCGATGATACCGAAGCGTTGCGCAAAGTGTCAACGAACCGAAGGATGACGCGTATTTACGGCACGATACGGCGTGCCGGGCGTGGTCAATCCGCCGGCGTCGCGTCTGGATGCGTGCCGCTTTGTCCTCGAGATAAAGCCGTAACCGTCTGATTTTGAAGCGAGGCGATTCGGCACGTCACTTGCCGCTCCCTGGGGCGCCATGAGCGACGTGCCAGGCGGCACCATGACCGCGACCCCCACCGTGAGCGGATGGCGACCAAGCCCGAGCTCGATGCGCGCCTATGCTGCTGCCACCCGGCGGCACACGGGCACGAAACAGCGCGCACAGTTCAGTCTCTTGATCGTGCGCGGTGACGGTGAGCGCGTGCTGCGGTTCAACTTCGCGCGGTCGACAGCGCTCGGGGCGGCCATCAGCCTGGCACTGACCCTCTCGTTCGTCGGCCTCCTCCTCGGTGATTGGCTCAAGCTCAAGGAGCTGACTCGCGAGGCCTCGACCTTCGCCAACACCATCGCCCAGCAGCGCGCAACGATCGACGCGACGAACCACAAGGTCGCCCAGCTCCGTAAAGAGATGGGCAGCTGGCGGGAGATGCACGCGCGCATTCACGAGGCCTTTGGACCGGAGGGTGTCCGTGGCAATCGCGACAGGGGCATCGGCGGCGCGACGGGCGCGCACGAGCCGCTGCCGACGGTGGCGCCCGCCGACGAGCTCAACCGCCTCGAGGAGACGGTCAAGGAGCAAGGCGACAGCTTGCGCGCGCTCGATCGTTTGATGGCGCGCGCGGCCAAGGCCCTGGCGACGCTGCCGTCGCGCTGGCCCGTGCGCGGCTCGGTCAATTCGGAGTTCGGTCGCCGGCCCTCGCCGTGGACGCAATCCGTCGAGTTCCACAGCGGGATCGACATCAAGGCCCAGATGGGCACGCCGGTCCACGCGCCGGCGGCCGGCACCGTCGTGGTTGCGGGACCCGCGCACGAATACGGGACGGCCGTGATGCTCGATCACGGGCAGAACATCAAGACGCTGTACGGCCACCTCTCCAAGGTCTCGGTGCGTATCGGTCAGAAGGTCGAGCGAGGGACTCTGCTGGCCTACTCCGGAAACACCGGCCGCTCGTCCGGTCCGCACCTGCACTACGAGATCTTCGTGAAGGGCCAGCCCGTCAATCCGCGCGCGTACCTCTGGGATTGATTTACATGGGGGGTCTCGAAGGACCCCCCAAGCCCCCCGACGGCTTTGCCCATTAACCACCGCCTGCCCACGAATTCCGACCGTTGCCCATATATCCGGTGTAGTCTTTCTTTGCCTGCACCCTGGCCTTTCGGGTTGACGCCTCCGGGCGTCGAGACCCCGGTGAGTCTGGCGTCGTTCTCCTCCACCCGACGAAAGGCCGTGCACGATGGACTCCCAAAGTCTCCGTCGTCTCATACGCGACAAGCTTAGTGACGGCAGGCTCCCGAACAACAGCATCCCTCGCGTGTGGGGCGGGGCCGGTGCTGGTGAAAGTTGTGACGCCTGCGGAGAGATCGTCACCAAGGCGCAGTTCATCATGGAAGGCGTGTCCACAGACGATGGCAAGGTCGCCATCCAGTTCCATGTCGCGTGCTTCAAGATCTGGGACGAGGAGCGAGTAGTTCCAGGACGGTAAGGCCCCCGCCCGTTTCATCCGTTGTCGTCCTCGTCGTCGAATAGCTGTTGCTGTAACCCATGCCCTTGCCCCTTGGGAAACGCCCGGTCGAATAGGCGGAAGAACTCCTTTTTGCTTCGAGCAGCGCGCATGATGCCCATTACCTGAGAAACCTGATTGGTCAGATGTGGGTTACCAACGTCCTCGGTTAGCCACTGGTGGCATAGACGACGGGGTTTCTCTGCCGTAACTCTTGAAGTACGCCGGGCGGCAACTGCTCGTAGACGAGTCTATTAATCAGCTTCCCGACGATGCGCGGGCCGCGCGTTCGCCCCTCTCGAAATTGCCAGCCGTGGAGTCGGTAGATCTGTTTGAAGAACGAACTTGGGAAGCGCTCGGTCCAGGGCAACAGCGCCTTGTTGACGTAGGCCTCCAGAATCTTCATCAGCGCGTCTTTGGCGACTCGGTGTTTACTGCGGTGCTGAAGGTCTACACGACGACATCTGCCAGACGTAGCATGAGCGACCTGCGGGAAGCCCACGAGCGCGGATATATCAACGCCCTTGAGAATGCCGAACTGACGCCCATCCTGCTCGCTGATCACCGAGAGCAGCGCGCCGCTCAAGGCCGTTGAGGTTGATTTCGCCGTAGGCTCGTCGGGCTTT
>DASTCJ010000097.1:0-26740 GCA_035605575.1 Candidatus Methylomirabilota bacterium
CGACGGTCTTGGCGCTGTCCGACACGTCGGGGCGGTCGGGATCGATCGTGTCGTCATCCGCGGCGGCACCGGCGCCGGCGGCCACCAGCACCAGCGCGCAGCCGAGGAGCAGTCGCCTCATGCCGAGCGTGCGTACCGCGCGCGAACCTCCTCCCACAGCGCGAGCTTGTCCCACCGCGGCTCTCGCAGGCGCTCGCCGCTGTCGTCGAGCCAGGGATTCGGGAAATACACGGTGATCATCTGCTCTCCGTGGCCATTCCAGAGCCGCAGGCCCCAGGAACCCGGCACGCAGGAGCCGCCGTCGGCATGGAAGAACGCGGTGCGCGCGACGCGCCGGCGTCGTGCCTGCTCGGCAGTCGGCGCCCCACCGTGGTCGTTCACGCACAGGTGAAAGTGCCAGGCGCCGAGGTCGACCGTGAGGTAGCCGTCGAGCATCGACACGATGGGCGGCGCCGTGAAACGGATCTCGTACGCGGCGCCTTCGATCACCGGACCGGCAAAGATGTCTCGCCAGTGCTTCGTGAACAGCTCGGTGAGCAACCGCTCGATGCGATCGCCCTCGACCGAGACCTCGTCGTACGCGGTGACGCTGCCGTCGGCCCCTCGCTCGACGGTGTGTGCCGGCGTCGCCATGCCGGCATACTAGCGCAACTCGAAAACCACCGGCAGCCGGACGCGGACGGCGCGCGGACGGACGCCCGGCGGAAACGGCACCCGCCGCACCGCGCGCACGGCGTCGAGCGCCGCGGCGTCGAGCATGTCATGCGAGGAGGATCGGACGACCAGAACATCGGCGATCTTCCCTGTCGGCTCGACCGAGATGTCGAGGTGGACCGTGCCGCTCATCCCCCGGCGACGCGCCGCCGACGGATACGTCAAGGCCTCCTGGACGCGTCGTCGGAGCCGAGCGATATAGCCGGCATAGGCGCCGCCGTCGTCGCCCGAGATCGCCAGCGCGAGCGCGTCGCCGCCTCCCGCCGTGCCGCGGCCGCCGCCCGATCCGCCGGCGCCTGCGTCGGCCCCCATTGAGCTGGACCCGGCCCCGCCTTCGCCGACAGCAGCGGCGGATCCGGTCGATACGTGGTCCGTAGATGCTGACGTCACCCCGGTGGAGTCGCCATCCGTGTCACTTCGTGGAGAGACCGCCAGCGGTACCGGCGGCGTTGCGACCGGCGCCGGCGCGGCCGGCTCGGGCAGCACGGGCGCAGCCGTCGCAGGCGGCACGGGCGGCGGCCCCAGGGGGGTCGTCGCGGGCGGTGGGTGCACCGGCGCAGCCGGGGTGGTCGCCGGTGCCGCGAGCTGCGGCGCGGCCGGAGCGGTCGCCGGTGGCGCGAGCCGCGGCGCGGCCGGAGTGGTCGCCGGTGGCGCGAGCCGCGGCGCGGCCGCGGTGGTCGCAGGTCGTCCGGGCGCCGGCGCTGACGCGCGTGACGGCTTTGCCTGGGCGACCGCCGCGCGCTCGCCAGCGGTGGTGTCGTCGCGGCCTGCGCTCGTCTCCGTCAGCGTGAGGTCCACGAACAGCGGCGGCAAGACGGACGCGCGGGGGAGGAAGATCGTGGCGGCGAGCGCAGCAAAGTGGAGCGCGAGCGACACCGGCAGCCAGCGGAGGATCGCCGCAATCATCGGTGCGCCGCGAGCCACTTGCGGACCCCGGTGCCCAGCGCCTGACGGGCCGCGCGCGCCACCACCCAGCCGAGATCGCTGATCGGGCCGCCGAAGCGGCAGTGTCGGCCGCGCGCGGTGGCCGCGACGACGACGGCGTCGGTGGAAGTGCCGGTCGCGGCGTGCCCATCCACGGCCTTCACGCCGGCCTCGAGCAGGATCGCCGTCTTCACCTCGGTCACCGTCATGACGAGGTTCACCATGGCGGCCGGCTCGGCATCCGCATCAACGACGACCACCGTGTTGATCGTTCCCGAGAACTGACTCGCACAGCCGGTGAGCCCGGCCGCGCTGGCGTTCGACAGACCGACGGTGGCGACGACGAGCGCCCGAATGTCACCGGCGGTCTCCGTCGCCGTCTCCGCCTGCTCGGTCCACGCCGACGTCAACATGCCGAGCCACGGCGACGGCAGCGCGCAACGGCGGACGAACGCGCCGACGGTCGCCTCGGCGTCGGCACAGGGGAAATTCTTCGGGACGTGGACGTTGGCGATCGTGCGCACCCGCGCGAATCCGCCGCCGGCGAAGGCAGACGACACCGCGACCAGCTCGCGCGCGGCGGTCACGCAGACCGCCTCCGTGCCGATCGCGACGTCGACGCCGTCGATCACTCGAAGGCCACCCGGACGCCGACGATACCCGTGATGCCCAGCGCCGGGAAGCCCCGGACCTCTGCGTACGCCTCGTCGAGAAGGTTCTGGACGCGTCCGGTGAGATCGACGTACTTCACGTGGCCCCAGCGCTCCAGCACGCGGACCGTCGTCCCGAGGTCGATGCGGGTGTGGCCGCTGTTGTAGACGTCGCCGTTCGGGTCGAACTGCCGCGTGATTGCGTGCACCTCCGTCCACAGCAGCCAGCGCTTGACGGGCTCCCACGAGAGCCGGCCGTTCCAGCGGTGCCGTGGCTCGCGCGGCAGCGGACGATCGGTCAGGAGATTTTCCGTATCGGTGTAGGTGTAGTTCAGCGATGCCGTCAGGTTGTCCAGGATGTCGACGTCGGAGGTGAATTCGATGCCGGCGCTGCGCGCGCGTCCGATATTGGTCTGTCGGACGAACGGGAACACCGGCAGAAGCTCGCAGCACACGATCACGTTGGTAAACTTCGTCTGGAAGTAGGTCAGGCCGAGCCGCACGCGATTGGCCCAGAAGCTCTGGTCAACGCCGAAGTCGTAAGAGAAGCTGTCCTCGGGCACCAGGCTCGGGTTCGAGAAGCCCGGAAAGAAAAGATCATTGAACGTCGGCGCGCGGAAGCCCGAGCCGGCGCCGCCGCGAATGCGGGTGCCCCACTCCTTGATCTGATACGCGAGCGAGCCCCGCTCGGTCACGGAGTCGCCGAAGTTGTTGTTGCTCTCCACGCGGACGCCGGCCGACATGAACAGCCGATCGAAGAAGCGAAATTGCTGCTGGAAGAGTCCGGACACCGTCTCCGAGATCGGTCCGAAGCCGCTGGTGCCTTGCACGTTGGCCTTCTCGTGGCGGTACTCGATGCCGAACGTGCTCGTGCTCCACGTGCCGATGTGGAAATGGTTCAGCCACTCGACCTCGCGGCGGTCTGTCTCGAACGTCCCGGGGAACTCGCACGGCGGCCCGAACGGAAACACTTCGGGCAAGCATCCGAAGGGATCCGGCCGGTCGATGAACGCCTGCTTGTTCCAGTATCGTCCGAGGCGGAATTCGGTCCCCCACCACGACACGGGCCGCGACTGCAGGCCGAGGCTCACCGTCCACGTCTCGCTCTCCTGGCGATTGTTCGGATCGAGGATGGTCGGCACGATCGGGTTCGGCGTCCCGACGAACTCGATGGGCAGGCCGACGTTGGTCTGATTCCAGCGCGTGGCGAGGCTCACGGTGGTCTCGCCGGGCAGCGACAGCCCGAGGCGAAGATTGAACGCGTCCTGGTTCATGCCGTCGTTCTTGAACTGGCCGTTGGACTCGAGATGCGACGCACCAAGCGCGAAGTCGAAGATCTTCACGCTGCCCGCCACGCCGGCGGTGGACCGCAGCGTGTCGTAGTTGCCGACCTCCTGGGTGACCCATGCGCTCGGCGGGCCCTGCCCGCGCCGGGTGATGATGTTGACCACGCCCCCGATGGCATCGGCGCCGTAGAGCGTCGACTGCGGTCCCCGGATCACCTCGATTCGGTCGATCAGATCGGGCGAGAGGTCGGACAGCTCCGCCTGCCCCGTGGTCGAGCTCTTCACGCGAACGCCGTCCACCAGCACCTGCACCTGGTTGGGATTGGCGCCGCGGATGCTGATGCTGGTGGTCTTGCCGAAGCTTCCCGAGCGACGGATGTCCACGCCCGGCACCATGCGTAGCGCCTCGTCCACGGTCGGATAGCGGCGCGTCTCGATCTCCTCGCCGGTGACGACGGTGACGGCCGCGCCGAGCTGACTGGCGGGCGTCTCTGTCTTGGTGGCGGTCACCACGACGGGCTCGGCTTGCTGTGGCGGCTCCGCGCGCGCGACAGCCGCGCACGCCGCGACGACGACGGCGCCGACGATCCAGGCAACGACGACTCTCATGGCTTCGCTCCTTCTTGCGCGAAAGGGGTTGAAAGCGAGCCCTGGGCAGGTTTCCTGACTCGTGGATCGACGCGTGGCGTCCCACCTTCCCATCCGTCGGCCGGACAGTGGCGTCGCGTGCTCGCGCACGCGACATGGACGGCGCTCCCCACTCACAGTGGCGCGACCGTGCCGGCCTCGGTCCGCTGCGCCGCGGACCTCACCGGCTTCCCTGGCATCCAGAGCGATTCAGTCGAAGGTGCGCTCGGGGGTCACCGCCTTTCCGCGGTCCAGTCGAGCTGGACGCTCGGCCGGCCGCTGGACGTCTTGTCAACCGCGACGCGCGCCCCGAAGACGCGCTCGAGCAGCGCCTGCTCGAGCACCTCGGCCGGCGTGCCCACCCTCGCCACGCGACCCTCATGCAGCAGCAGCAGCCGATCGCAGAGCTCGGCGGCGAGATTCAAATCGTGCGAGACGAGCAGGATCGTGACGCCGCGCTCGCGGTTCAGGCGCCGCAGCAGGTCGGCCGTCTCCGCCTGGTAGCGCAGATCCAGATGCGAGGTCGGCTCGTCGAGCACGAGCAGCCGCGGCTGCTGCGCGAGCGCGCGCGCGAGCATCGCACGCTGCCGCTCGCCGCCGGAGAGCTCCTCGAGCGGCAGCGGCGCCAGCGACAGCGTGCCGGTGGCGGCCATCGCCTCGCGGGCGACCGCGGCGTCCTCGGCGCTCTCGAAAAAGCGCGCGGGCGCGTGCGGAAAGCGTCCCATCATCACCAGCTGCTCCACGGTGAACGGAAACGGCCGTGGCGTCTCCTGCGGCACCACGGCCACGTGCCGGGCCAGTTCCCAGTGCGCCAGCGTCGCGATCGACCGACCGTCGAGCCGGATCTCGCCGCGCGCCGGCGTCAGGACACGCGTGAGCAGCCGCAGCAGCGATGTCTTGCCGGCGCTGTTCGGCCCGATGACGCCGAAGATCTCGCCCGCGTCGACGGTGAAGCGGACGGCGTCGAAGGCGAAGCGCTGCGCGCGACGCCGCTCGGGCCGCGGGTAGGAGAACGCGACGTCGCGGAACTCGACGAGCGCTCTCATGCGAACGGCACCGTCCGGCCGCGGAGAACCCACACGAAGAACGGCGCGCCGCAGAACGCGGTGATGACCCCCACCGAGAGCTCGGCGGGGGCCACGATGTTGCGCGCCAGCGTGTCGGCCGCCAGCAGGAAGGCGCCGCCGCCCACCAGCGCGGTCGGCACCAGCAGCCGGTGGTCCTGTCCGACCAGGCCGCGCAGCACGTGGGGCACGATCAAGCCGACAAATCCGATCGGTCCCGTGAAGGCGACCACCGTCCCGGTGAGGAGGGCGGCCGCGAGGAACACGCGGCGCTTCAGCCGCTCGGCGTCGACGCCGAGCTGGAGCGCCGCCTCCTCGCCGAGCGCGAGCAGATTGAGCTCGCGCGCCGATCGCAGGATCAGCGCAAAGCCGACGGCGGCCAGCGCCGCGAACAGCGCGAGCGAGCCGCCGGGCACGGGCGCCAGGTTCCCGAGCAGCCAGTGGATGACGCCACCCAGGCGGTTGAAGTCGACGATGGAGATGACAACGGTGATCGCGGACGAGAAGAAGATGCCGACGATGACGCCGGCCAGCAGCAGCGTCTGCACGGCGAGCCCGCCCGGCGACAGCGCGATGAGGTACACGCTCACGGCCGCCAGCAGCGCGCCGCCGAAGGCGAAGGCGGCGACGGCGACGGCGTCGGCCACGCCGGCGCCGAGTCCCAGGATCTGCGCGAGCACGACCCCGAAGGCGGCGCCGCTGGTGACTCCGAGCACCGACGGCTCCGCGAGCGGATTTCGCGTGAGTCCCTGAAAGGCGACCCCGGCCACGGCGAGGGCACCGCCGGCGAGCACGGCCACCAGCACTCGCGGCAGCCGCAAGCCGAGCGTGACGATCGCCTCCACCGACTCGCGCTCGGCGCGGCCTGCCAGCGCGCGCACGACGGCGCTCGGCGACAGCGCCGCGCTGCCGACGAAGAGCGCAGCGATGGCCATCGCGAGCAGCAGGCCCGTCAGCGCGCCCAGCGCCCACGCCAGTCTTCGGCGATCGGTCACGGGAACGCCTCGGGATGGATGATGCGCGCGAGCAGCTCGAGGCCGTCGGCCACGCGCGGCCCGTAGCGATGCAGGATCGAGAGGTCGATCGAATGCAGCCGTCCGGCCTTGATGGCCGGCACGCTCGTGAGCCGCTGCCACTTCTCGGGTGACTGGCGCCCAGCCGCCGTGCCGCTCGCCGAGTGATCGGCGAGCACGATGACTTCCGGCGCGCGCGCCACCGCTGCTTCGAGGCTGAAGCGCACGTAGCTCTCGCCCTCGCCGCCGGTGATCGAGCGCCCGCCCGCGAGCTCGATCAGCTCCGTGAGATGGGAGGCGCGACCGGGCACGATGAGCGGCTCCGGCCACAGCACGTACAGCACACGCGGCGCCGGCAGCGGCGCCACGCGCGCGCGAATGGCATCGATGCGCCCGCGGATCGACGCGATGAGCGGTCCGGCCGCCTCGCGCCGGTCGACCAGCCCGGCCACGCGCGTCACCATGTCGAGCATCTGGTCGACGCGGTGGGCGTGCACGAGATAGGTCGGGATGCCGAGCCGCCCGAGCTGAACGGTCGTCTCCTCGCGATTGCCCTCGTCGGTGGCGACCACGAGATCCGGCTTGAGAGCCACGATCATCTCGATGCTCGGATTGATCATCCCGCCCACGCTCGGCTTCTCCCTGGCCGCCGCCGGATAGTCGCACCAGTCGGTGCGTCCCACCAGTCGCGCCTGACCGCCGAGCGCATAGATCGACTCGGTGACGCTCGGCACCAGCGACACGATGCGCGTCGGCGGAGCCGCCAGGGGGACGTCACGCGCGAGCATGTCGGTGAGGCTCGGCGCGGCCGCCGGCCGCGCGGCGATGAGCAGGAGGAGGAGCGCCAGCCCGAGCTTCACGACACCATCGCCGGCAGCGGACAACCGGCCAGCCGCCCGATCGCCTCGAGATCGAGCGCAGCGCCGACGAGATCGGCGAGCCGATCGTATCGATCGACGGCGTCGTGTGCGCCCCACCGCGCATCGGCGGTGACACCGCGCCGGAGCGCGGCCTCGACCAGCAGCGCGCGACGCAGCGGCCCACATGTCAAGAGCCCGTGGACGTACGTGCCGACGACGCTCTCCGTGACGGCGCCGTCGCGCCCGTCCGCGGGCGCTCCGCCGCGCTCGACGATGCACAGCGCCGGCCGATCACCGCGGACCAGCGTGACACCGGCATGAATCTCATAGCCGTGCACCTCCGCGCCCGCGGCCACGCCGAGCGGACCATCGGCGAGCACGCGTCCGCGGACGCGCACCGACGTCTTCGGCGACACGAATGTGGTCGAGACCGGCAAGAGACCGAGTCCGGAGGCCTCGCCGCCTGTCTCGACGCCGTGCGGATCGGACAGTCGCTCGCCGAGCATCTGAAAGCCGCCACACAGGCCGAGGACGATGCGACCGTCGCGCGCCGCACGCACGATGGCCGGCGCCAGACCGCGCGCGCGCAGCCAGGCCAGATCGGCCATCGTGCTCTTGCTGCCCGGCAGGATGACGATGTCGGCGGCATCGACCTCCGACGCGCGGCTCACGAAGCGCAGCGCGACGCCGGGCTCGCGAGCCAGCGGCTCCACGTCGTCGAAATTCGCGATGCGCGGCACGCGGACGACAGCGATCACGACGCGCGCGTCCGCGACATCCGCGGGCGGCGTCTCGAGCGCCAGCGAGTCCTCTTCCGGCACGAGGCGAACGTCGAGGTGCGGGACGACACCGAGCACGGGAACGCCGGTCCGCTCGGTGATCATCGCGAGCCCGGGGTCGAGCACTCCGCGCTCGCCACGAAAGCGGTTGACGACGAGCCCGCCCACGCGCGCGCGATCCTCCGGCGCGAGCAGCGTCAGCGTGCCGACCAGCGCAGCGAAGACGCCGCCCCGGTCGATGTCGCCGACGAGGACGACCGGCGCCGACGCCAGCTCCGCCACGCGCATGTTGACCACGTCCCAGCCGATGTTGATCTCGGCCGGGCTGCCGGCGCCCTCGATCAGCACGACGTCGTGCTCGCGCCGCAGTCGTCCGAGGCTCTCCGTGACGACGGGCCACAGCGTCGGCACCATTCGTCCGTACTCCGCCCAGCGCACGCTCGCCACCGCGCGGCCGCGGACCACGACCTGCGAGCAATCCTCGGCCTCCGGCTTCAAGAGGAGCGGGTTCATGTCGACCGTCGGGTCGAGACCAGCCGCCTCCGCCTGCGCCGCCTGCGCGCGACCGATCTCGCCGCCGTCGGCGGTCACGGCGGCGTTGAGCGACATGTTCTGCGCCTTGAACGGCGCCACGCGATATCCGGCACGACGGAAGATGCGGCAGAGGGCCGTCGTCAGCAGGCTCTTGCCGACGCCGGAGGCCGTGCCCTGCACCATCAGACACGACGCCGGGCTCATCGGCACCGCTCTCCGCAGGCGTCGACGAGCGCGCACGTCATGCGGGGCCGTCCACGCCAGCCGCCTTGAAGGTCGCCATCTCCGTGTAGATGCGCGCGGCCGCGCGCGCGACGTGCACGAACAGCACCGCGCCCGTGCCCTCGCCGAGCCGGAGTCCGAGATCGAGATACGGAACGAGCCCGAGATGACGCAACGCGACCTCGTGCCCCGGCTCGGCGGAGCGATGCGCGGCCAGCATCGCGTGCACGGCCGGCGGGCAGACTGCGGCGGCAACGAGCGCCGCCGCGGTGGCGATGAAGCCGTCGAGCGCGACCGGTACCCGGCGCGCGGCGCCGGCAAGGATCACCCCCACCAGGCCGGCGATCTCGAAGCCTCCGACCTTGGCGAGGACGTCGACGGCGTCGCTCGCATCGGGCCGGTTCACGGCGAGCACACGCTCGACGACGGCGATCTTTCGCTCCCAGCCCTGCGGGTCGAGCCCGGTGCCGCGGCCGGTCACCGCCGCCGGCGGCTGACCGGTGAGCACCGCGGTGATGGCGGCGGCCGAGGTCGTGTTGCCGATGCCCATCTCGCCGGTGATGAGCAGATCGGCGCCATCGTCGATGGCGCGCTCGGCCAGACGCGCTCCCATCTCGATTCCGCGCTCCGCCTGTGCGCGCGTCATGGCGGGCCCGCGCGCAATGTTCGAGGTGCCGGGCCCGACCGCGCACCGCTCGAGCGCGGCGCCGCCGCCGACCGGACCGGCCACGCCGAAGTCCGCGACGACCACACGCGCGCCCGCCTGACGAGCGAGCACGTTCACGGCGGCGCCCCCTCGCACGAAGTTCTCGACCATCTGCGCCGTGACCGACGCAGGATACGCGCTGATCCCTTCGGCCACGACCCCGTGATCGGCCGCGAAGACGAAGACGACGGGCTGCTCGACGCGTGGCGACGCACCGCGCAGCGCCACCAACTGCACCGCGAGCTCTTCGAGGCGCCCCAGGCTTCCCGGCGGCTTGGTGAGCGCATCGAGATGCTTGCGCGGTGCCGTCGCCGCGCCGGCGCCCGGCGCATAGACCGACGCGCAGAGGCTCGATACCGTGGTCATCGCCGCGCCTTCACCGAGAGGGGCACGCCGGCCACCATGAGCACGACGCGATCGGCGGCGGCGGCGACGCGCTGGTTGACGAGACCGAGCAGGTCGCGAAACCGCCGGCCCGCCGCGGTCGGCGGATGCACGCCTTCGCCCACTTCGTTGGAGACGAGCGTCAGGTCGCGCTCGCCCGCGGCGACGACCGCGGCCAGCTCCTCGCCTTGCTTGACGATCCACTCATCGGCGTCGCCACGGAGCATCAGGTTCGAGACCCACAGCGTGAGGCAGTCGACGATGACGGTGTCCGACTCCGCAGCGCGGGCCCGGAGGCACGACACCAGCTCGTAGGGCTCTTCCACGGTGCGCCACTGCACGGGACGCTCGGCACGATGGCGCGCGACGCGCGCAGTCATGTCCGCATCGTGCGCCTGCGCGGTGGCGACGAACGTGACCTCTGTGTGGGCGCGGTGTGATTCGACGGCGAAGCGGCTCTTGCCGCTACGCGCTCCCCCGAGAACGAACAGCGATGAGGCCAAGGCATCCCCCGGGTCCTCCCGCGAGGACCGGTGTCGAGAAGTAGCACCCGGGCAGGTCTCCTGGCTCTCGGATCGTCCTACTCCCCGCGCCTTCCCGGCCTTCCGGCCAGTGGCCATCGCGGGTTTCGTCCCCGATCACAGTGACGGGGTCGCGGCGGATTCACACCGCCTTCCCTGGGTCCCTAACGGGAACCCGGGCGCGAACAACGGCCAGACGATAGCAGGCGGGGTCACCGGCCGCAAGGCGCCCCCGCCGCCTATATATATAAAGGATGGGCGTCTCAGGCCCTTTTTTCCTTGTCGGCGTAGCTGACGGCGAGCCCCGCCGAGGCGTCCGCCTGGATCCCGTATGGCGGGATCGGATAGCGCAAGCCGTTGCGGCTCAGCGCGGCCAGCCCGTCGATGACCTTCGGCAGAAATCTCGGCGGAATCGCCATGAGGACCTCGTCGTCGGCGACGCCGCCGTAGCGACGCTCCGCGTAGCACGGGATCGTCAGCGCGGGCTCGCCGGTCTTCAAGGCCTTGCCCCAGGAGTCCGCGCACGCCGACTCGCCGACCGAGGTGAACGAGAGCTTTTTGTAGCCGGTCCACTGCAAGCCGTTGACGAACAGGATCATCTGACCCGGCGTGCCGTAAATCAGGCAGATGTCCGGCGGATTCAAGCGGCCCGAAGTCAGCGGCGACACCGCCATCGCGCGATAGCGGCCGTACGGCACGCAGTCCATCGCGTGCTGATGCGCGCTGGCGTCGTCCCGTGTCTTGAACCACACGCCGGCCATGCGGTGCCCCGACAGCCATTCGCTGTCCTGGGGATGCAGGCCGATGACGGCTCCGCACTGGGCACCGACGAGATCGTTCATCGTGACGCCCACCGTCCAGCCGAGCTGCCGCGCCTGAGCCACGATCTGATCGGTCGTGTGGCGCGATTTCGGTCGACGAATCTTGGGGATGGCTTCCATTTCCTCGACCGTCTCGAACAGCTTCATGCCGATCGGAATCGACCGGAGCTTCAAGTATTGGTTCAACCCGTGAACGATCGCCTCGAAGTCGTACGTCTCGCTCATCAGAAACCTCGCAGTCTGTCGAGCGTCCGGCGCTCGCGCTTCGTGGGTCGCCCCGCCCCGGGCGGCCGAAACGGTGGTGGCGCGTACCGCAGCCGCGGCGGCGCCGGCGGCGAATGATCCTCGAACAGCTTCGCGGCCACCGTCGCCGAGCCGCGCCGATCATCCAGGGCGATCACCTTCAAGATTCGTCGCCGCCCCTCCGGCAGCGTGACCCGGATCGAATCCCCTACGCGCACGAGCTTCGCCGGCTTCGCCGCCTGCTCGTTCAGATCGACCTTGCCGCCCTCGCACGCCGCGGTCGCCAGCGACCGCGTCTTGAACACGCGCGCCGCCCACAGCCATTTGTCGATCCGAACCGTTTGCGCCTCCGCATTCACGTGTCGAACGGTATCATGGCCACCGGCTTGCCGCGTTCGAGCGCGGGCGTTGCCGAGCAATCGTGAGGGGAGGCATCGGAGGGGCCGTCGTGGGCCGCTCGAGCTTATGACCTGGAGCGAGGACATCGAGGAGCTGAAACGGCGCATGGAGCTGGCGCGGGCCATGGGCGGCGCGGACAACGTCGAGCGCCAGCACAAGGCCGGCCGCCTGACCGTGCGCGAGCGTATCGAGCGGCTGCTCGACACGGGTTCGTTTCACGAGACCGGGGCGCTCGCGGGCGCCGCTCAGTACGAGGGCGACCGCCTGGTCGGCATCCGGCCGGCGAACTTCGTCATGGGCACCGGCCGCATCGACGGCCGGCGCGTGGTGGTGGGGGGCGATGATTTCACGGTGCGCGGCGGCGCCAACGACGCATCGATTGGCGGCAAGCAAGGGTACAGCGAACGCATGGCGCGTGAGCTGCGACTGCCGCTGATCCGCCTCGTCGACGGCACCGGTGGCGGCGGCAGCGTCAAGACCTACGAGATCACCGGCCGCACCTACGTGCCGGGCAACCCGGCGTGGGACATCGTCGCGGCCGCGATGTCGGAGATCCCGGTGGTTGCGGCGGCGCTCGGCCCCGTGGCGGGCCTCGGCGCGGCGCGTGTGGCGTGCTCGCACTTCTCGGTGATGGTCCGCGGAATCTCGCAGGTGTTCGTGGCTGGACCGCCGGTGGTCGAGCGTGCGTTCGGGACGCCGGTCGACAAGGAATCGCTCGGTGGGTGGGAGATCCAGGTCAAGGCCGGTGGTGTCGACAACGTCGTCGATTCGGAGGACGAGGCGTTCGAGCAGATCCGCCGGTTCCTCTCCTACTTGCCGCGCAACGTCTGGCAAACGCCGCCGCGCGCGACCCCCGCCGACGATCCACAGCGCCGGGACGACGCTTTGCTGTCGCTCATTCCCCGGAACCGCCGCCGCGGCTATGACGTTCGCAAATTGGTGGGCCACGTGGTCGACCGCGCGTCGTTTTTCGAGATGGGGGCCGCGTATGGCCCGTCGCTGGTGGTCGGCCTCGCACGCCTCGACGGGTATCCGATCGGTGTCGTGGCCAACGATCCCGCGCACGTGGGTGGTGCACTGACCGCCGCCGGCTCGGAGAAGCTCACGCGATTCGTCGATCTCTGCGACACGTTCCATCTGCCGGTCGTGAACTTTGTCGACAATCCCGGATTCCTGATCGGCACGCAGGCGGAGCGCGACGGCACGATCCGCAGGGGCGTGCGGGCCTTACAGGCGATCTACCAGGCGACGGTGCCATGGGTCACCGTCATCGTGCGTCGGGTGTTCGGCGTGGCCGGCGCGGGACACGCCAACGTGCAGGCGCTCAATCTCCGCTACGCATGGCCGTCCGCGGACTGGGGATCGCTCCCGCTCGAGGGCGGCATCGAGGCCGCGTACAAGCGCGAGCTGGCCGCGGCGGCCGATCCCGCCGCGCTCAAGAAGGAGATCGAGGCGCGGCTGAACGTCTTCCGAAGCCCCTTTCGCACGGCGGAGTCGTTCAGCATCGAGGAGATCGTCGATCCGAGGGACACGCGTCCCCTGCTCACCGACTGGATCTCTCTTGCCTACGAGAACGAAGCCACTCGCCTGGGGCTGAAGGCCCGCGGTATGCGCCCTTGAGGAGCGTCATGCGTCATCGCTTCGTGTCCGCCGCGGCCGTGCTGGCCATCGTCACGATCGCCTGGGCCGCCGAGGAGTTCGTCGTCGAGGACTGGAAGGAGAAGATCGGCGCCGCCGGCATTCCGCCCGCGTGGCAGCGTCAGAGCTGGGGCAGTCCGAAATACGAATTCAAGGTCGTGGACAACGACGGCCACGCGGCGCTTCACATGAAGAGCGCCAACGATGGCTCGACGATCACCCGCGACATCAAGGGCAAGGTCGATCTCAAGCAGACGCCGATTCTGGAGTGGACCTGGAAAGTCGTCGCGCTGCCGAAGAACGCCAACTCGTGCAAGAAGGCCACCGATGATCAGGCGGCGCAGGTCTTCGTGGTCTGGCCGCGATTCCCGGAGGCCGTGCGATCCCGCATCCTCGGGTATGTCTGGGACACGACGCAGCCGGTAGGCACCGTGTGCAAGAGCGAGAAGACGGGGACCGTGACCTACATCGTCGTGCGTTCGGGCACGGCCGAGCTCGGCCAATGGGTGGCGGAGCGGCGCAATCTGATCGAGGATTTCACCAAGGTCTATCGCGAGGCCCCCGATAACCCGGCCGCGGTCTCGGTGGCCATCGACTCGAACGACACGGAGTCGAGCTCCGAAGCGTTCGTGGGCACCATCGAGTTCAAGCGGAAGTAACCGTCGAATTTGTATCGGAAATCGAGCACCCTCGGTCGACCATTGAAGGCATGGTCGACTACACGGTGCTCCGGACCGCTTCGTTCGTTGTTCTGGCACTCGTTCTCACGGCCGCCCCCGCGCACGCCGCCGAGGTGTACAAGACGACCCACGCCGATGGCTCGGTCACGTACAGCGATACGCCGAAGCCGCCGGCCGACGCCAGCGCGCCGGCCGAGCGCAGAGCGCCCGCGCCGGACAAGGCGCCGGACCGTCCGCCGGCCGCGACCGCCGATGAGGTGCTCCAGCTCGCCGGTCTGAGAGCCCAGCTCGAGGCGACGCCGGCCCGGATGGCCAGTGAGTTCAAGCCGCGCGGCGTGCGTCTCAATGCCGAAGACGCGGCTGCGCTCGAGCAGATCCTCGCGCGTCACTTCGGCGCCGAGCGGCTGTACGCACAGGTGCGTGGCGAGTTCAACCGCCGAGCGGACGCGCGCAAGCTGGGCGAGGTCGCCGAATGGCTGCGGTCTCCGCTCGGCTCGAAAATCGCTGCGCTCGAAGCTGCGGCCGCGGTCGAGGCCGATGCCCCACAGCGCATGCTCGCCTTCGCGCCCGGTGGCCGCGGCGGCCCGGCCGCTGCCCGCGTTGCCATCGTCGAGCGGATGGACTGGACGGCCGGAATCACCGACGGCACCCTCGAGTCCACGCTCGCCGTGGCTCGCGCCATGGCCATGGCAATCAACCGGGCTCTGCCGCCGGACGAGCGACAGACCACCGCGCTGATCGAGCGGCAGATCCAGCAGCTGCGCGGGCAAAGCCGCGCGAAGCTCGCCCAGACGACGGTGACCTTCCTGCTCTATCAGTACCGCTCGCTCGATGATGAAGAGCTGCAGCAGTATGCCGATTTCCTCGCCAGCGATGGCGGCCGCTGGTACAGCGCGACGATCTCGAAGGCGATGAACCGCACGGTCGCCGCCGCCGCCCAGCGTGCGGCGAGCGATGTCATCCGCGCGATCCCGCCACCGCGGTGGTCTGGCAGCGCCACGGCCTCCCCCCGTCACTGACGCACAAGGTCGAATGTGTGGCAGGTGTCTTGCAGCAGTAGTCGATCGGAGGGTATTGATGAACCGACTGACTGCCGAGGAGCGACGCCGGGCCGCTGAGCTGAGGCGCACGAGTCAGGTGCGTGAGCCCCGCGCGCTCGTAGTTCCCGCGCTTGCACATCACCCCGAGAGCCGGACGCGGAGCGCGCGGGTTGCCGCGCTGCTCACGATCGCGCTGGGGGGCGCGCTCGCGCTGATTCAGCTTGGCCAGCACCTCGCGATGTACGGTCCCGGCTCGCTGCTCGACTGGCTGCTCCCGAGACTGTAGCGATTCAGATCGCGAGCGCGTAGCCGTCGCGACGCGGGTCGGCGCCGGCCATGAACGCGCCTGACTCGGGATCGCGCATGAGGCCCTGCCCGCCGCCCACGATCCACGACCAGTCGGCGATCGGATTGACGTCGTGGCCACGCTGTGCCAACCCGTCGCGCACGTCTGGCGTGATTCGCGCTTCGGCGTCGACGAGGCGGTCGCGATAGACGCGCACGCGCGGTGCCTCGATGGCTTCCTGGACGTTCATGCCGAAGTCGAGGACGTTGAGCAGCATCTGCGCCGTCGTTTGCAGAATCCCGTATGAGCCCGGCGTCCCGATGGAAAGCGCGAAGCTGCCATCGCGGAAGACCTGCGTGGGCGACATCATCGTTCCGGCCTTCCGTCCCGGTCGCACGACGTTCGGCGATGCGCTGTCACGGTCCATCCACTTGAGAATGTTGTTCAGCACGATCCCCGTGCCCGGGACCGCAAAGCCGGAGCCGAAGGGGACGCCGAGGGTCTGGGTCACCGAAACGACCAGTCCTGAGGCATCGGCGCATGCGAAGTGCGTCGTGTGCTCGTCGGCGAACTTGGCCGGGTGGCCTTCGGTCACCTGCTGCGCCAGCTTCCGGGGATTGTGGCGCTCGCCCTCGCTCACCGCCGCGCGCTTCGGATCGATGCGCGCGCGCTGGCTCTCGGCGTAGCGCTTGGAGAGCAGCCCCCCGATCGGGACCGCATCGGTGTAGGCGTACGCGAGGCGGTCGGCGGAGGCGAGCTTCACGGCCTCGATCAGGTGATGGAGATAATCGACGGAGTTGTGGCCGAAGCCGCGGACGTCGTGCCCCTCCAGAATGTTGAGCGTCTGGAGCATCTGGAACGTCGAGAACGGTGGCGGCATCGAGTACACGCGGGCGCCGCGGTACGTGATCGTCGCGGGCTCCCGCCATTCCGGTCGGAAGTCACCGAGATCCTCCTCGCTGAGCCAGCCCCCCGCCTCGCCCACGGCCCGCGCGATGCTGCGCGCAATGGGGCCGCGGTAAAAGACCTCGGCGCCGCCCTCGGCGACTTGCCGGAACGTGGTCGCCAGATCCTTGTAGGTCGCGAGCGCTCCCGGTCGGGGGACGCCGTTAGGACGATAGAGGCGCTCGGCCTCGGGCGAGCGCTCGAGCGTGCCGCGCCCCTGCTCGAAGAACTCCACGTTCTTCCACGTGAGCGGCACACCGCGCTCGGCGTGACCGATCGCGGGTGCCAGCACGCGTGCGCGGTCCATCGTGCCGAAGCGCTCCAGCGCCGCCAGCCAGCCGCCGAGATTGCCCGGCGTCGCGCAGGACTTGGGGCCGCCGACGAGCTCATCGTCCGTGCAGCGCGTCGCATCGGCCGCCTTCGGCGCGCGCCCGATGAAATCGAGCACGTGCCGCTCGTCGCCGCGCGAGATCAGCATGAGTCCGATGCCGCCCGCGCCCGACATGAACGGCTCCACCACGTTCAGCGTCGACGCGACCGCCACCGCGGCATCGACGGCATTGCCGCCGGCGAGGAGGATCTCGATCCCCGCCATCGAGGCGAGCGGGTGCGCGGAGGTCACGACGCCGCGGCGGCCCATGACGGTCGGACGATAGGCGAGGCGATGTGGTGGCATGGCGGCTCCTCAGTTCGTGCGCTCGGCGGCGACACCGCGCAGGCGCGGATCGAGCAGATCGCGCAGTCCGTCGCCGAGCAGGTTCAGGCCGAAGATCGTCAGCATGATGGCGGCGCCCGGGTAGAGCACGAGCCACGGCGCCTGCTGCAGGTAGAGTCGTCCCTCCGCGAGGATGTTGCCCCACGAGGGAATGTACGGGGGGACGCCGACGCCGAGGAACGACAGGGCCGCCTCCGTGAGCACGGCGGCGGCGAAGACGAAGCTCGCCTGCACGATCACCGGCGACAGACAGTTCGGCAGCACGTGCCGTGCGATGACGATCGGGTCCGAGGCGCCGAGGGCCCGCGCCGCCTCGACGTACGTGGTCTCGCGAATAACGAGCACCGAGCCGCGGACGATCCGGGCCACGCGCGGCGCGTAGACGACACCGATGGCCACGATCACGTTCAGCACGCTCGGCCCGAGCGAGGCCATGAGCGCGATGGCCAGGATGATCGCGGGAAATGCCATCAAGCCGTCCATCACGCGCATGACGACGTTGTCGAGCCGTCGGTAGTAGCCGGCGGTGAGACCACACGCGAGACCCATGACCAGTGCCAGCGCCACGACGGCCACGCCGACGACCAGCGACAGGCGCGCGCCGTAGACGACGCGGCTCCACACGTCGCGGCCCACGTCGTCGGTGCCGAACCAGTGCGCGGGACCCGGTGCCGTCAAGCGCCGCGCCACGTCGATGCGCAGTGGGTCGCCCGCGAGCACCGGTGACAGGACGCCCACGATCACCACCACCGCCACCAGCGCAAGGCCGACGAGCGTCGCGCGGCGACGGCCGAGCAGTCGCATCCAGCGCGGCATGCCGCGGCGGGCGGCGACGGTGCGCGGAAGGACGACGACGCTCATGGAACCGTGGCCGTGGGTAGTCTTGTCGGAGACGGTCGGGGCTTCATTCTAGCGAAGGCGCTGTTTGCGGCGGGCGCCGTGGGTGGGCTGGCCCCGATTCTCGGGGCTTCATTGGTAACGGACCCGGGGGTCGAAGAGGAGGTAGGAGAGATCGACGGCGAGGTTCACGAGCATGTAGACGGCGGCGATGCAGAGGACGACGCCCTGGATCACCGGATAGTCGCGCCGGAGCACGGCCGAGATGATGAGGCGACCGAGCCCCGGAATGTTGAAGACTTGCTCGACCACGACCGAGCCGGAAATGAGGATCGCGAACGAGATGCCGATGACGGTGACCGTCGAGATCATCGCGTTCTTGAGCGCGTGCTTGTAGACGACGGCGCTCTCGGCCAGGCCCTTGGCGCGGCCGGCCACGATGAACTGCTCGCGCAGGACGTCGAGCATCGCCGAGCGCGCGATGCGAGCGATGAGCGCCGACTGCACCAGGCCGAGCGCGAAGGCCGGCAGCGTGAGCGAGCGCAGCGTCTTCAACCAGCCGTACTCGAGCGGCGAATAGCCGGCGACGGGGAACCAGCCGAGGCCTACGGAAAACGTCAGGATCAGCAGCAGGCCCAGCAGGAAATTCGGGATGGAGATGCCGACCAGCGCCACGCTCATGAGGGCCTGATCGGTGGTGGTGTTGTGATGGCGCGCCGAGAGCACGCCGCTCGGCACGCCGACGAGGACGGCGACCAGCAGCGAGTAGAGCGTCAGCAGCAGCGTCGGCTCCACGCGGTCGATGATGGCCTCCAGCACCGGTCGCCGCAGGAAGATCGACTGGCCGAGGTCGCCCTGCACGAGCCGGCCGTACCACCGGAAAAGCTGCACGTGATAGGGCGCGTCCAGCCCGAGCTGACGCTGGATGCGGGCGATGTCGTCGGCGGTCGCATCAGGGCCGGCGATGACCGACGCCGGGTCGCCGGGCGCCAGGTGGATGAGCGTGAAGCCGACGGTGGCGACGACGAGGGCCACCGGCACCAGTGCCAGCAGGCGTCGCGCGACGTAGGTCTTCACCCGCTCAGCGCGTGAGCCAGACGTTCCAGAGCTGCAGCTCGTTGAGCGACGTGTAGCCGCGCACGTCCTTGCGCGTCACGTCGAGCGTGAAGAAGTCGCCGAACTTGATGCGGCCGACGTCCTCGTAGAAATGCTGCTGCACCTTGTCCCACATCGCCTTCCGCTTGCGCGGCTCGCTCTCGCGCGCGACGGAGTCGAGCCAGCGGTCCTTCTCCTCGAGACACCACCAGCCGGGCCAGTTGCACTGCACACCGGTGTTATACGCGGGCTCGGGGTTGAACGTGATCGCCGTCGAGAAGACGTCGAAGGCCTCCGGCTTGTTGCGACGCTGCACGAGGGTGGCCCAGTCGACGACCTGCAGGTCGATCTTGAAGCCGGCCTCCTCGAGCTGCTGCTTGGCCACCAGCGCGTTGCTGTACATGTACTGGTATTCCTTCGTGGTGATCCAGCGCACCGGCTGTCCGTTATACCCGGCTTCCTTCAGAAGCGCGCGCGCCCTCGCCGGATTCTTCTGGTTGTAGAGCTCCGCACCGGCCTTGCTGTACCACTGCGGCTGCTCGACGTGCATCAGCGACGGATCGACGCGATAGAAGGCCTTGTGCCCGAAGCCGGCGGCGAGGATCGGCTCCATGTCGAGCGCCGCCTGGAAGGCCTGGCGGATGCGCTTGTCCGTCATGAGACCTTGCTTGTGATTCAGCACCGCGGTCGCCCACCCGGCGGGCTTGATGATGCCGGGCACGAGCTGCGGCAGCGTCTTGATTCGATCGAACTGGTCCTGCTTGATCTGCTGGCCATAGTGATACTCGCCGGTCTCGACGCCGGCCAGTCGCACCGCCACGTCGGGCACGGGAATGAAGAGGATCTCGTCCAGATAGGCGGTGCGCTTGCCGCCGGGACCATTGGCCGCGTCCGTGCGCGCGACGTAGTCCTTGAAGCGCGCCACCCGCACGTGGCGATCCGGCTTGTGCTCGACGAAGCGGTAGGGGCCGGTCCCGATGTACTCCTTCACCGGCTGGTCGCCGGCCGTCTCGCAGATCTCCTTCGGATAGATGGCCGCGCCGTTGTTCGGCCGCGCCAGCGCCGCCAGCAGCGCGCCCGACGGCTCCTTCAGCAGCATCGCGACCGTGTACGGATCGCGCGCCTCGATGCCTTCGACGTTGCGCCACACCGCCTTGCCGGGGGTGGCGAGCCGCCCCCAGCGCTTCAGCGACGCCACGACGTCGGCGGACGTGAGCTCCTTGCCGTTGTGAAACTTCACGCCGCGGCGAAGCTTGAAGAGATACGTGCGGCCGTTGTCGCCCGTCGAGTAGGAGTCGACCAGCATCGGCACCGCGTTGTACTGCTTGTCGTACGTGAAGAGCGTCTCGTAGATGTGCCACGTGATCTGCTGCACGATGACCGCCGTCGTCGTGTGCAGGTCGAGCGTCGGCGGCTCGCCGATCATCGCTGCGCGAAACACACCGCCGGTCCGCGGCTCCTCGCCGGCCGCGGGCAGCACCAGAGCGAGACTCAGCACCACGAGCAGCACGACCGCGCGCATACGCGCTCCTTTCACGTCCGGGAGCGGCCCGGGATGGCGCGTATCATCGCAGATGGATGTGCGCGACGCCACAGCCGCCGGCGCCCGTCACGGCCGTTCGTTGAGCCGACGCAGCATCCAGCCGTCGGCGCTGTCCTCCAGCACGCTCAGCGCGCCGTAATCCTGCCCGAAGGCGAGCAGTCGATCGAGCGGCACGCCGAGCGCCCGGCAGAGCAGCGCACGGTTGGTCCCGCCGTGGGCCACGATGGCGACGGCGCCTGCCGGCGAGGCGCCCACGATGCGATCGAACGCGGGTCCGGCGCGCGCGAGGAGATCGGGCAGGCTCTCGCCGCCGGGAAACGGAAATTCGCCGATGCGCGTCATCCAATCGCGGAACGCGTCCGGCTCGCGTGCGCGAATCTCGTCGGCGGTCAAGCCCTCCCAGCGCCCCATGGCCATCTCGCGCAGCGCGGGCAGGATGCGTGGCGTGAGGCCGTGCGGGGCGGCGATGATCTCGCCGCTGCGCCGCGCGCGCTCGAGGTCGCTCGCGTAGAGCGCGTCGATGCGCAGGGCCGCGAGTCGGCGCGCCTGAACCGCGCATTGCGCCTCACCGCCCGGGGACAGCGGCACGTCGAGATGGCCGATGAAGCGGCGTGTCTCGGCGCGGACGACCTCACCGTGCCGGAGTAGATAGATCAGACGCGCGCGTACTGCCACACCGACACCGTGAGCAGGACCGCGACCTCGCTGACCTCCACGGCGGCGCCGAGGACATCGCCGGTGATGCCATCCAACCGTGGCGCAATGACGGCGGCCACGGCCACCGCCGCCAGCAGCCCGACGGTGAGCGCGGCCACCCCGATGGCGCCGAGCGCGAAGACCGCGGCCCCCACCGCCACCGCCAGACCGAGCACGATGGCCGAGGGGCGCACGCCGGCGTGGAATGCGGCGCCGTGGCCATCGGCGCGCGCGGGGCGAAAGAGCGCAGCCAGTACGGCCGGCGTCGCACGCGCGATGACGGGCGCGGCGAACAGCGCGGAGCCGCGCGTGGGCGGCAGCAACTCGGCAAGCGCGACGATGTCGAGCATGAGGAAGAGGATGAGACCGATCGTGCCGAAGGCGCCGATCCGGCTGTCTCGCATGATCGCGAGCCGCTGCTCGGTATCCCGGCCTGTCAGACCGTCCAGGCAGTCGGCGAGGCCGTCGAGATGGACTCCGCCGGTCAACAACTTCCACGTCATCACCGTGAGCAAAGCGCCCAGCAGCGGCGAGAAGAACCAGCCCGTGAGGCGGTCGACCGCCACGAGCACGAGGCCCAGGGCCACGCCGACGATCGGAAACCATGCGGCGGACCGGCCGAGCGACTCGATCGGCGCATGGGCCGCCCCCGGAATGGGCACGATGGTCAAATACCGGGCGGCCGCGAGCAGGCCGGACACGGGGGGATGCTAGCACGCGGGTGCAAGAAATTTACCGCCGCGCAAGAAGTTTGACACCGCCC
This sequence comes from Candidatus Methylomirabilota bacterium, assembly GCA_035605575.1. Lineage (GTDB taxonomy): Bacteria > Methylomirabilota > Methylomirabilia > Rokubacteriales > CSP1-6 > AR12. The sequence goes on from DASTCJ010000097.1 coordinate 21,986, forward strand.
CGTCCGCCACGGACAATCGAGTCACCGGGGGGCGTGAGACTTCAACCAGGCGAGGATTGTCCATGAGCACGACCAGTGTCGCCGAGCAGTGGGTCGACGAAACCGCGCGCCTCACCGCGCCCTCGCGGACCGAGTGGTGTGACGGTTCGAAGGCGGAGTATGACCGCCTCATCGACACCATGCTGCGCGACGGCACGCTGCTGCCCCTCAACTCGCGCACCTATCCGAACTGCTATCTGCATCGTAGCCATCCTTCCGACGTCGCCCGCACCGAGCAGCTGACGTTCATCTGCACGGGCCGCAAGGACGACGCGGGACCGACCAACAACTGGATGGCGCCCGCGGAGGCCAAGCGCAAGGCCGGCGAGTACCTCAAGGGCGCCATGCGTGGCCGCACCATGTACGTGATCCCGTACCTCATGGGTCCGGCGGGCTCGAGCATGAGCCGCACCGGCATCATGGTCACCGACAGCGCGTACGTCGTGGCCAGCATGCACATGATGACGCGCGTCGGCCAGGTAGCCATCCAGGCGATGCGACGTGACGACGACTTCATCGCCGGCCTGCACTCGCTCGGCGACCTCTCCCCCGACCGGCGGCTGATACTGCACTTCCCCGAGGAAAAGCTCATCTGGAGCGTCGGCTCCGGCTACGGCGGCAACGCGCTCCTCGGCAAGAAGTGTCACGCGCTGCGGCTCGGCTCCGCGCAGGCACGCCAAGAGGGCTGGCTCGCCGAGCACATGCTCATCATCGGCGTCGAGGATCCCGAGGGGCGCGTGACGTACCTCGCGGCGGCCATGCCGAGCGCCTCCGGCAAGACGAACCTGTCGATGGTGGTGTCCTCGTTGCCGGGCTGGCGCGCGTGGACCGTCGGCGACGACATCGCGTGGATGCATATCGACGCCACCGGACAACTACGGGCGATCAATCCCGAGCGCGGGTTCTTCGGCGTAGCCCCGAACACGAGCCCGAAGACGAATCCGAATGCGACGCAGATGGTGCGATCGAACACGATCTTCACCAACGTGGCCCTGACACCCGCGGCGGAGCCGTGGTGGGAAGGACTCACGCCAGAGCCGCCGGCCGGGCTGCTCGACTGGCAGGGCCGCGCGTGGAAGCCCGGAACGCCGGCTGCGCACCCGAACTCGCGCTTCACCGTCCTGGCCCAGCAATGCCCGTCGATCGCGCCGAACTGGGAAGATCCGCACGGCGTGCCGATCTCCGGGCTCATCTTCGGATCGCGCCGCTCGGCGGTGATCCCGCTCGTGTTCGAGGCGTTCGACTGGACGCACGGCGTCTTTCTCGGCTCGGCCATGAGCACGGAGACGACCGCTGCTATCACCGGCCAGGTTGGCGTGGTGCGCCGCGATCCGATGGCGATGCTTCCCTTCTGCGGCTACAACATGGGTGACTACTTCGCCCACTGGCTGGCCACCGGCTCCCGCGTGGCACGCGCGCCGAAGATCTTCCGCGTGAACTGGTTCCGTCGCGGCACCGACGGCAAGTTCCTGTGGCCGGGCTTCGGCGACAACATGCGCGTGCTCAAATGGATGGTCGAGCGCATTCATGGCGGCGCCCGCGACGTGCGGGAGACGCCGATCGGCTTCCTGCCCACGCCGTCCGCTCTCGACACGTCGGGTCTCGAGTTGCGCCCCAGCCGGCTCGAGGAAGCGCTCCACGTCGACGGGCAGGAGTGGCTGCACGCCCTCAGCGACCTCGACGATTTCTACGGCCAGTTCGGCTCCCGCGTGCCCGAGCCCATCGCGCGCAAGCTCACCGAGACGCGACGCGGCTTCGGCGGCTAGACGGGGTAGACGCCGTTGCGGCGCGCGGGAAACTCGTGCGCCTTGCTCTCCGCATACGCCAGGCGCTTGACCAGCTCCGCGCGGAGGGACGAGCCCGGCACGATATCGTCGACGAGCATCTCGGACGCCAGCCGATACACGTCGACGTCCTGCGCATACTCGTCGCGCTTCGCCTTGACCCAGTCCGCGCGCTCGCTCTCCGGCAGCTCCATGATCTTGTTGTAGTAGACGGCGTTCACGGCCGGCTCCGGCCCCATGATCGCGATCTGCCCTTGCGGCAGGCTCAGCGTGGCGTCGGGCTCGAACGCCGGCCCGCACATGGCATAGAGCCCCGCCCCATAGCACTTGCGGACGATCACCGAGATCTTCGGCACCGTCGCCTGCGAGGTGGCGAAGACCATCTTGGCGCCGTGACGGATAATCCCCTCGCGCTCGACCTTCGTGCCGACCATGAATCCGGCGATGTCCGCGAGATAGACGAGCGGGATGTTGAAGGCGTTGCAGAGCCAGATGAAGCGCGCCGCCTTGTCGGATGAGTCGACCATCAACACGCCGCCCTTCACCTTCGGTTGATTGGCGACGATGCCGACGGCGCGCCCATCGATGCGCGCCAGACCGACGATCACCTCCGGCGCGAAGAGCCGCTTCACTTCGAACCACGAGCCGGCATCGGTCACGCGATCGATGACCTCGTACATGTCGAACCACTTGCGCTGATCGTACGGAACGATCTCGTCGATGGAGCGTCCGGCCTTCGGCTCGGCCGCCATCACGCGCGGCGTGAGCTGCCGGAAGGAGCCCGGCATGTACGCGAGGTATCGCTTCGCGAGCTCGATGGCCTCTTCGTCCGAGCTCGCCAGCACGTCACCGCAGCCGGACACCGTGCAGTGCATGCGCGCGCCACCGAGGTCTTCGAGCGTCGTCTTCTCGCCGATCGCCATCTCGACCATGCGCGGGCTGCCGACGTAGAGCGACGCCTTGCCGTCCACCATGATGACGAGATCGGTGAGCGCCGGCAGGTACGCCGAGCCGGCGGGCGACGGCCCGAAGAGGATGCACACTTGCGGCACCACGCCGGAGAGCTGGACCTCGTTGTAGAAGATCCGCCCGGCGTGGAACCGTCCCGGAAAGATCTTGATCTGCTCCGAGATCCGTCCGCCGGCCGCGTCGACGAGATAGAGCATCGGCACGCCGAGGCGCGCGGCCTTTTCCTGGATGCGGACGATCTTCAGCACCGTCTTTTCGCCCCACGAGCCCGCCTTGACGGTGTAGTCGTTGGCCATGATGCAGACCGTGCGACCGCCCACCTGGCCGACGCCGGTGACCACGCCGTCGGCCGGCGTGTCGGCCTCCTGATTGCGGGCAAACAGCCAGTCTTCCTGGAACTCGCTCCCCGGGTCGAGCAGCAGCTTCAAGCGGTCCCGGACGAAGAGCTTGCCCTCGGCCTTGAGCTTCTCGCGGTACTTCGCGTGGCCCTGCTCGATTCGTGCGCGCTCCTGGTGATAGCGGTCCTCGCCCTGACTCATGGCGCCTATTGTAACGACGGCGCTGTGCGCGGGCGAACGGGCCATGGCTCGAGCGACACGCGCGTGGGCGTCCTCTCGCGCTATCGTTCGGCGTAAGGGATCGGGCCGGCGTACTCGGCGCGGAGCGGCGCCCAGCGTCGCGCGCCGAGCCGCGCGAGCGTCGCCGCAAGCTGCGCCAGGTGCAGCCGGTCGTGCGTCACCCACGCGGCGAGCAGATCCAGTCCCGACAGCGCGGTGGTGCCGGACATGGCCGTGGCCCGCAGCCGCTCGGGCGCGACGGTCGCGAGGAACTCGAGATTCTCGGCGCGTCGCTGCGCGAACGCGGCGAGCGCCGCCGCCGGCTCGGCCTCGTGGTAGCGCCGCTCGACGACCCAGCGCTCGGGATCGATCGGGACGAAGCGCGCGCCGCCACGCTCGATCACGCGCATGCGAGCGCCGAAATCCTCGACCTCTTCGTCGCGGAGGTGGCAGACGATCTCGACCGGCGACCACTCCGACGCCGCCGGCCGCTCGCGCCAGAGCGCGGGCTCGAGGTCGTCCAGCAGCGCGCTCAGGACGCGCGGGAGCCGCGCGAGCTCGCTCCGGGCCGCGATGACGAGCGCGTCGATCATCGGCCGATATTGTAGGCTAGAGGCCAGACAGGGAGGCGTGTCGATGAGCTTCGACTATGCAAAGTACTTCGGGGACATCAAGCTGACGCACGACCTCACCACACGCCCGGAGGAGCGTACCTGGCGTCTGGCGCCGCCGGAAGCGCGCCCGGAGCCCCACAACGTGGTCCTGTACCTCGGCTGTAACGTGCTGCGGACATCCCACATGATCCGGACGGTCACCGCCGTGTTCGATCGTCTCGGTGTCGACTACATTGCGCTCGGCGGTGCGACGTACTGCTGCGGCATCGTTCATCATCAGCAGGGCGACGTCGCGGCGGGCGCCGGCATGGGCCAGCGCACCCTCGAGCTGTTCCGTCGCTACGAGCCCGAAGAAGTGGTGATGTGGTGCCCGTCGTGCATTTATTTCTACGACGATGTGCTGCACGCCGCGGTGCCGTTCCGCGTGCGGCACACCACCGAGTTCCTGCTCGATCGCCTCCGCGATTTCGCGTTCACGGCCTCCGTCGACGCGACCGTGGCCGTCCACGCGCACCGCGTAGGAGAAGCACGGCAACGGGAGGCGCACGCGTGTCGCGCGCTCCTGGCCGGCGTGCCGGGCGTCCGCGTCGTCGAGCTCGAGCCCGAGCCCCGCTTCGGTCGTTCCTGCGCGCCGGCGATTCCCGTCGCGCTCGGTCAGCGGGTCTGGGACGGGCTCGTGCGTGACGAGATCGAGCGGGCGCGGGCGGCCGGCGCCGACACGCTCGCGTGCATCTATCACGGCTGCCAGCGCATGATCTGTGGCTTCGAATCCGAAGGGCGTCTGACGATCGA
>DASTCJ010000122.1:0-26459 GCA_035605575.1 Candidatus Methylomirabilota bacterium
GGGGTGGCGACAGCTCTTCGATCGGGGCGGCGTGCGGTTCGGCGACAACGTCGTGCGCTTCTACGAGAAGGCGCGCGACGAGGAGCTCTACGTCGCCTACGGCATCGTGCCGCCGCAGATCGACCGCTCGCAGCCGGCGCACCGCCAGCCCGAGCCGTTCCTGCTTCCCGGCGTCGTCGCCGAGCGCGACGAGGGCATCGTCATTCGTGGCTGCCAGGGGATCACCACCGCCGCGGTGCTCGCCGACTGGCTCTTCATCTCCTACATCACGCCGCTCGTCCCCGGCGACGAGGACTACGCGGTGTCGTTCGTCACGCCGGTGAACGCGCGCGGCATCCGAATCCATCCGCGCCGTCCGTACGCGCAGGGCACGACCAGTGTCTTCGACTACCCGCTGTCGTCACGCTTCGACGAGGTCGACGCCACCGTGGTCTTCGACGACGTCCTCGTGCCGTGGGAGCACGTCTTCATCTATCGCGACGTCGGCCTCGTGAACGCGCAGTTCCACGAGTCGCCGTCGCACACGCTGGCCAACTTCCAGTCGCTCGTGCGCTTCACGGTGAAGCTCGAGTTCATGGCGGGGCTGGCGCTGAAGCTGCTGGAGGTCCACGCCGGCGAGCGCAAGCCAGAGGCGCAGGCCGCGCTCGGTGGCGACATCGCCGCCCTCGGCGCGACGTTCGACGCGCTCGTGCAGGCGGCCGAGCGTAATCCGCTGATCCGCGACGGCGTGGCGCGCCCGCATCCGCAGTACGTCTATGCGGGCATGAGCCTGCAGCGACGGCTCATCGTGGACATGATGCGCACAATTCGAGAGCTCGCCGGCGGCGCCTTCCAGCAGCTGCCGTCGGCGGAGGTCGGATTCGAGAGCCATGAGACCCGCGCCGACTTCGCGCGCTTCATGCGCGGCGCCACCGCCTCCGCCCGCGAGCGGGTGAAGCTGCTGAAGCTCGTGTGGGACTTCGTCGGCACGGAGTTCGCGGGCCGGCAGCTCCAGTACGAGATGTTCTATTCGGCAGCGCAGCCGGTGGTGAACACGCGGATGTTCCGCGCCTACGACTGGGACCGCGCCAGGGCCGCCGTCGATCGCTGCCTGGGCGAGTACTAGCGATGTCCACGCTCGGCCTCGTCAACATCGGAGCGCTGGCCACCGGCGACCTGACCGCGCCGCGCCAGGACGTCGAATCCATTCTGGTCGACGGCGGGCGCATCGCCGCGCTCGGCGCCGCGACCCGGACCGCCGCCGCCGGCGCCGACGTGGTGGTCGACTGTCGTGGCACCACGGTGATGCCGGGGCTGATCGACTCGCACTGTCACGTCGTGCTGGGCGACTACACGCCGCGACAGAAGACGGTCGACTTCCTCGACTCGTACGTCCACGGCGGTATCACCTCGGTGGTGTCGGCCGGCGAGGGCGTTCACGCGCCCGGGCGCCCCCACGACCCGGTCGCCTCCAAGGCGCTGGCTATCGCCGCCGCGAAGTGCTTCGAGCATTTTCATCCTAACGGCATGAAGGTGAATGCCGGCTCGGTGGTGCTCGAGCCCGGTCTCGACGACGACGACTTCGCCGAGATGGCGCGGCACGGCGTCCGCCACGCGAAGTACGGCTTCGGCGGCTACGCCCATCCGCGCGACGGCGAGCCCGAGGTGCGCCGCGCGCAGAAGCATGGGCTCTGCGTCATGTCGCACAGCGGCGGTAACTCCATTCCGGGCTCGAGCCCGATCGGCCACGAGGTGTTGTTGCACCTGCGGCCGGACGTCTGCGGCCACGTCAACGGCGGCACCACCTCGCTCGACGAGGAGGGGCTGCGGACGCTCGTCCGCGAGACGGACATGGCGCTTCAGCTCGTGCAAGCAGGGAATCTCCGCTCCGCGCTGTTCATCGTGAGGCTCGCCCGCGAGGCCGGTGTGCTCGCGCGCGTGTGCGTGGGCAGCGACACACCGACCGGCACCGGCGTGATGCCGATGGGCGTCCTCAAGAGCGTGTGCGAGCTCGCGTCGCTCGGCGATCTCCCGCCCGAGACGGTCATCGCGCTGGCCACCGGCAACAATGCGCGCGCGTTCCGTCTCGACACCGGGACCATCGCCGTCGGTCGTCCGGCTGACCTCGTCGTCTGTGACGCGCCGGCCGCCTCCATGGCCGCCGACGCGCTCACGGCGATCGCGCGCGGCGACATTCCTGGCATCTCGGCCGTCATCATCGACGGCGAGGTCCGCGTCGCGCGGAGTCGCAACACCCCTCTCGCCAAGCGCCTCGCGACGATCACCGGCGTCCCGGTCGCCGGCGCCGGACATTGACACCTCGATCGATCCCTGGCTACAGTGCGACGCCCGCATGAGCGAGAGCGGCTGGATCGGTAAGTCGGTCAAACGCGTCGAGGACTTCCGTCTTCTCACCGGACGGGGAACGTTCATCGACGATCATCCGCCCGTGGCCAACGTCCATCACGCCGCCATCGTGCGGTCGCCCCACGCCCACGCGCGCATTCACGGCTACGACGTGGCAGCCGCGCTCCGCATGGAAGGCGTCGTCGCCGTGCTGACGGGCGCGGACGTGGCCCGGTCGTGCAAGCCGTTCGGCGTCGGCGTGACCGCGCCCGTGCACTACTATCCGTCGGCCACCGACAAGGCGCGCTTCGTGGGCGAGCCGGTGGCCGTCGTGGTCGCCCGCGATCGATACCTGGCCGAGGACGCCGCCGACGCGGTGGTCGTGGACTACGAGCCGCTGCCGGCCGTGGTCGATCCCGAGCGGGCGCTCGATCCCGACGTGCCGGTGCTCCACGAGGCGGTCGGCTCCAATCTCGCCGGCCACCGGCGGCTCGTCTACGGCGATCCCGATCGCGCATTTCGCGAGGCCGAGGTCGTCATCCGCGAGCGCTTCAAGTTCCCGAAGTACGGCTCGACGCCGATCGAGACCTACGGGATGATCGCGCGCTGGGATGCGCTCGACGGCGTGGTCACGGTGTGGTCGAACTTCATGGGCCCGTTCATCATGCATCCGCTCACGGCGCGGGTGCTCGGGCTGCCGGAGAACAAGCTGCGCTTCATCGTCCCCGCCGACATCGGCGGGTCGTTCGGGATCAAGTCCAGCCTGTATCCCTACATCGCGCTCATCGCGCTGGCCGCGCGCAAGGCCGGCGTGCCGGTGAAGTGGATCGAAGATCGACGCGAGCATCTCATCGCGTCGTCGAGTGGCACGGATCGCGTCGCGTGGCGCGAGCTGGCGGCGAACAAGGACGGCACGATCCTCGGCATGCGCTACAAGTGGTACGACAACGTCGGCGGCTATATTCGCAGTCCGGAGCCGGGCTGTTCGTTCCGCCCCACCGGGAACTTCGTGGGGCCGTACGCGTTCGCGAATCTCGAGGTCGACGCGTCGGTGGTCATGACGAACAAGAGCCTCACCGGTCCCAACCGGGGCTACGCGTGCGGTCACCTCTACTTCGAGACAGAAGGCATGATGGATCGGCTGGCGGACGCGGTGGGGCTCGACCCGGCCGACGTGCGCCGGCGAAATTTCATCGCGGCCGATCAGCTGCCGTATCGCACGCCCACCGGCGGCCTGTACGACAGCGGCGATTACGCGGCGACCTTCGACAAGGCGCTCGACATCGCCAGGTACGACGAGCTCCGCCGCGAGCAGGCGCGTGCCCGTGCCGCCGGTCGCTACTACGGCATCGGTCTCGCCGTCGCCATCGATCCCTCCGTCTCGAACATGGGTTACGTGGCCACCGCCCTCGATCCGCAATTCCGTGCCAAGCCGGAGTACTTGCCGAAGTCGGGTGCCACGGAATCCGCCAGCGTGAAGATCGATCCGCTCGGGCGCGTGCTGGCCGTTCTCGGCAGCACGCCGCAGGGACAGGGCCACCAGACGATCGTGGCGCAGATCGTGGCCGACGAGCTCGGTGTCACCCCCGGCGACGTCACCGTCGTCGACGAGATGGACACCTTCACGCGGCCATGGTCCATTTCCTCGGGCACCTACTCGAGCCGCTTCGGCTCCATCGGCACCAGCGCGGTGGCACTGGCCGCCCGCAAGCTGAAGACGAAGCTCGTCGACTACGCCGCCCACCTGATGGAGCTGCCCGTCGCGCAGCTCGAGTTCCGCGACGGCGCCGTGCGCACGCGGACGGGCAAGGGCCCTTCGTACTCCATCAAGGAGCTGGCTGGCCGCGCGCACTGGAACACCGAGTCGCTGCCCGACGGCATGGAGCCGATGCTGCAGGCAACGGCCGTCTTCGGCTTCACGGAGGCGCGCGCGGTCGATCACGAAGACCGCGTCAACTCGTCGAACACGTATGGCTTCATCGCCGAGGTCATGGCCGTGGAGGTCGATCCCGACACGGCGGCCATCAAGATCGTGAAGTACGTCACCGTGCACGACGCCGGCGTCATCATCAATCCGATGATCGCGGAGGGTCAGATCTATGGCGGTGCCCTGCACGGGCTCGGCGGCGCGCTGTTCGAGGAGATGGAGTATGACGACAGCGGCCAGCCGCTGACCGGCACCTTCATGGACTATCTCGTCCCGACGGCGAGCGAGGCGCCGCGCATCGACATCGCGCACGTCGTCTCGCCCTCGCCGCTCACGACCCTCGGCTCCAAGGGCCTCGGCGAATCGTCGTCGATGACCGTGCCCGCCGTGATCGCCAACGCCGTGACTGACGCGCTCAAGCCGCTCGGCGTGCGCATCACCGAGCTCCCGATGACCCCCAGCCGCCTCTGGCGCCTGATCGACAACGCAACAAAAAAGGCCAATCCCCGTTGAACGCGGAACGCCGCCGGCAACCACGGTTGATCGCGGAGCGCAGCCGGCAACCACGGTTGAACGCGGAACGCAGCCGGCAACCATCTCGAACAGCCCCACGGTTGAACGCGGAACGCAGCCGGCAACCATCTCGAACAGCCCACCCACGGTTCACGCCGCACGAACACCGATCGCTAGAATGAAGCCGCCTAGGTTCGACTATCACGCGCCGCGCACCGTCGACGAAGCGGTGGCGCTGCTCGCACGCTACGGCGGTGACGCCAAGCCGCTCGCCGGCGGCCAGAGCCTGGTGCCGCTGCTGAACTTCCGGCTGGCGCGGCCGGCTGCGCTCATCGATCTGAATCGCATCCCGGCGCTCGCCGGCATCCGAGAGACGGACGGTCACGTCTACTTCGGCGCAATGACGCGCCAGCGCGCGGTGGAGTTCTCGCCGATCGTCGCGCGGAAGCTGCCGCTGCTGACCGAGGCCACACGCTGGGTCGGCCACTTGCCGATCCGGTCGCGCGGCACCATCGGCGGCTCGATCGCCCATGCCGATCCGTCGGCCGAGTATCCGGCGGTGCTGGCCGCCCTCGACGGTACCGTCGTCGCACGCGGCCCGAAGGGCGAGCGCGAATTGAGCGCCGGCGCGCTCTTCGAGACGTATCTGACAACCACGCTCGAGCCCGACGAGCTCCTGACGGAGATCCGCCTGCCCGTCATGCGCGACGGTGCCGGGTGGGCCTTCGAGGAGTTTGCGCGCCGTCACGGCGATTTCGCGATCGTGGGCGTGGCGGCGGCGGCGTGGCGCGAGGACGGACGCTGGAGCGCGCGGCTCGCGATCGCCGGCGCAGGGCCCGTGCCCGTGCGGCTCCACGGTGCCGAAGAGATCATCGCGCGCGATGGCGTCGGCGCCGCCGCCGTGGAGACGGCTGCCGCGCGCGCCGCCGACCTCGTGCGGCCGGACAGCGATCTGCACGCCAGCGCCGACTACCGCCGTAACCTCGCGCGCGTGCTCACGGGGCGCGCGCTCCGCAACGCGATCGCCCGGGTGAAATGACGGGACGCATGTGATGACCGAGCCCGTCACCGTACGCCTGACCGTCAACGGCGTCGCGCGCGAGGGACGCTGCGCGCCGCGCAAGCTGCTCGTCGACTTCGTGCGCGAGGATCTCGCTCTGACCGGAACCCACGTCGGCTGCGAGCACGGTATCTGCGGCGCTTGCACGATTCTGGTCAATGGCGAGGCGGCCCGCTCGTGCCTCATGCTGGCCGTGCAGGCGGACGGCGCCGAGCTCACGACCGTCGAGGGCTTGATGACCGACGGCGCGCTCCATCCACTGCAGGAGGCGTTCCGTGAGCACCACGGGCTGCAGTGCGGCTTCTGCACGCCGGGGATGCTGCTGACGGCGCTCGATCTGCTGCGCGTGCAGCCGGAGCCCAGCGAGGACGACATCCGCGCGGGCCTCTCGGCGGTGCTCTGCCGTTGCACCGGCTATCACGGCATCATCAAGGCCGTTCAAGCGGCCGCCCCGCGACTCCGCTGAGACGCTAGAGCGGTCCGAAGCCGAGCGCGGTGACGTCGTGGATGCGCAGCGGCCGGAAGCGCACCTTGCGCCCGATGGCGAGCTCGTCGAACGGGATATCGACGACGCGGCCGAGCAGGGACACCCCCTCCACGAGCCGGACGGCGGCGATGGCGTAGGGCGCATCGCCGGCGTGGCCACGCGGCGCGATGCGGATCACGGTGAACGAGGCGATCTCGCCGTCGCCGGAGAGCGGGACCACCGACCAGCGTCGCTGTCCGCATTCGGCGCACAGCTCGCGCGGCGGGATGGCCAGCGCGCCGCAGCCGTCGCACTTGATTGCGGTCAGCTTGCCGTCGCGCGCGCGCTCGAAGAAGGACGACAGCGTCGGCGGCGGCTCAGTCACGGCCGAACAGGCTCACGAGCACTGTGGCCGTGTTGCCGCCGAGCGTGTGCGTGAGCCCGGTCCGCGCGCCCTCGACCTGGCGCGGTCCGGCTTCGGCGCGCAGCTGCGTGACGATCTCGCAGATCTGCGCGGCACCGGTGGCGCCGATCGGATGGCCCTTCGCCTTCAGTCCTCCCGAGGGATTGACGGGAACTTTGCCGCCGAGGCTCGTCCAGCCCTTCTCCGCGGCGAGCCCCCCGGTGCCCGGCTCGAAGAGGCCGAGGCCCTCGGTGGCGACGATCTCGGCGATGGTGAAGCAGTCGTGCAGCTCCACGACGTCGACATCCTCGGGGCGCTTGCCGGCCTGGCGATATGCCGCCGCCGCGGCGCGCTCGGTGGCCGGCACGCGGGAGAGGTCGCGCTTGTCGCCGAGCAGCATCCAGTCGGAGGCCGCGGCCGACGCGAGCACCCAGATGGGACGGCGAGTCCGCCGGGCAACGTCTTCCGAGGCCAGCACGAGGGCGGCGCCACCGTCGGTGAACGGGCAGCAGTCGTAGAGCTTCAGCGGATCGGCGACACGCGCCGAGCTCAGCACGGTCTCGAGCGTGATCTCTTTCTGGAACTGCGCCTTTGGATTGAGCGCGCCGTGCTTGTGGTTCTTCACGGCCACCGCCGCCATCTGCGCCTCGGTGGTTCCGTGCTTGTGCATGTGCGCGCGGGCGACGAGGGCAAAGACGCCCGGAAACGTCAGCCCCAGAGTCTGCTCCCACGAGGCATCGGACGCATAGGCGAAGTACTCGGTGGAGTCCGGCGTCGGCACGTTGAGCACACGCTCGGCGCCGCCCACCATGACGACGTCGGAGGCGCCCGATGCGACCTCCATCACCGCATGGCGGAAGGCCGCGTGCGAGGACGCGCACGCCGTCTCGAAGCGCGTGGTCGGAATCGACGGCAGACCGAGCACGGAGGCGGCCTGCGGCGAGGTGTGAAGCTGCTTTTCCGTCTCGCCGCCGACGACGTTGCCGTAGTAGAGGGCCTGGATGCGGCTGGCAGGAAGGTCCGCGTCGGCCAGCGCGTCAGCCCCCGCCGAGGCGAAGAGCTCCGCCGACGTACGGTCGTGCTTGCCGAACCGGGTGGTGCCGACGCCGATGACCGCGACTCGTCTCATGTTTCGATCATAACAAATTAAAATATCGTCCCATGGCGCTGGTCATCGTCGGCTGCGGCTGGATCGCGCGCCGCCACGCCGCGGCCGCCCGCACCCTCCGGATGCCGGTGATCTTCGCCAGCCGCGACGCCGCGCGCGCCCGGGCGTATGCCCGGGAGTTCGGCGGCATGGCCGCGTATGGCGACTATGCCGAGGCGCTTGGTCATCCCGAGGCGCGCGGCGCGGTGATCTGCACGCCGCACGATCGGCACGTGGGCGACGTGCTCGCCGCGCTCGCGGTTGGCCGACACGTGCTGGTCGAGAAACCCATCGCGTGCACGCTCGAGGATGCCGATCGCATGATCGGCGCGGCTGCCGGTGCCGGCCGCGTGCTCATGGTGGCGGAGAACTTCCGCTTCATGCCGGCCTTCCGCGCGGTGCGTCGGCTGATCGATGAGGGCGCCGTCGGGGCGCTGCGCGAGCTGCATCTGGTCGCGCGCGGCTTCCGACAGCGAACGGGCTGGCGCGGCGGTGCCGGGGCCGGTGGCGGCGCGCTGATCGACGGCGGCATTCACTACGTGCACGCGCTGCGCTGGTGGGGCGGCGAGGTGCGGCGGCTCTTCGCGCTGCGACCGCCGCCGACCCTCGAGATGGCCGGCGAAGACGCCGTCGATGTCCTGGCCGAGCTCGAGGGCGGCGTGGTGGGGGTCCTCGTCAATTCTCTTGCCGCGCGTGGGGTCCCGCGGTTTCAATGGTCGTCGGTGACCGGAACCCGGGGCACGTGCTTCGTGGAGAACCGTGGTCGCGTGATCGTCGTGCGTGGGGAGGGCGGCGTGCGCCTGCGGCTCTTCGGCCGCGACACGCGCGGGCATGTGGCGATGCTGAAAGCCTTCGACGCGGCGATGACGGCGGGCGCGGCGGCCGAGATGGACGGGACGGCCGGTCGCCGCGATCTCGCCGTCGTGCTGGCGGCCTACCGGTCGCTCGCCGAGCGGCGCGCCGTGGAACTCGCGTGCTGAGCGAAGAAGCGCTCATTTTTCTCGGCGGCCTCGCCGCGCTCGGCGCCGTCGCACTCGGCGTGCTGGAGCTCATCTGGCCCACCCGGCCGAAGCATCCCGTACGGCGTGCGAGCGTTACGTTCACTCCGCCGCCTGCGCCCGTCTCGACGCCGCTTGCGCCACTGCGCCGCTGGCGCTCCCACCGCCGCCGCCACGCGGTGAACGGCGCGCGCACGCGGTACCGCCGGCGCGAGCCGGACCAGCCCGTGAATGCTGCGCTCCGCGCCGCCTTCGAAGAGGAGCCGCTGCGGCCCGCGGGGAGCGCCGAGCCGGACGTCGATGCGGTGGAGCATTGCCTCGCGCTCAATCACGCGGGGCAATATCCGGCGGCCATCGCAGCGGCCACGACCGCCATGGCCGTGAAGGCGGCGAGCGGTGAGGCGGCGCCCGTCGCGCGGCTCTGGTCAATCGTCGCCGTCGCGCGTCAGGCGATGGACGATGCTCCGGGCGCTCGCACGGCCCTCGAGGCGGCCCTGACCACCGCGCCCGATGCCGAGCGACCGGCCTACGCACGTCAGCTCGCCTCGCTCGCCACCGAGGTCGCGCAGCGACTCGCTGCCGGCGGTGCCGGCGGGCGCGGACCGAGCTCGGAAGAAGATGTGCATCGCCTGCGGCAGGCGCTCGAGTGGGCCGAGCGCGGGGCGGCGGTCGTGCCGGGCGAGGAAGGGCTGCGCGCGCTCGCCGCGGATCTCGAGCGACGCCTGTGGCCGACGTACGAGCGAGTGGTGATGGCGCTCGCCCGGCGGCAGGAATTCGGCGCGGCCCGGCGGCTGCTGAGCGAGGCGCTCGAAGATCGGCGGTTCCCCAGCGCGCGGGCGGCGACGTTCCGCGAGCTCTTCTCGGGCACCTACGGCGGCGAGATCGGTCAGCTCACCGCGCAAGCCATCCGCTCGATGCAGACGGCGCGGGAGAGCGAAGCGCTGGCTGCGCTCGCGCGCGCGGAGGAGCTGCTCGACAGCGTGCACGACCAGGCGCTGCCGCCCAGGCGCCGCGAGGAGGTCGACCGGCGGCTATGGTGGGGCTACAAGAAGCTCGGCCGACGTCGCGCGCAGGCCGGCGACTACGAGGGCGCCGTCGACGCGCTCGCCCACGCGCTGCGGTTTGCCGGCGTGGGTACCGACCGCCACGCCGACACGCGGACGGCGCTCGTGCGGGCGGTGGAGGGACTGGCCGAGCGGCGCGTGCTGCGGGTCCGTGAGCTGGCCGAGACGGGTGATCGTGAGGCCGCGCTCGTGCACACCGACAAGCTCTGGTCGCGGCTGCGCGGCGTGCTGGCCGCCGGGCTCGAGGACGGAGACCTGGCGGTGGCGTTCGCCAAGGCGCAGCGCGTGGTCGACGAGGTGAACGCTAGCCGGTGAGGAGCTCGAGCCGCGGCAGCCTCCGCCCCGCCGGCGTCGACGGCACCTCGCCGACGCGGCGCGCTCTCATCCGCGCGTAGAAGCCCTCGGCATTCGGATCGGCGCTGATCCAGAGCCGGCGCGCGCCGATGGCGCGGCAGTGCTCCACCGCGTGGGTGAAGAGCGCGCGGCCGATGCCCTCGCCCATGCGCGTCGGCGCGACCCAGAAGTGCTCGAGCTCGCAGTCGGCGGCGGCGAACACCAGCGCGTACACGCCGGCGATCCCGTCGCCGTCTTCGGCGACATAGACGGGACAGCGCTCGATCAGCGCGGGTGTGAACGTGAGCTCGCGTCGCCACAGCGCGATCCAGTCCTCGGGGTACCGCCAGTGGCGCTTGGCCGCGTGCGCGAGGGCGGTCAGCGCGTCGGCGTCGACAGCCGTGGCGCGTCGGATCACGCGCGGCTCAGACGGCGATCGAGCGCGCGAAATCCCGATCGAGGGTGAGGCCGAGACCCGGCGCATCCGAGACGTGCACGAAGCCATCGCGCAGGTCGAAGCGCTCGCGGACGAGCTCGTTCAGCAACGGGTTCTCGCCGCGAGTGAGCTCCAGCGTCGTCACGCACGGGATCGCCGCCGCCAGATGCAACCCGGACGCGAAGAGGATCGCCGAGCCCCAGAGGTGCGGCGCCACCGTGAGTCCGTGGGCGGCGGCCAGCGCACAGATGCGCAGGGTCTCGGTGATGCCGCCGGCGATGGCGACGTCGGGCTGCAGGATGTCCACCGCGCGCGCCTCGATCAGGTCGCGGAACGCAAAGCGCGTCTGCTCGCTCTCACCGGAGGCGAGCGGGATGTCGGTGGACACGCGCACCTCCGCCTGGCCGGCCACGTTGTCGGCGGACACGGGCTCCTCGAGCCAGGCCAGGTCGCAGTCCTCGACCTTGCGGGCGAAGCGCTGGGCCTCGCGCACCGACCACGTGCCGTGGGCGTCCACCATGATGTCGATCTCCGCACCGAGCGTCTCCCGCACCTCGCGCACGCGCGCGGCCGAGTCGTCGACGCTCTTGTCCTGTCGCCCCACGCGCATTTTGACCGCGCGGTGGCCGCGCTCGACGTACTGGCGCATCTGCTTGCCGATGGCGCCGACGGGAGCCCAGCCGCCGCTCGCGTAGGCGGGGATCTTGTCGCGAAAGCGGCCGCCGAGCAGGCGCCACAGTGGCTGGCCGAGCGACTTGCCGAGCAGATCCCAGAGTGCGATGTCCACACCGCTCATCGCCGAGATCGTCACCCCGCGCCGGCCGATGATCGGAAACGTCCGGCCGGCACGCTCGACGTAGTGCGCGCGCGTGCCGTTGTACATCGCCTCCCACAGCGCGGTGATGTCGCGCGGATCGCGGCCGATGAGCACGGGCGCGAGCTCGCGGTGGATCGTCTCGACCGTGGCGGCGTAGTTGCCGAGGTTGCCGGCGCCGACCTTTGCTTCCCCCAGACCGGTCTGCCCGCTGTCGGTGTCGATCTCCACAAGACAGGTGTTGAAGGAGTCGTTGCGGCCGAAGTCGCTCACGTGGGCGCGCTCCGCGGGAATGACGGCGCGCAGCCAGGAGGCGCGGACGGCGGTGATCTTCACCCGACCGGCGTCAGGGCTCGGTGCTGCGGCGGCGGATCTCCTCCAGCAGCGCCTCCGGCACCTGCAAGAACGCCGAGACCACGGCCGGATCGAAGTGGCTGCCCGCGCAGCGACGGATCTCGGCCTTGGCGGCCTCGAACGGCACGGCCTTGGAGTACGGACGGTCGAACGTCATGGCATCGAACGCATCGACGACGGAGAAGATACGCGCGCCGAGCGGGATGTCCTCGCCATTCAGCGCGCGTGGATAGCCGGAGCCGTCCCACTTCTCGTGATGCGAATACACGATTGGCACCGCGCCGCGCAGGAACGGAATACGCTCGATCAGCCGCTTGCCGATCTCCGGATGCTGCCGCATCACCATCCATTCGTCGGGTGTGAGCGGACCCGGCTTGAGGAGGATGGCGTCGGGGATGCCGATCTTGCCGATGTCGTGCAGCAGGACCCCGTGTGCGAGGTCGCGCATCATCTGCGGCGCCACACCGAACGCGCGCGCCGTGGCCAACGCGTAGCCGTGCACGCGGCGCGAATGCGCCTCGGTGCCGATGTCGCGCGTGTCGAGTGCCGAGCCGAGCGCCTCCAGCGTGCTGCGGTACGTCTCTTCGAGCTCGTGATAGGCGGCCGACAGCTCGCGCGTGGCCTGGTCGACGCGATGCTCGAGCATCTCCTGGTACGCGCGGCGGTCGATCAGGAGCCCGCGCCGCTCGAGCGCGCGGTCGGCGGCGATCAGCAGCTCCTCGACGTTCACCGGCTTCATGATGAAGTCGGAGGCGCCGAGCTTCAGGCTCTCGATGGCGGTCTTCACGTCGGCGGCGCCGGTGAGCACGATCACGGCGGCGTCCTGATCGGTCTTGCGGATCTTTCCGAGGAGCTCGACGCCCGACATCCCGGGCATCTTCAGGTCGGTCACGACGAGCGGCGGACGGGCGGCGCTGAACACCTCGAGCCCCTTGCCGCCGTCTTCCGCGAGATGGCAGGTGTAGCCCGCCGACAAAAAGATCTGATGCAGGACGTCACGCACCTGGCGATCGTCGTCGACGATCAGGATGTCCCGGGGTGTCTCCACGTTATAGGACCTTCGCCGGTGACCCCGACGCGGCGGCCACCTGGTTCTTGCCGGCCCTCTTGGCCGCGTAGAGCGCCTCGTCCGCGGAGCGGAAGAGATCTTCCGCCGTGCTCGCCTCGTCGTCCGGCAGGCTCGCCACGCCGAAGCTCGCGGTGAGGATCTTGCCGTGCGAGAAGGGGTACTTCGCCACCACCTCGCGGATGCGGTCGGCATAGAGCCGAGCGCCGGCCTTCGAGGTTTCCACCAGCAGCACGGCGAACTCGTCGCCGCCGTAGCGGGACACGACGTTGATGCCGCGGGAGTGCTTCATCAAGATCTGCGCGACGTCGCGCAGCGTATCGTCGCCGACGGTGTGGCCGAGGCTGTCGTTCACCGACTTGAAGCCGTCCAGATCGAGGAGCACGACGGATACCGGATGGTTGAAGCGGCGGTACCGCGACAGCTCCTCCTCCAATCGCAGCGAGAAGAAGCGCCGGTTGTACAGGCCGGTGACCTCGTCCTTGAACGACGTTTCCTTGAGCCGCGCGTTCGTCGACTCGAGCTCCTTGTAGGCCGCGTCGAGCCGCGTCGCGAAGCTGTTGATCTCCGCCGCCTGATTCTCGATCGTTGTGAGCATCTTGTTGAAGGAGCCCATGAGGGTGCCGACCTCGTTGTTGCGCCGCACGAGGCCGCCCATCACCTGCTCGCTGGCCATCACCTGCGCCATCCGCGCCACCGTGCCGCCGATGTCCCAGATGATGTAGCCGCCCGCCACCACGCCGAGCGCGGTGACCACGAGAACCGCGCGGAGGGCCACTCGATCGAGCGCCGGATCGCCGACCAGACCGGGGACGATGAGCCCCCGGACGACGTAGGCCAGGACGAGGATCGGAACGCCGGAGGCAAGGACCAGCGCCAGGAGAATCTTGATCCGGAGGCGGCGGCCCGCGGTGGCGAGATGAGGCGCGTCGTCACCGGGCATGTCAGCCATTATTCTTGTTGCCGACGGCGAGTGTCAATGTCAGAATTTTCACAGACTTATGCCGATCGTGGCGGACCGAAAGCTCGACTGTATCGGCCTTTTCTGCCCCATGCCCATCCTGAAAACGCGCGACGCCGTCAAGCAAATGGACGTCGGACAGATCCTCGAGATGAGCTCGGACGACCCCGCCTCCGAGGCCGACATGCAGAGCTGGGCGGCTCGCACCGGCCACGAGCTCCTGGAGATTGACAAGAATGGCGCGGTCTTCCGCTTCCTCGTCCGAAAGACCCGGTAGAGCGGCCGCCGCCGTCACCCGCGTCTATCTCGACTACGGCGGCTTCTCGCCCGTCGACCCTCGCGTCGTGGCCCTCATCCGGCCGTTCCTCGAAGGTGGCGTGGGCAACCCGTCCGCACCCCACTCGCTGGGCCTCGAGGCCAGGGCATCGCTGGATGGGGCCCGCGGCAAGATTGCCCGCCTGTTCGGTGGCGCTCCGACCGGAGTGATATTCACGGCCAGCGCCACCGAGGCCAACAACCTCGCGATCCGCGGTGTGGCCCAGCGCGCGGGCGGACGACACGTCGTCACCACGGCCGTGGAGCACGTGTCCGTGCTCAACGCCTGCCGGCATCTCGAAAAGCGCGGCTATACCATCAGCTACGTGCCGGTCGACCGCGACGGGCGCGTCGATCCCGACGCGGTCCGCCGCGCGGTTCGCCCCGATACGGCCGTGCTGTCGATGATGGCCGCCAACGGCGAGATCGGAACCGTCCAGCCGCTGCGCGAGGTCGGGCGTATCGCGCGCGAGTGCTCCGTGCCCTTTCACGTCGACGCCGTCGGTGCCGCGGGCCGCATTGCGCTGAACGTCGAGGACTTTGCGATCGATCTGCTCACGCTTTCGTCGAACGATCTCTATGGTCCGCCTGGGGCGGGCGCCCTGTGGGCGCGCAGTGAGGTCCGGCTCGGCCCGATCGTGTTCGGCGGCGGGCAGGAGGGCGGCTATCGAGCCGGCACCGAGAATCTACCGGCCATCGTTGGCATGGGCGTGGCGGCCGAGCTCGCGCGCAGCGAGGGCGCGGCGGAGCTGACGCGACTCGCGCGGCTGCGCGACCGGCTGCTCGACGGCTTGCTCGACGCGGTGCCGGGCGCGCGCCCGACCGGCGCGCGCGGCGCCGCGCGCCTGCCGCACCATGCGAGCATCGTGATTCCACGCGTCAAGGCCGACGCGGTGCTGCTCGAGCTCGACCTCCGCGGCGTGGCCGCCTCCACCGGCTCGGCGTGCAGCATGGCGAGCGGTGAGCCCTCGCACGTCCTGCGTGCGATCGGGTGTCCGCGCGACGAGGCCGAGGGCTCGCTCTGCTTCACGCTCGGGCGGTGGACGACCGCCGCCGAGATCGACGTCGTGCTCGACGCCGTGCCCGCGGTCGTCGAGCGGCTGCGCCGCCTCGCGCCCTAGCCGTGCGTCTGTTCCTGTTCGACATCGACGGCACGCTGGTGACCGCGCGCGGGGCGGGACGCCTCGCGATCGGGGCGGCGTTGCGAGCGACCTACGGCACCGCCGGCGACATCGACGGCTACGACTTCCGCGGCAAGACGGACCCGCGCATCGTCGTCGATCTGATGCGCGGCGCCGGCATCGCCGATGACGTGATCGAGGCCCGCATGGCGGCGTGCTTCGACGCCTATACGGTCGAGCTGGAGCGGCAGATCGGCGACGGCTCGCGCGTCATCGTGCTGCCCGGCGTGGCCGAGGTGGTCCGCGCGCTCTCGACCCGCGACGACGCGCTCGTGGGACTCCTCACCGGCAACATCGAGGCCGGCGCGCGCGTGAAGCTGCGGTCGACGGGCCTGTTCCCGCTGTTTCGCGTGGGCGCCTACGGCTCGGACAGCATGGATCGCCGGCGCCTGCCCGCGATCGCCTGCGAGCGCGCGCGGGCGCTGGCGGACCGGGAGTTTTCCTTCGACCGGGTCACCATCATCGGCGACACGCCGCTCGACGTCGACTGCGCGCGCGCGTGCGGCGCGGTGGCCGTCGCGGTGGCCACCGGGTTCCATCCGCACGCCGAGCTGGCCGCCTGCGCGCCCGACCTGCTCTTCACCGATCTCTCCGACGTGTCGGCCGCCGTCGCCGCGCTGACCCGGTGAGCGTGGCCCTCGCCGCCGTGTTCGTGCACGTGCTCGGCGTCGTCGTGTGGATCGGCGGCCTTGTCTATCAGGCGCACGTGCTGCTGCCCGCCGCACGCCGCGGCGCGCTGGCGCCGTTCGCGGAGGCGGCTGCGCGCGCGCGCCCGGTGACGTGGACGGCGGTCGCCCTCGTCGTGCTCACGGGCTTCTACAACGTGACGCAGCTCGGATCCTTCGAGCGCGTGATGCAGAGCGGCGCCGCCCTCGCGCTCACGGTCAAGCTCGCCCTCGTGATCCTGGCCGTCGCCCTCGCCGCCCAGCGCGACTTCGCGCAGGTGCCGCTGCTGCGCGCGGCGCTGGCCGGGGGCGGCGACGCGGCGACGCCGCTGCGCGCCATCGCGCGGCTCGACCGCGTCGTCCTCGTCCTGGCGGTGATCGTGATCTGGCTCGGCCTCGCCGTCAGCCGCGCGCACCGCGCATAGCGCCCGCCGCCGCGCTAGCGCGACAGGGGCGCGATGCCGAGCTCGCGGGCGATGTCGTCGACGCGCGCGACGAGATTCGGCGACAGCGGGATGCCGTCCCGGCGCCGGCGGATTTCGGACTCGGCCTCGGGCTCGCCGGCGACGTAGATGCGCTCGTGCCCGGGCGCGCGCGGCGTCGACTTCAGCGAGTCGAAGTAATCGTCCATGTCGCGCTTGAACTCCTCGATCGGTCGGAAGCGCGCCGGATCGAGGGCGACGAAGCAGTGGCCGACGTCCTGCTTGCGTCGCGTCTGCCGGTCGGTGCGGAAGAACAGATCGCCGTACACGGCGCCGGGCAGGATGCCGGAGAGGATGTCGACCATCATGCCGAGGCCGTAGCCCTTGTGACTGCCGAGCTCGCGCGTGCCGCCGAGCGGCGTCTGCAGGCGATGCTTCACCGCCATGTCGGCGTCCGTGGTCGGCTCGCCGCTGTCGTCGAGCGCCCAGCCGGAGGGAATCGGCTTGCCCCAGCGACTGGCCAGGCGCAGCTTGCCGAACGCCACCGTTGTCGTCGCCATGTCGAGCACGAACGGCGCGTGCCGGCCCGCCGGCGCCGCGAACGACAGCGGATTGGTCGAGATCTTCGCCTCGCGCCCGAACGTGGGGACCATGGCCACGTACGGTGAGTTGGTGGTGGCGAGCCCGATCATGTCGTGGGCAAGCGCCATCATCGAGTAGTTGGCGGCGGCGCCGAAGTGACCGGAGTTCCGCACGGCCACCACGCCGACGCCATACGTGCGCGCCTTGTCGACGGCGAGCTGCATGGCGAGCGTCGAGACGTAATGACCCAGACCCTTGGCCCCGTCGTACAGCCCGGTGGCCATGCTGTCGTTCACGAGCACCGGATCGGCCTCCATCACCACGAAGCCCGTGTGCCACAGCTCGTGGTAGCGCGGCAGCATGTCGATGCCGTGCGAGTCGACGCCACGCAGGTCGGTGCGCACCATGAGGCCGGCCGTGATGACGGCCCGCTCGCCGGGCATCTTCATCGCCGACAGCGCGTCCACGAGAAAGGCGGTGAGGTGCGGCTCGGTCACCACGACGGCGGTCTCGGCCATGTCGACTCTCCTAGAGGCCGGTGATCTTGATCCCGGAGTTCTTGAGCTTGTAGCGCCGGTTGATGGTGGCGAGCACGGCCGTGATGCCCTCGATGGCGCCGGCATTGGACAGCGCACCGACGTCGAGGGTCCGGAGGCCCATGGCGCGTCCGAGCTCGGTGACGACGTTGCGCGCATGCGCGTCACCGCCGCAGGTGAGCAGATCGCACTCGATCGGATGATCGCTCGACGACAGCTCGTGGGCGGCGATGTGATGGAAGGCCGCGGCCACGCGCGCGTCGGGCAGCAGCGCCTGCACCTGCTCGGCGGCCGAGCCTTCCGGCGGCGGCGTGAAGAGCCGCGGCCCGCCAAACGTGAGCGGCACCACCGTGCTGATGACGACCTTACCCCGACATTCCTCGCGCAGCTCGGGCAGGGTGGCGCCGAGCCCGGCCGCCGGCAGCGCGATCACGACCACCTCGCCCAGCGCGGCCGCCTCGCGATTGCTGTGACCGATGATGGGGATCTTGTGCGCCTTGTCGCGGAGCTCGACGGCCTTGTCGTGCGCGCGCTGCGGATCGCGCGAGCCGATGATGATCGAGTGGCCGGCGATGGCCCAGCGCGTGGCGAGGCCGGCGCCTTCCTTCCCGGTGCCGCCGAGGATCGCGATGTTCATGGGCGAGCGTCCTTCATCGGAAGAGGTCACGGTTGGGATCGCGGAGCAGCGACTTGCTGCCGCTGCCGTCGTCCGGAGCGACGGCCAGCCCGCGGATGATGGCGGCCGGAATGCGGTCGAGCTTGCCCATCACGGGCTCCGCCGCCGACGCCAGCTCGTCGGCGATGGCGAGGATCGTCGCTTGCAGCGGCCGGCCGGCGGGGTCGCGCTCGCCGAGATAGCTGCGGAGCGGCGCCATGCCCGCCACGCCAATGGCGATGTTCGTCAAGCCTTCGCGCCACGGCCGGCCGAACGTGTCGGCCACGATGACGGCCACCTCGCCGCCCGCGGCCGCACGGAACCGCTCGCCCAGCGCGCGCGCAGAGCGGTCGGGATCCTCGGGGAGGAGCGCGACCATGTCGGCATCGACGTTCGATTGATCCACGCCCGCGTTGGCGCACACCCACCCGTGGTGCGTTTCCGTCACCAGCACGCCACGATCCATGCGCACCACGCGTCGGGACTCCCGCAGGATCACCTCTACCAGCCGCGGATCGCGTCCGAGCCCGGCCGCCATCGCGGAGGCGACCGTCGAGGGCGTGACGTCCGCGAGCCGGAGCAGGCGCCCCTCGGATTTCGACACGATCTTCTGGCTGATCACGAGCACGTCACCGCCGCGCAGCGGTGTCCCCTGGCGCGCGGCCGCGTGGATCACGAGCGCCGCCACGTCGTCGCGCGGCCGCACCTCACCGATGCCCTCCACGCCGATCACCTCGTAGCGCGCGGCCATGGTCAGCTCGAGCGTCCGGCGCCGGCGGCGGCGAGCCGCTCGGGCAGGCGCCAGCCGGCGAGCAGGCGCTGGGTCTCCGTGGTCGGCGATCGCTCGAGCAGCGCGGCGATGTCGTCGGGCGCGTCGATGTCGAGCGCGAGACCGGGGAGCGAGACGACGCGCGGCACGAGACCGAGCGCGCGCGCCGCCGTCAGGTGATTGTCGAACGACGGCTCGCCGAAGCGCAGTCGCATCACGTCGGGCGGCTGCAAGGCGACGCCGTTGGTCCCGAGCCCGGAGCGCGACGGCGCGAAGGCGGCGGCGCGCGCGCTGACCGCCGCCTCGGCGAGCGCGCGAACCTCCTCCGCGGTCACGCACGGGACGTCGCCGGGCACGGTGATGAAGATCGACGCGCCGATCTGCACGGCCTCCGCCTGCGCGCGCGCGACGGCGGCCGTGTGGCCACGGTTCTCCGTCTCCGCGAGCGGCCGGGCGCCGAGCGGAAACGCGATCATCGCGACCGGCAGCTCACGCGTCACGATCCACACGCGATCGAGGCGGGCCGCCGCCAGCGCGCGGAGCACATCGCCCAGCATGGCGCGGGCCAGCTCGCTGCGCTCGCCAGGCGTGAGCAGCCGCACCAGCCGCTGCTTGGCGGTCTCCAGATCCTTCACCGGCACCGCGGCGACGATCACGCGACGTCCAGCACGCGGCGCGCCAGCGCGCGCTCGCGCGGACGGTCGGTCATCATCACGTCGGTGACCACGGCCGTGATGCCGAGCGACGCCAGCGGGGCGGTGTCGTGGGCGTCACGCGCGTCGATGAGCAGCCGGCGAAGCCAGGGCGCGTAGGCGCGGCCGACGCCGAGCGTCGACGCCGGCAGCCCGCAGGCGCGCATGAGCGCGGCGGCCGGACCGCTGACGGCGCCGCCGTCCACGATGGGGCTCACGCCGACCACCGGCGCGCGCGCGGCGACGAGCGCCTCCACGATGCCGGGAACCGCGAGGATCGGACCGATCGACGTGATCGGGTTCGACGGACACACGACGACGAGGTCGGCCTCGGTGATCGCCTCACGCACGCCGGGCGCCGGCCGGGCGGCGGCCGCGCCCGCGTACTCGACGCCGACCACCTCGACCATCGCCTTGTCGCGCACGAAATATTCCTGGAATGCGAGCGTGCCCTCGGGCGTCCGGATGAGCGTTCGCACGCAATCATCGCTCATGGGCAGGAGCCGCGCGCTCACGCCGAGCCCACGCGCCAGGCGCGCGGTGACCGCGGAGAGCGATGCTCCGGCCGCGAGCGCCTGCGTGCGCGCGATGTGCGTGGCGAGATCGCGATCGCCGAGCGCGAACCACGTCGGCGCGCCGTAGCCGGCCATGGCGGCCAGACAATGGAAGGTCTCGTCGGCGCGGCCCCAGCCGCGTTGCGTGTCGAGCACGCCGGCCAGCGCATACATGACCGAGTCGAGATCCGGCGAGACGTGCAGCCCCCAGATGTCCTCGTCGTCGCCGGTGTTGCCGATCACCGTCAGCGCGGACGGGTCGACGCAGGCGGCGAGACCGCGAAGGAGCTTGGCGGCGCCGGTGCCCCCGGCGAGGGCTGCGATCCGCACGCCGTCCTCAGCGTGTCGTCGGCGCGCGGCGCCGCTCGGCGGCCCGGCTAGTCATTCACGGCTTCGCGCAGCGTCCAGAGCGCACTGCCGCCGCGCCACGCGTAGAGTCCGACGCCGGGGTGCCCGGCGAGCGGGGCGGGCAGCGTCACTTCGGGAACGGGAATGAACCCGAAGCGGATCCACACGCGATCGAGGCCGGCCGGACGCGCGAACAGCGTGACGAGCCCGAGCGCGGTGGCGTGGTCGAGCGTCGCGCCGACGAGCTGCGCCGCGACTTCCAGCGGATCATCGGGGGCGTCCGCGTCGGTGCGGACGACGGGTCCGTGCAACAGCGCATCGCGGCGACTGCGCTCGCCCACGAGGGCGCCCACGAGCGTTTCGCCACGGGCGCCGGCCGTCCACGCGCCCCACGCCAGCTCGCCGTCGGCCGCCGGCGGCCACGGCATGGCCGCGAAGTCGAACAGCGGTCGCGCCGCCGCGACATCGGGCAGGGGACGGTAGCCGATACCCTGCCAGACGCGCGGGAGCGTGGCCGACGCGAGCGTCGGGGCGGGCGGCCGCCCGGTCTCGAGGGAAGAAGGTTGAAGGTCCGGAGTGGCTCGACGGGACCTACTTCTTCCCAAGCACCGCGTCCTTCACGCTCTTGGCCAGCCGGAACTTGCAGACTCGCTTCGCCGGGATCTTGATCGGCTCACCCGTCTGCGGATTGCGTCCGACGCGCGCCTTGCGATTCGCCAGCACCAGCTTTCCGAAGCCAGGAAGCACGAAGCCATTCTTCGCTTCCTTGCACGCGAGCGCGAGAGTCTCGTCGAAGACTTCGCCGATCTGTCGCTTCGAGAGGTTGGTCTTGCCGGCGAGGTGCGCCAGGACGGCGGACTTGCTCATCATCTTCGCCACAGGTGATCCTCCTGTCGATCGGTGGAGTGGAGTGTGGAGTGCATTGATATCACAAACGGTTGACGACGGCTACCGCGGTCGGAACCGAAATTCCCCCGACGCGATCAGTCGACGATACGAGCCGAAGCGCGCCTCCGCGTTGTCGATCGCGTCGAGCGGTGAGACCGGCGTCTCGCCGTCCTGGTACACGCGCCGCCGTCTATAGACGGTGTCGCGCTCGGCCGGGATGCGGCCGGCATCGCGAATGAGTCGGCACAGCTCGGCCGGTCCCACCAGCTGACCGAAGGAGGCGCCGGCCGACGTCGAGATCGACTCGTTGATCAGCGTGCCGCCCACGTCATTGGCGCCGACGTCGAGCAGGAGCTGCATCAGCTTCGGGCCCTCTTTCACCCACGAACACTGCACGTTCGGAATGACGGCGCCGAGCAGCACGCGGGCCAGGGCGTGCATGCGCACGACCTCCACGCCGGTGGCGCCTGCGCGAACGCCGGGCACGAGGCCCTTCTGGTACATCGGCGCTTCCGAATGGATGAGCGACAGCGGCACGAACTCCGTGAAGCCGCCCGTGTCCTTCTGGATGGCGCGCAGCAGGCTCATGTGTCGCACCCAATGCGCCGGGGTTTCGACGTGACCATACATGATCGTCGACGTGGTGCGAATACCGAGCGCATGGGCGGTCGTGATGACCTCGACCCACTGGTCCACGGTGATGCGACCGCGTGCGATCACATCACGAATCTCCTGGTCGAGAATCTCGGCGGAGGTGCCCGGCAGGGTGCCGAGACCCGCCTCCTTCAGCTCCGCCAGGTACTCCTTGATGGGCAGCCCCGATCGCACGCTGCCGTAGAGCACTTCTTCCGGCGAGAA
Organism: Candidatus Methylomirabilota bacterium; assembly: GCA_035605575.1. Classification (GTDB taxonomy): domain Bacteria; phylum Methylomirabilota; class Methylomirabilia; order Rokubacteriales; family CSP1-6; genus AR12. Next base: position 22,333 of record DASTCJ010000122.1, read on the forward strand.
CGCGTGGATGTGCATCTCCGGCAGCGCCGTCTTGATCGCGCGCGTGAGGTCGATGTAGAAGCGGCCGTCGAGCTTCGGCGGCAGCCCGGCCTGGATGCACACCTCGGTGGCCCCCATCTCGGCCGCCTCGCGCGCGCGCCGCACGACCTCCTCCATCGGCAGGAGATAACCTTCCTCCTCACGGTGGTCGCGGCTGAAGGCGCAGAAGCCGCAGTGCTTGATGCAGACGTTCGTGAAATTGATGTTCCGGTTGACCACGAACGTGACGACGTTACCGATCTGTCGCCGCCGCAGCTCGTCGGCGGTGACGGTGAGGGCCGCGAGGTCGCGTCCGGTGGCGTGCGCGAGGATCTCGGCGTCGGTCACCGAGACCTCGTGACCGTCGAGAGCCGCGTCCAGCACGCGACGGACGTCGCGCGACGCGCGGTCGAGGACCGCGCCGGGGCTACCAGCGTCGCCAGTGCTCATGGCTCTCCTTGACGAGACCGTCCTCATCGACGAGGGCGCTCACGCGCGCGCGCACGCCTTCGTCGACGAACTCCGGCCGCGCGGTGTACTCGGGATAGATGGCCAGCCGCTCGCGCAGCGTGAAGCCCGCGGCTTCGGTGGCGGCTCGCAGGGCGACCAGGGCGGGCCACGGCCGCTCCGGGTTGATGTGATCCAGCGTGAGCGGCGACACGCCGCCCCAGTCGTTGAGGCCGGCCGCAAGCAGCGACGCATAGGCGCCGGGACTCAGGTTCGGCGGCGCCTGGATGTTCATGTCGGCCCCGAGCAGGAGCCGCGCGATGGCCAGCGTGGTGAGGACGTCGGCTTCCGTTGGCTCGGGCGCATCGCGCATCGGGATGCGCGCCTTCGCGCGAAAGTTCTGGATGATCACCTCCTGCACGTGGCCATAGCGCTCGTGCAGGTCGCGGATGGCGAGCAGCGCGTCGACCCGCTCGCGCCGCGTCTCGCCGATGCCGATCAGGATCCCGGTCGTGAACGGGATGGCCAGCTTGCCGGCGAGCTCGATCGTCCGCAGCCGCCGCGCCGGCACCTTGTCGGGCGCCACGTCGTGGGCGCCGCCGGGCATGAGCAACCGCTCCGACACGCTCTCGAGCATGAGCCCCATGCTCACGCTCACTTCGCGGAGTGCGGCCAGATCGCGTTCGGCCATGACGCCCGGATTCACGTGCGGCAAGAGCGGCGTGGCCGCGAGTGTCGTCGCGCAGACGTCCCGCAGATACGACAGCGTCGTGCGATGTCCGCGCGCGCGCAGGAACGCGCGGTGCGACGCAAAGCGCGCCTCCGGCCGGTCGCCGAGCGAGAAGAGCGCCTCCTTGGCGCCGAGGCGCCCGCCCGCCTGCGCGAGAGCCACGACCTCCTCCGGCGTCATTGTGTGCGCGCCGGGCTCGTCGGGATCGCGCCGGAACGTGCAGTAGCGGCAGTAGTCGCGGCACAGGGTCGTGAGGGGGACGAAGACCTTCGCCGAGAACGTCACCGTGCGTCCACGCCCCCGATCGCGCAGCTCGCCCGCGCGCGCCAGCAGCGCCGGCAGCTCCGCCGCCGGACCTTCGATGAGCCGATACGCCTCCGCCTGCGAGATCATTGTAACGATCGCGTGGCGCGCGGCTTGCGCCGTGGGTGGCCTGTTCGAGGTGGTTTCCGGCTGCGTCCCCCGCCGGTGCCCTTGGGGCTGCTCAGGCCCGGCCGGACGTCCTCAGCGAAGCGCTTCATGTTCTCGAGCGTCGACTTCAGATCGGCGTGGGCGGCATCGAACACGACGTGCTTCACGCCGAGGGCTTCGTAGGCGCGCAGGTCGGCGCGGATGTCGACGGCGGTGCCCTGGAACATCGGCCGGTCGCCACCGGGGGCCCTGGCGTTCTTTGGTCGCACCTCCATCGGCACGCGCAGCGTGAGCGTGACGGCCCTCGGATCGCGCCCGGCGCGCTGCGCCCAGGCGTGGAGCTGCTTCACGCGCGTCGCGTACTCCGCCGGCAACAGCAACCCGGGCGGGCGGAGCGCAATCGGATGCCAGGCGTCACCGAGCGTGGCGGCGCGCCTCACGGCGGCGTCGGTGTGGCCGCCGATCCAGATCGGGATGCCGCCGCGCTGCGCCGGCTTCGGCAGCGCGTGCACGTCACGCAGCGTGTAGTGCTTGCCGGCGAACCGCACGGGATCCGTCGTCCACGCCGCGCGCATCACCGCGAGGTATTCGTCGGTGACGGCACCGCGCGCCTCGAACGGAGGCGCCGCCAGCGCCTCGAACTCCTCGCGGAGCCAGCCCACACCGGCGCCGAGGATCACGCGGCCGCTCGAGAGCCGATCGATGGTGGCGAGCATCTTCGCCGTCACCACCGGATTGCGATACGGCACCACCAGCACGCTCGTGCCGATACGGATGCGCTTGGTGACGTGAGCGAGCCAGCCGAGCACGGCCAGCGGCTCGAGATAATCCTGCGCGGCGCCGCCGGGCAGCTGTCCGCTGCTCGAGTACGGGTACACCGAGCGCGCCATCGAGGCCGGCAGCACGACGTGGTCGGTGACGAACAGCGAGTCGTAGCCGAGCGCGTCGGCTTTCGTCGCGAGCGCGAGAATGGAATCGGGCGTCGCGAGCGGACCGCGACCAGGCAGCGAAACACCGAATTCCATGGCGGCGGTCATCCTATGCCACGCCCGAAGCCTTTGCAATCGCGGGCCCCGTGCGAGGTGTGCAATCATGGCCGTCATGCACGGCTGGGACGTGATCGTGATCGGCGGTGGTCACGCGGGCGTGGAGGCGGCGCTGGCCGCCGCGCGCATGGGCTGCCGCACGCTGCTGCTCACGATGAATCTCGATGGCATCGGACAGATGTCGTGCAATCCCGCCATCGGGGGCACGGCCAAGGGCCATCTCGTGCGCGAGATCGACGCCGTCGGCGGCGAGATGGCGGGTGCCACCGATCGTGCCGCCATCCAGGTGAAGACGCTCAACGCCTCGCGCGGCCCCGCCGTGCGCGCGACGCGCGCGCAGTGCGACCGCGCGCGCTATCGGGCGGCCATGAAGCAGACGGTGGAGTCCGAGCCGAATCTCGACGTGCGGCAGGCGCACGTCAGCCGCCTCCTCGTCGAGGGCGGACGGGTGGTCGGCGTCCAGGGACAGGACGGCGCGCACTATCGTGCGGTGGCGGTCATCGTCACCGCCGGCACGTTTCTGCGCGGCCTCATCCACGTCGGGCTCCATCGGCAGAGCGCGGGCCGCGCCGGCGAGTTCGCGGCCATCGACCTGTCGGACGCGCTGCGCGATCTCGGGCTCACGCTCGGTCGCCTGAAGACCGGGACGTCGCCGCGACTGCGCGGCGGGTCCATCATGTGGGATGGACTCGAGGCCGCGTGGGGCGACGAGCGGCCGTGGCCGTTTCACTGGGCGACCACGCGCCTGCCGCTGCCGCAGGTGGCCTGCCACGTGACGTGGACGACGCCGACCACGCACGCGCTCATTCGCGATAATCTCGACCGCTCGCCGCTCTACTCCGGCGTCATCGACGCGACGGGCGTGCGCTATTGCCCGTCGATCGAGGACAAGGTCGTGCGCTTCAAGGAGCGCGAGCGCCACCAGGTGATCCTGGAGCCCGACGGCCTCGACACCGACGAGATCTACGCCAACGGGATCTCCACGTCGCTGCCGCTCGAGGTGCAGGAACGTCTGGTGCACAGCATCCCGGGTCTCGAGCGCGCGGAAATCATGCGCCCCGGCTACGCCATCGAGTACGACTTCGTCCATCCGACGCAGCTCGCGGCGACGCTCGAGTGTCGTGACGTGCCGGGGCTCTGGCTGGCGGGGCAGGTGAACGGCACCACCGGGTACGAGGAGGCCGCCGCGCTCGGCCTCTGGGCCGGGATCAACGCCGCCTGCGCCGTGCGCGGCGTCGATCCCTTCCTGCCCGATCGCGCGGAGTGTTACATGGCCGTGCTCGTCGACGATCTCGTCACGCGCGGGACGCTCGAGCCGTACCGGATGTTCACGTCGCGCGCGGAGTATCGCCTGCTCCTGCGCGAGGACAACGCCGACACGCGTCTGGCCGGTCATGGGCGCCGTCTCGGCCTCGTCGACGAGCGCCGATACGCCGCGGTGGAAGGCCGTCGGCGCGCGTGCGAGGCGGCGCTCG
>DASTCJ010000147.1:0-12758 GCA_035605575.1 Candidatus Methylomirabilota bacterium
ACGGCGCGCGGGAGCACAACCTCAAGGCGATGCCGGTCCGCATCCCGCTCGGCACGTTCACGTGCGTCACGGGCGTGTCGGGCTCGGGCAAATCGACGCTCGTCAACGACATCCTCTACCGCGCGCTGGCGCAGGTGTTCCACCGCGCGCAGGAGCGGCCCGGCCCGCACGACCGCCTCGAGGGGATGCAGCACCTCGACAAGGTCATCAACATCGACCAGTCGCCCATCGGCCGCACCCCGCGCTCGAACCCGGCGACGTACACCGGCCTCTTCGCGTTCATCCGGGCCCTGTTCGCGCGAACGCCCGACGCCCGCGCGCGCGGCTACGCGCCCGGGCGCTTCTCGTTCAACGTCAAGGGCGGCCGGTGCGAGGCGTGCCAGGGCGACGGGCTCGTGAAGATCGAGATGCACTTCCTGCCCGACGTCTACGTCACCTGCGACGTCTGCAAGGGCAAGCGCTACAACCGCGAGACGCTCGACGTCCACTACAAGGGCAAGAACATCGCCGACGTGCTCGACATGACCGTGCACCAGGCGCTCGAGTTCTTCGACGCCGTGCCGGTGATCAAGACGAAGCTTCAGACGCTGCACGACGTCGGACTCGATTACATCCGCCTCGGCCAGTCTGCGACGACGCTGTCGGGCGGCGAAGCGCAGCGCGTGAAGCTGGCCACCGAGCTGTCGCGCCGCGCCACCGGACGCACGCTCTACATCCTGGACGAGCCGACCACCGGGCTGCACTTCGCCGACATCGAGAAGCTGCTCGAGGTGTTGAACCGACTGGTCGATGCGGGCAATACGGTGGTGATCATCGAGCACAACCTGGACGTGATCAAAACCGCCGACTGGGTGATCGACCTCGGTCCGGAGGGCGGCGACGAAGGCGGTCGCGTGGTCGCCACCGGCACGCCGGAAGCGCTCGCGCAACACGCCGATCGGTCATACACCGGCCACTTCCTGGCGGCGGCCCTCGACTGAAAAGGGATTTCATGCGTCGTACGAAGATCGTGTGCACGATCGGTCCGGCATCGTCGAGCGTCGAGGATCTCGACCGCCTTGCCGCCGCCGGCATGGACGTCGCCCGGCTGAACTTCTCGCACGGCACGCACGCCGAGCACGCGGAGGTGGTGCGGCGCATCCGCGAGGGCGAGGCGCGCTGGGGACGTCCGGTCGCCATCCTTCAAGATCTGCAAGGCCCGAAGATTCGCCTTGGAACATTCGGCGAGGGTGGTGGCGGCCGGGTCGATCTCGAAGCGGGGCGGACATTCACGCTCTGCCGCACGCCGTGCGTGGGATCGTCGGAGCGCGTCTTCGTGGCGCCGCCCGAGTATCTGAGCGAGGTGAAGCCGGGCGACGAGATCTGGATGGACGACGGCATGATCCAGCTGCGCGTCGAGGAGACGACGCCGCGCGAGGTGCGATGCCGTGTGGTCGCCGGGGGGCGCATCAGCGACCACAAGGGCATCTCGCTGCCGCACGTCGATCTGCCGGCCTCCTGCCTCACCGAGAAGGACCGCGCCGATCTGCGCTTCGGCATCGAGCAGGGCGTGGACTTCGTGGCCGTATCGTTCGTGCGCTCGGCCGCCGACATCGCCGACGTGCGCAAGTTCATGGAAGCGCAGGGCGCGGATCTGCCGATCGTCGCCAAGCTCGAGCGCCAGGAGATCATCGAGAATCTGCCGGGCATACTCGACGCCGTCGAGGCGGTGATGGTGGCGCGCGGTGATCTTGGCGTCGACGTCCCGCTCGAGGACGTGCCGCACATCCAGAAGGAGATCATCCGCCAGGCGCGGGCGGCCAAGCTGCCGGTCATCGTGGCCACCCAGATGCTCGAGTCGATGGTGACCCACATCCGGCCGACGCGCGCCGAGGTCTCGGACGTCACCACGGCCATCTTCGACGGCGCCGACGCCATCATGCTGTCGGCGGAGACGGCGTCCGGTCGCTATCCGGCGGAAGCGGTGGAGGTCATGGCGCGGGTCGCCGAGCGCGCCGAGCCGGCCGCGCTCGCGAGTGACGTCCCGCGCCGCCGGCGCGACGATCTGCCGTCGCCCGTCGGCTTTCCCGAAGCCGTGTCGGACGCGGCGGCGAGCGCGGCGCGGCGGCTCCAGGCGCGCGCCATCGTCGCTTTCACGCAGTCCGGCTTCTCCGCACGGCTCATCTCGCAGGAGCGTCCGGGCACCCCGATCATCGCCTTCACGCCGTTCGTGGCCGTGCAGCGCCGGCTCGCGCTGTCGTGGGGCGTCACGTCACGGTTGATCCGGAAGGTGGAGACGACCGACGAGATGGTCGAGGAGATCGAGACGATGCTCCTCGGCGACGGCACCGTGCGAGTGGGCGACGTGCTCGTCATCATCTCGGGCTCGCCGATGTGGGTGACCGGCACCACGAACCTCATGAAGGTGCATCGCGTCGGGGAGCATCGCTGAGCCGGCGCACCGTCGCCGTCGTTTCCGTCGTCGTCGCGGCCGTCTGGATCGCCGGCGCCGCGCTGCTGCTGCACGAGACCGCCGCCCGCCGCACGGCCCAGCTCGATCTCGATCTCGTGCGTCTCGAGTCGCGCGTGGCGAGCACCGACTCGCTGCTCCGACGCGAGGCCGCGCTGCTCGCGCAGGACGCCGCGGTGATCGAGGGCGTCCGTCTCGGCGACTGGGCCACGCTCGCGCGTGGTGCGCCACGGCTCCGCACGCTCACGAGCGACAGCATCGCCGATCTCGTCGTGGTGCTCGGCCGGGGCGCCGTGGTGATCGCCCAGGTGCCGCTGACGCCGGCCGTGACGCTGCCGCTGTTGCGGGGAGTCACCGCGCCGACGGTGCGCCTGGCCGAGCTCGGGGGCGAGCCGTTCGTGCTCGGCGCCGCGCCCGTCGACGGCGACGCGACGAACGGCCTCGTGGTGGTCGGTCGGCGCGCGGCGCAGCTGGCGCCGGCCGACGCGGACAGTTTCGCGCTGTTCGTCGTCGCCGACGACAGCCTCCGTCACAGCACGCTGGCCGGCGCGCCGATCATCGGCTGGCGCGCGGCGACCGCGGCCGGCGAGCGCTCGATCGACGGGGTGCCGTGGCGCTTGCGCGCCGCCGGCCGTCTCGGCTCCGATCTCGTCTGGGTTGGCGCATCCGCTGCGCGCGCGCGCGCGGAATCACGACGCCTGGCTGCGCAGCTCGCGGGCGGCTTCGTCACGCTCGTTGGACTGCTGGTGGCATGGGCGGGGGTGACCGGACGCCGGCGGGTGCCGGTGCGGTTGCGCGCCGACGTTCGGGTCGAGACCCTCTACTCGGCGGCGGTCGCGATGGCGAGCGGCTCCGATCTGCCGGCGGCGGCCACGCGCGCGCTCGGCATCGTGTGCGCCGCAGCGCGCATCGACGTCGCCCTCCTGTACCGCGCCGATCACCGAGGCCACCGCCTCGTCCTCCTGGCGAGCCACGGCGTCCCGCCAGCCCGACGCGCGGCGTTCGAGACGCGGCCGCTCGGGACGTCCCTGGGTGAGGTCGTCCGCACGGGCCGGCATCACGCAACGGATGTCGGCGGTGACGAGGGCGCGACGGACGCCGGGCTCACGAGGCAGCTGGCGCTGCCCGTTGCGGTGGACGGCGTGACGTGGGGCGTGCTGGCGCTGCTCACGCGGGAGCGTCGTGTCGCCGGCGACGACCTCGTGCTGCTGCAGGCCGTCGTGCATCAGATCGGACTGGCCCTCATGCGCGACGAGCTCGCGGCCGAGCGACGCACGAAGACCCGCCGGCTCGACATGCTCACGCAGGTCGCGCAGCGCCTGACGGCGAGCGTGACGCCCGACGAGCTCTTGCAGCGCATCGTGGACGGCGCGCGTGACATCGTGGGGGCAAAAATGGCCCGGCTGTGGCTGCTGGAGGCCGACGGTCAAACGCTGACGCTTCGTGCCTCGGCCGGTGCGCGGTCGGGGACGGCGCGCCTGCGTCTGGGAGAGGGCCTCATCGGCCGTGTCGCCGCCGAGCGGACGCCGCTCGTGCTGACCGACATCCTCACCGACCCGCGCGCGGTCAACGCCGGCTTGATCCGGGCCGAAGGCCTCCGCGGCTTCGTCGGCGTGCCGCTCCTCGTGAGCGATCGCCTCGTCGGTGGGCTCGCCGTCGCCACCGATCACGAGCGCGACTTCGATCGTGACGAGGTCGACCTTCTGCAGTCGCTGGCGAACCAGGCGGCGGTGGCGCTCGACAACGCGCGGCTGGTGACCGACACCGCGCGGCTCTATCGCGAGGCGACGCGCCGCGTGGAACGGATGAGCGCGCTCGCCGATGTCGGCCGCTTCCTGGCCGGCACCCTCGAGCCCGCGCCGCTGGCGGAGCGCATCGTCCAGAGCGTGGTACGGCTCTTCGGCGCGCGCGCGGCGACGCTGTTTCGTCTCGACGAGCGCACAGGTGATCTCGTGTCCGTGGCGAGCGCGGGCGACCACCAGGCCAGCGCGCCCATCGTCTTTCCCGCGGGCGCCGGTGCGGTGGGGCGCGCCGCCCAGACACGGCGGCCGGTGACCTCGAGCGACGTGCTGAACGATCCCGACATCGTCCTGCCGCCGGCGGTGCGTGACTGGATCGCGCAGGAGGGTCGCCGTGCTGCGCTCGGCGTGCCGCTGGTGGCCAACGGGGCGGTGGTGGGCGCGCTGAGCATCGGCGACAGCGTCGGGCGCGTGTTCGATGCCGAGGAGGTGCAGGTCGCGCAGGCGTTCGCCGACCAGGCGAGCCTCGCCCTCGACAACGCGCGGCTGTACCAGGAGGCGCGCGCGTTCGCCGAGCGCTTACGCGCACTCGAGGAGGTCAACCGGCTCGTGTCGTCGTCCCTGAATGCCGGGGAGATCCTCGCCAATCTCGCGCGCGCGATCGCGCAGTTCTTCGAGGCGCCGTACGTGAGCGTGTGGCGCGTCGACGGCACCGAGGGCCGCTTGCGTCGCGCGCTCGTGCACGGCGATGCGGAGCTGGCCGCCGAGCTGCACGACGAGCTCGCCGTCGGCGAAGGGGCTGTCGGCTGGGTCGTGCGGCACCGCCAGCCGATTCTCTGGACGGATACCCGGACGGACCCGCGCTACTCCGACTCGCCACCGCTCGAGCGTCGTGGCCTGAACTGGCTCACCGCGTATCCCATCGCCATCGGCGAGCGGATCATCGGCGCCTTCGCGGTGCATCGGCCGACCGCGTGGACGTCGACCCCGGAGACGGAGTCGCTGATGGGGTCGCTGGCGGCCCAGGCGGCCGTCGCGCTCGAGAACGCGCGCATGTACGCCGACACCGCCGACCGACTGGCGCAGACGCGCGCGCTGCTGGAGGTGGCGGAGATCCTGAACTCCACGCTCGACGCCACGCAGCTGCTCAAGCGCGTGGCCATCAAGATCGCGCAGGTGTGCGCCGTCGACCGGTGCTCGATCGAGCTGTGGCAGGGCGAGCGCGTGGTGCCGCTCATGTCGCAGTTCGCCGACGGCCGCGCGATGCCGGATCTCTGGCGCGAGTTCCGCGCGCTCGCGGTGGACCCGCTGCGCGATATTCCGGTGAACGCGCGGGCCATCGCGACGCGTCGGCCCGTCATCGTCGACGATGCGGCCTCCACCACCATGGTGCCGCGCGAGTGGATCGAGCGGTTCGGTCTGAAGGCCTTCATGACGGTGCCGATGGTGTCGCAGGAGCAGGTGATCGGCGTGCTCACCCTCGATTACTGCGAGCGCGAGCTGGCGTTCGAGCCCTGGCAGGTCGACCTCGCCTCCGCGGTGGCCAATCAGCTGGCGCTGTCGCTCGAGAACAGCCGGCTCTACGCCGAGGCGCAGGAGCGATTGCGCGAGACGTCGACGCTGCTGGCCGTGGGCCGCCTCCTGTCGCAGCCCGACGTCGCGCAGGACGTCATGCGGCGCGTGGCCGGCGAGGTGGCGCGGGCGTTCGGTGCCGACATGGCCGGCGCCTATCTGCTCGACGAGCGCCGAGAGCGATTGTTCCCCGTCGGCGGCTACCACGTGCCCAAGGAGCTCATCGAGTCGTTCTTGCGCCGGCCGATCGTGCTCGATCGATTCCCGTGGCTGCTGGACGCCTGGAACACCGGTCGCGCCGCCTGGAGCGCCGACGTGCTGCACGATCCGCGCTTCGACAGCGAGTGGACGCGGGTGCTGCCGCAGCACTCGGTGCTGTTCGTGCCGACGATGGCCCATGGGGCGCCGGTCGGTGGTCTCTTCCTCGTGTGGTGGCGGGCCGGACGCACCTTCACGACGGCGGAGATCCGGTTGATCGAGGGCGTGGCGGCGCAGGTGGGACTCGCCATGGAGAACGCCGACCTCACGCGGCAAACGCGCGCGAAGCTGGCGGAGACGGAGACGCTGCTGTCGGCCAGTCGCGCGCTCTCCTCGACGCTCGAGCCGCAGGCGCTCATCCGGCATTTCCTGCGCGCGGTGGCCCGGGCGATCGGCGCCGACTGCGTGGGCTCGTGGACCGTGGGCGAGGACGGCGAGTGGCTGGAGCCGCTGGCCGGCTATCACATTCCCCCCGAGCGGCTGGCCGCGTTCCGAGAATTTCGCGTCTCGATCCTCAAGCACGCGTTCTATGCCGAGGCCGCGCGCACCTGCCGCCCGGTGTACACGACCGAGGCGATGGACGACACGCGCATCCCGACCGCGATCCGAGAGCAGGGGGCGCATCGCACGCAGCTCTTCGTGCCGGTGGTGGCCAAGGACCGGATGATCGCCGGCTTCGCGGCCGTCTGGTGGGAGCAGGCGCGCGAGTTCACCGAGGGTGAGCTGGCGCTCATGGAAGCGCTCGCGAACCAGGCCGGCGTCGCGCTGGAGAACGCGCGGCTCTTCGCGGAGAATCGCCGGCGCGTCGAGGAGCTGTCGGTCCTGCACGATCTCTCGCGCGCGGTGACCGGACAGCTCGATCGCACGGCGCTCATCGCGGCTTTGCGCACCCACGTCGCGCGCGTGCTCGCCGCCGAGAACATGGGGGTGGTGCTGCACGACGACGCGCGCGGCGACCTCGAAGTGGCGCTGCGCGTGGCCGGCGGCGTGGAGGATCTCTTGCCGCCGCGACGCTTCCCGCTGCACGCGTGCGGGCTCGCCAGCGTGGTGTTGCAGCAGAATCGTGCCGTGCGGACGGACGACTATGCGGCCGCGTGCGCGCGCCACGGGGTGGAGCCGGCCGGCGTGTCCGCCGGCCTCCGTCACTGGCTGGGGGCGCCGATGATCGCCGGCGAGCGGGCGCTCGGCGTCATCATCGTCCGGGACGCCGCACGCGCCTTCACCGAGGCCGACGAGCGGCTGCTCACGAACATCGCCCACCTCGCCGCGCTGGCGCTGTCGAGCGCCCGGCTCTACGCGGAGCGCACGCGAGCGCTCGCGGAGCTCGGCGCCGCGCAGGACCAGCTCGTCCGCACGGAGAAGCTGCGCGCCCTCGGCGAGATGGCCTCGGGCGTCGCGCACGACTTCAACAACCTGCTGGCCGCCATCCTCGGTCGCGCGCAGCTGCTCCTGCGTCGCGTGAAGGATCCGCAGCCGCGCCAGTGGCTGCAGGTCATCGAGCGCTCGGCGCTGGACGGCGCGCAGACGGTCAAGCGGCTGCAGGACTTCACGCGGATCCGCCGCGACGAGCCGCTGGTGCCGCTGGCCCTCGACGACGTCGCGCGCGAGGCGCTCGAGATGACGCAGTCCCGCTGGCAGGAAGAGCCGCTCAGCCGGGGTGTCACCATCGAGGTCCACAGGGCGCTCGAGCCGGTGCCCCGGATCCTCGGCGATGCCTCGGAGTTGCGCGAAGTCTTCACCAACCTCATCCTGAACGCCGTGGATGCGATGCCCGACGGCGGAGCGTTGATGGTCAGCACGGCCGTCGCCGACGGCCAGGTGGTCGCCACCGTCAGGGATACCGGAGTCGGCATCCCCGATGACGTGCGGGACAAGGTGTTCGATCCGTTCTTCACGACCAAGGGCCCGCGGGGAACCGGGCTCGGGCTCTCGGTGAGCTACGGCATCGTGTCGCGACACGGCGGCCGCATCGCCGTCGAGAGCGTCGAGGGCCAGGGTGCGATTTTCCGTCTGAGCTTTCCGCCGGCGCTCGACCAGCGCGCGGTGGCCGTTCGTCCGCTGTCGGCGCCGACCGGGTCGACGCCGAGCCTCCGGTGCCTCGTGGTCGACGACGAGCCCACCGTGCGCACCGTGCTCGGCGACATCCTGACCACTGCCGGCCACGAGGTGGTCGAGTCGGCCGATGGCGCCGACGCCCTCGAGCGGCTCCGCACGGAGCGCTTCGATCTCGTTCTCACCGATCTGGCGATGCCCCGCGTATCGGGCTGGCAGGTGGCGCGGTTCGCCAGGCAATCCGTGCCCGGCGTCCATGTGGTCCTCGTCACGGGGTTCGGTGTCGAGCTGTCGGCGGACGAGCGCCGGGCCAATGGCGTCGACGCCGTTCTCGTGAAGCCGCTGCAGATCCAGGACATCCTCGATGCCGTGGCCGAGGTGGCGCGCAGGCGACCGCCCGCCGGCCTTCCGGAGGAGCGCTGATGGCCTATCAGAACATCACCATCGCCCGCGACGGCCACGTCGCCACCGTCACCCTGAACCGGCCGGATGCGTTCAACGCGCTCAATCTCGGGCTCGGGCGCGAGCTGTTTCATGCGTCGATCGAGCTCGACGAGGATCCGGACGTGCGCTGCGTGGTCGTCACGGGCAGCGGCAAGTCGTTCTGCGCGGGCGGCGACGTCAAGGACTTCGCCGACAACCTGCCGCGCGTCGGCGTGCTGATCAAGGAGCTGACGACCTATCTGCATGGCGCCATCTCGCGGTTCTGTCGTGCCGACAAGGTCGTCATCATGGCCGTCAACGGCGTGGCCGCCGGCGGCGGGCTGAGCCTGGCGCTGTCCGGCGACCTCGTGGTCGCCACCGAGTCGGCGAAGCTGACCATGGCCTACTCGAAGATCGCCGCCACGCCCGATGGCTCGTCGTCCTATTTTCTGCCGCGCCTGGTCGGCCTGCGTCGCGCCATGGATCTCTACTTCACGAACCGCGTGCTCACCGCGCGTGAAGCGCAGGAGTGGGGACTGGTGACGCGCGTGTTTCCCGACGCCGAGTTCAAGAACGGGGTCGAGACGCTCGCGCGCGAGCTCGCGCAGGGGCCGTCGAAGGCCTTCGGCGGCGCCAAGCGGCTGTTTCACGAGTCCACCTGGCAGAGCCTCGAGACGCAGATGGAGCTCGAGGCGCAGGCGATCGCGCGCTCCGGTCGCACCGAGGATTTCGCGGCCGGCGTCACGGCGTTCGCCAGCAAGAAGACTCCTCCGCCGTTCAAGGGACGCTGACCATGAAAGCACGCTTCTTCTATCGCCCCGGGTGATCCTCGTGCGCCAAGACGAGAGAGCTGCTCTCGTCGTGGGGGATCGAGTTCGATCCCATCGACGTCCAGTCCGACAGCGCCGGCCGTCGTGAGATGGAGCGGCTCGGCGTGCCGCGCGCGCCGGCCCTCGCCGTCGGCGATCAGGTCGTGCACGGCTGGAATCCCGCCGGCTACGCGACGCTGCTCGGCGTGAGCTATCACGGCACCGTGCGCTTCACACCGCAGGCGCTGGCGGGCCGGCTCGATCGCGTCCTCGAGAGCGCGCAGCGCCTGATCGGGCGCTTCGACGCCGAGCGGATGGATCACGTGCCCACGGAGCGCCAGCGTACGGTGCGGGATCTCGCCTACCACGTCTACCGCGTCGCGCTCTCGTTCATCGATGCGGTGGACGGGGGCGAGCTGCCGGAGAGCTGGTTCGAGGACCGCGCCCCCGGTGATCTGGTGACCGGCGCCGACGTGGCGCGGTATGGCGCGCTCGTGCGCGCCCGCATCAGCGGCTGGTTTCAGGGCGCCGGCCCCGACGAGTTCACGCGGACGGTCGTGACCTATTATGGCCCCCAGAAGGCGCACGAGCTGCTCGAGCGCACCGTCTGGCACGCCGGCCAGCATGTGCGTCAGCTCTACGTGCTGGCCGAGCGGCTTCACGTCGCGCCGCCGTCGCCCATGCCGATGGAGGCACTCGATGGCCTCCCGCTGCCGGAGGCGATCTGGTAGCCTCGGGCGATCACCCGGCGCTGACGCGGAGGCGGAATGACCACCGAACAATGGTTCGATGAGCTCACGGCGGAGCTCCTGGCGCAGAGTCCGTTCCGGCGCTCGGAGTACTTCAAACGGTTCGCGTCGGGGGCGCTCACGCGCGAGCAGGTGTGGGCGCACATCGCGCAGCACTATCTGCTCATCGCGTGGTTCCCGCGGATCTTCAGCGGCATCCACACACGCTGCGAGGACTTCGACGTCCGCAAGGATTGCGCCCGTCATCTGCTCGTGGAGGACCTCGGGTACTTCGAGGGCCGGGTCGGCGGCACCCCCGACCACGACGAGCTCTTCCGTCGCATCGGTGACGACCTCGGCTACGGCCGCCACGAGTACGCGCGGATCGTGGCCGTGCCCGAGATGGCGGCCATCATCGAGTTCTTCCGGCGCCTCGCCCACGAGGTCCCGTGGAGCGCGGCCCTCTGCGCGACGGCGCTGCTCGAGGAGGAAGTGGTCGAGATCGCGCAGACCGTTGGCAAGGCGCTCGTGGAGCACTACGGCGTGCGGCCGGCGTGGGGCGCGATGAACTACACGGTGCACGAGGCGATCGAGAAGGAAGAGTCGGGCGAGACGAAGAAGACGATCCTGAGACACCTGGGCACGGCCGACGACCGTCGCGCCGCCGAGGGTGCGATGCGCGAGATGCACCGCCTGCTGGAGGCGTACGCCGACGGTCTCACGCGGAGGGCGCTGGCATAGGCGCCCGCGCGCTCCTGCTACTCGTCCTCGCGGCGGCGTGCGCCTGCTCGCAGGTGCCGCTCACGGGACGCTCGCAGCTCCTCCTCGTTCCGGATTCACAGGTGGCGGAGCTGTCGCGGCAGAGCCGCGCGAAGTTCTTCCAGGACGCGGAGCAGAAGCACGCCCTCGTCAAGGCGAACGACGCCGATAGCGGCCAGTATCTGCCGATGGTCGAGCGGGTTTCCGGGCGCATCGTGCAGGCGGCGGGTCTCGCCCAGCAGACGCAGTGGCGGGTGGCGCTGGTGCGATCCAAAGAGGTCAACGCCAACGCCTCCGCCGACGGCACGATCGTGGTGTATACGGGCATTCTGCCGATCGCGGAGAGCGAAGCGGGGCTGGCCGTGATCCTCGGCCACGAGGTGGCGCACGTGGTCGCACGCCACTCGGGGGAGCGGCTGAGCCAGATGCTGCTCGCCCAGGGCGTGACGAACGCGGCCGCCGCGTTCGCGAGCCCGCAGTACCAGGCGCCGCTCGGCGCCGCCCTCGGACTCGGCGCGCAGTATGGCGTGCTGCTGCCGTTCAGCCGCCATCACGAGTCGGAGGCCGATCACCTGGGCATCTACTACATGGCGAAGGCCGGCTACGACCCCGCCGAGGCGCCGCGCCTGTGGGAGCGCATGAGCGCGCAAGGCAAGTCGGGCACGCCGGAGTTCATGTCGACGCACCCGAGCGACGCGACCCGCATCGCGCAGCTACGCGCGTGGCTGCCCGACGCGCGACGCTACTACGAGGATCAGAGCCTGCCGCTCCCCGCCGCGCCCAACCGCTGACCCGCCGCGCGCGGTCTCAGTTGTCCTCATCGGCCCAGGCGGCCGTGAGCCGGTGGGCGAGCGTCCGGTGACGACGGAAGTAGTAGGCGAGCATCGCGGTGGCGGCCAGGATGTTGCCGACGAAAATCGTCCAGCCGGCCACCTCGTCGAGAATCCACGAGGCCGCGATGAGGATCAGCCCGAAGAAGAATATCTCGAACGACACGAAGAGGATCACCAGGGCGAAGATCAGCATCGGCTGCCGCTCGGCGCCGGCGATCAGCAGCGCACCGACGATGCCGAAGACGACGAAGGCCGCGCCGTGCACGAACGTGTAGCTGGCGACGGCGGCCGCCGGCGTCGGCTGGCGCAGCAGGGCCGTGCCCAGCAGCCCCGGTGTGCGCAACGGATCGCCCTGGATCGCGTCGATGGCGAAGAACCAGAGCGCCACGACGGCGGCGCCGATGACGCCGGCCACGATGCCTTCGCGCAGCACGAGCCCCCACGAGCCCACCAGCGAGCGCGGAAGAGCGCGGTGCGCCCGGAACAGATACCAGAGCATCGCCAGCGACGCGAGGAGATTGCCGACGAGCACCGCCCACCACACGAGCGCGCCCTGCATGGAATGGCCGAAGGCGCCGAGCACGCCGAAGAAGAACGCCTCGAAGCACGCGAAGAGCACGACGAACGCGATGAAGAGCGCCGGCTCGCGCTCGCTCATGGCCATGATGGTGGCGGCGACCACACCGAAGGCCACGAAGGCGAGGCCGTGCAGGATCGTGTAGCCGACGATCGGCCCCGCCGCCGGCGCCGCGACCGGCGTGTTCGGACCGTAGAAGACGAGCGCGCCGAGAACGCCCGGCGTCAGGAACGGTCGCCCACGCGCAACGTCGAACACGAGGAACCAGACGGCTACCACCGCCGCGCCGATCAGGCCGGCGACGACGCCTTCCTTGAGAACCGAGCGCTCTCCGCCGTTCATGACGCTCGGCCGAATGGTAGCAAATTAGTCGCGCGCCAGCCGGAAGCCGTAATCGGAGTATCGCAGGCCCGGCGGCAGTGACGAGCGGTGGGCGACGCCGCTCCAGGGATTGGCGTGGCGCCAGGCGCCCCCGCGGCTCACGCGGCGCGCGCCCGTCTTGGGGCCGCGCGGATTGCGGGCGGGCGAGCGGGCGTAGTAGGTGTCGTCGTACCAGTCC
>DASTCJ010000152.1:0-27478 GCA_035605575.1 Candidatus Methylomirabilota bacterium
CTCGCCGCCACCACCGGTGCGCCGATCGTGCCGCTCGGCGTGTCGGCGCGCCCGGCGCGGCGGCTTCAGTCGTGGGACCGATTCCTGGTGCCCGTGCCGTTCGCCCGGTGCGCCGTCGTGTTCGGCGCCCCGGTGCGCGTCGACCGCGACGCCGATCGCGAGACCATGCGCATCGCCGTCGAGCGAGCCTTGCAGCAGGCGACCGACTCCGCCGATCGGCTGGTGGCCGCCTCGTGATGTACACGGTCTACACGGCGCTGCTGACGGCGGCGGTGACGGCGTACGCGCCGGCGGCGGTGGCGCGCCGTCTGCTGCGCGGCGTGCCGCTGAACCTGCGCCAGCGCCTCGGCTACGGCGCCCTCGACGCCGCGCCGGGGCCGCGGGCGTGGCTCCACGCCGTGTCCGTCGGCGAGGCCATCGCGGCGGCTCCGCTGGTGGAAGGGCTGCGCCGACTCTATCCGGAGCTGCCGCTCGTGATGAGCACGGTGACGACCACCGGCGCGCGCGTGGTGGCCGAGCGGTTTGGCAGTCTCGCCGTCCATCGCTATTTCCCGCTCGACTTCCCCGCGGCCGTGCGGCGCACCGTGCGGGCCATCGATCCGGCGTTCTTCGTCTGCATGGAGACGGAGCTCTGGCCCAACGTCCTGCGCGAGCTGCGGCAGCGCGGCGTCCCCACCATGATCGCTAACGGCCGCCTGTCCGACCGCTCGTTCGAGCGGTATCGGCTGCTCCGTCCCGCGATGCGGCGCGTGCTCGGTGACGTGCGTGTCTTCGGCATGCGTTCGGACGAGGACGCGCGGCGCATCATCGCGCTCGGTGCGGCGCCCGAGCGCGTGGTGGTCACCGGCAACCTGAAGAACGACGCCGCCACCGATCCACCGGGCGCCGCCGATCTGTGGCGCCGACTGCTCGGGCTGCGCCCCGGGCAGCGCGTGTGGATCGCCGGGAGCACGCACAAGGGGGAGGAGGACGCGGTGCTGGCGGCGCATGCCGCCGGGCAGTCGGTGCATCCGGATCTCGCGCTCGTGCTGGCGCCGCGTCATCCCGAGCGCGTCGACGAGGTGGAGGCCCTCGTGCTCGCGCGGGGCTGGCGCGCGGTGCGACGGAGCACGCTGCCGGCGGCGGCCCGCTCCGCGCGCACGCCCGTGATCGTGCTCGACACCGTCGGCGAGCTCGCGCAGATCTACACCATCGCCGACGCGGTGTTCGTGGGCGGCAGCCTGGTGCCGCGGGGCGGCCATAACGTGCTCGAGCCGGCGCTGCGGCACAAGCCGGTGCTGGTCGGCCCGCACACCGACAACTTTCGTGACGCGGCCGCGCTGCTCGTCGACGCCGGGGCCGCCGTGGTCGTGACCGATGCGGCGTCGCTGTCGATGGAGTTGAAGTCGCTCCTCTCCGATCCCGCCGTTGCCGCCAAGCGCGGGGATGCGGGCGCGGAGGCGGTCGCCGCGCGCCATGGCGCCGTGGCCGCCACGCTGGAGCTCGTCGAGCGTTATCTCCGTCCGGGCCGCCCGGAATGAGCCGGGCGGACGAGCGGCTCGTCGACGGCTGGCAGGACGGCTTCGGGCCCACTGCCTCGCGCGTGCTGTCCGTGGCGGCCGGTGGATACCGCGGGCTGCTCGGCACGCGCGACTGGCTCTATACGCTCGGTGTCCTCAAGTCGCACCGGCTCGGCTGCCCGGTCGTGTCCATCGGCAACCTCACCGTCGGCGGGACCGGCAAGACGCCGGCGGTGGAGCTCGCGGTGCGGACGCTCATCGAGCTCGACCACCGTCCGGCCGTCGTGAGCCGCGGCTATGGCCGCCGCACGCACGGCATCCAGATCGTTGCCGACGCCGCGTCGATTCGTCTCGACGCCGAGGAAGGAGGCGACGAGCCGTTTCTGCTCGCCCGGCGGCTGCCCGGCGTGCTGAGCCGCGGCTACGGCCGGCGCAGCTCGGGCGTGCAGATCGTGGCCGACGCCGCCTCGATCCGGCTCGACGCCGAGGAGGCCGGCGACGAGCCGTTCCTGCTGGCCCGGCGGCTGCCGGGCGTCCCGGTCGTGGTCGGTCCCAACCGCTACGAGGCGGGGCGGGTGGCGCGGGCGCGGTTCGGCGTCACGGCGATCGTGCTCGACGACGGCTTCCAGCACCGCACGCTCGCCAAGGACGTCGAGATCGTGATGGCGCGCGCGCGCGCGCCGTGGGGCAACGGTCGGCTTCTGCCGGGCGGCCCGCTTCGCGAGCCGCTGAGCGCGCTCGGTCGCGCTGCGCTCATCGTGGTGACCGGCGCCGACGGACCGCACGACGTGGCCGAGGTGGCCGAGGCCGCGCGACGCCATGCGCCGGGCACGCCGGTGCTGGCCGCGCGCCACGTGCCGACGGAGTGCTGGGAAGTCGGCTCGATGAAAGAGCAGCCGCTCACCAGCCTGCTCGGTAAGCGGCTCTTCGGCTTCGCCGGTATCGGCTCGCCCGACGGCTTCCGCAGGACCTTGGCGGAGACGGGCGTGATCGAGACGGGCTTCGCGCGATTCGCCGATCATCACTGGTACACGCGCGAGGACCTGCGCGACCTCGACGCCGCCGCGGCCGCTCGCGGCGCCGACGGGCTGGTGACGACGGAGAAGGATTGGGTCCGGCTGCGTCGGCTGCCCGTGACCCGGCGCCCGATCTACGCGCTCGGCGTGCGGCTGGTGCTGCTCTCCGGCGAGGCCGCGTGGCGCTCTGCGTTCACGGCCAGCGCCGCGCACCGCGCGTGATGCGGCAGACGCTCGCCGTGCGGCTGCCCAACTGGCTCGGCGACACCGTCATGGCCATGCCCACCGTGCGTGCGCTCCGCGACTCGTTCCCCGAGGCGCGTGTCGTGCTGGCCGGGCCGTGGGCGTCGCTGCTGGCGGGGCAGGGCCTGGCCGACACGCTGCTGACGTATCCACGCGCGTGGTCGGCGCGTCTGGCCGCCGCGGACGCCGTGCGCAAGCTCGCGCCGCACACGGCGCTCCTCCTGCCGAACTCGTTCGAGTCCGCGCTGGCCGCGTGGTACTGGGGCGCGCGCCGGCGCATCGGCTTCGATGTGGGCGGCCGCGGATTGCTTCTGACCGACGCACCCGCGCTCCCGTCGCCGCGCGCGCATCAGATCGACGAGTATCTCGGACTCGCCGCCGCGTGTGGCGCTCAGACGAGCGACGCGACGCCGCGGCTGGCGCCGCCGCCCGCGGACGGCGCCGAGCGCGCGCAGGTGCGCGCACTGCTGGCGGAGACCGGCGCGTCGCGCGCTGAGGGCCGCCGGCTCGTCGCCGTGCATCTGGGCGCCGCCTACGGGCCGGCAAAGCTCTGGCCACTGCCACAGGTCACGGAGTTCTGCCGCCTGATGGCCGCGGACGGCGCCGTCGTGGTGCTGGTCGGCGCCCCGAGCGACGCTTCATCGGCGACGGTAGTGATGGACGCGGCGCCGGCGTGCTCGCTGATCGGTCGCGATCGGCCGGCACTCCTGACCGCGCTGCTCAGCGAGATCGACGTCCTCGTCAGCGGGGACACCGGCGTCGCGCATCTGGCGGCCGCCCTCGGCACGCCCGCGGTGACGCTCTTCGGCCCGACCGACCCGGCGCTGTCGGCGCCGCGTGGTCCGGCGCGCGTTCTGACGCACCCCGTGCCGTGCGCGCCGTGTTTCTATCGCGCCTGCCCGATCGATCATCCGTGCCTGCGGGACCTCGCGCCCGCGCGGGTGCGCGACGAGGTGCGATCGGTGCTCGGCCGCATCGAGGTCGCCTCGTGAGCGGCGGCCCGCTGACGATCCTGCATCTCGCCGCCAATCGCTGGTGGACGGGCAGCGCCGATCCGACGATCCAGCTCGTGAAGGGGCTCATGGCGCGCGGGCACCGCGTGCTGCTCGGCGTCACGCCGGGCGATCGGTTCGAGACCAAGGCGCGCGAGGCCGATGTCATGCTCGTCGATGGTCTGCACCTGCGCGCGCGGCTCGCCCCCTTCGAGCTCGTGGCGGACGTCCGGCGCTTGCGTCGCGTCGTGGATGAAGACGGTGTCGACCTGCTCCACGCGCACCACTCGCACGACCACTGGCTGGCCGCCGCCGTCGCACGTCTGAGCCCGCAGCGGCCACCGATCGTGCGCACGTTCCACAATGCGCGGGCGGTCAAGCACGGCGCCGCCGCGCGCGCGCTCTACCGGCGCACCACGGCCGCCTTCGCCGTCTCGCGTCAGATCGAGGCTCGCTGCCGACTGGCCGGCGTCGGTGGCGACCGCGTCTACTGGACACCCGGCGTCGCCGACCTGCCGCGCTTCGCCGCCGGCGACGACGGGACGGCCGTGCGCGAGGAGTTCAAGCTCGGCGACGCGCCCGTCATCGTGTCGGTGGCGCGGCTCGCGCCGAACCGCGGCCACGAGCTGTTGCTCGCCGGCTTCCGGGAGCTGCTCGGCACGCTGCCCGCCGCGCGGCTGCTCCTCGTCGGCAAGGGGGAGACGCGCGCACGGCTCGAGCAGCTCGTGGTAGAGCTCGGTCTCTCGCAGCAGGTGATCTTCACCGGGTATCGCGACCGGGATCTTCCGTCGGTCCTCGCGGCGGCCGACTGCTTCGCGCTGATGGCCGCCGGCTCGGACGACTCGTGTCGCGCCGCCCTCGAGGCGATGGCCGCCGGCCGTCCCGTCGTCGCGCGCCGCGTCGGCGCGCTGCCGGAGACGGTGGCGCACGGCGAGACCGGGCTACTCGTCGCCGACGACACGCCGGCCGGCGTGGCGTCGGCTCTTGGCGCCATCCTCGGCGATCGCACGCGCGCCCGTGCCATGGGCGTCGCCGGCCGGCGGCGGGCACAGACGGAGTTCACGCCGGAGCGCTCCGTGACGACGGTGGAGGCCGCGTACCGCGACCTGCTCGACGCGCGGGCATGAGGGTTTTGCAGCTCGTCTCCTGCCGCGGCTGGTCCTCCGACGCCTACTGGGCGGCGCGCATCGCGCGCGAGCTGGAGCGGCGTGGTCACGAGGTGACGCTCGGCTGCCGGCGCGGCACCGAGGCCGCCGTCATGGACCGTGCGCGAGGTGAGGGCGTCGGTCGGATCACGACGTTCGAGTTCGCCGGCGGCGTGCGGCTGGCGGCCGACGGCGCCGACGTGTGCCGGCTCGCCCGCGCGCTGCGGGCCTCGGACGTCGTGCACGTGCATCGCGGCAAGGAACACTGGCTGGCCGTGGCCGCCTCGCGTCTCGGCGGCCGGTCGCGTCCGATCGTCCGCACGCGTCACATCACGCAGGCGGTGCGGCCGCACGCCGCCAACCGGTGGCTCTACCGTCGCGCCACCGCGCTCGTGGTGACCGTGAGCGACGTCATTCGCCAGCAATACCTCGCGGCCGGACTGGTGCCGCCGGAGCGGGTGATCGCGCTGCCCGGTGGGGCCGACGCCGAGGCGTACCGGCCGCGCCCCGCCGATCCGGCCGTCCGCGCCGGGCTTGGCGGTACCGACGTTCCGCTGATCGGCCTCGTCTCGGGGCTCCGGGTGATGAAGGGTCATCAGATCGTCGTGGAGGCGGCGAAGCGACTGGTCACCGCGGGCCGTCGCGTGCGCTTTGCGTTCATCGGACGCGGCGCGCGCGAGCCGGTCATTCGAGACGCGATCAAGCGCGCGGGGATCGAGCAGCATGTCACGATCGCCGGCTGGGCGCCCGACCTGCCCGCCGTCATGTCGGCGCTCGACGTCGGTCTCTACGCACCGCTCGAGTCGGATGGGATGTCGCGCGTGCTTTTCGAATATCTCGCAGCGGGACTCCCGGTCGTGGCCGCGCGCACCGGCGTCGTCCCCGAGGTGCTTGCCGACGGAACGCAGGCGCTGCTGGTACCCGCGGGGGACGCACCCGCGCTCGCGGACGCGCTCGCGCGCCTGCTCGATGATCCGGACCTCGCCGCCCGTGTCGGCAAGGCGGGACGCCGTCAGGTGCTCGATCACTACTCGGGGGCGAAGGTGGCGGAGGCGCTCGAAGCGCACTACGCGCGTCTGGTGGCGTGAAGGTCTCCGTCCTCGCCTTCGATCTGTCGGACAACGCGACGGGCCGTGCCGACCTGCTCGCGCGGCTGCTCGCTCCGCACTACGCCGTGGAGGTCGTCGGCCCGCGCTTCGGCGCCGATATCTGGCCGCCGGCGCGAGGGAGCGCGATCCCGTATCGCACGCTGCCGGGCGCGCGCTATCCCGCGTTCGCCGGGCGTCTGCGCGCGCTGGCGCGTCTGGCTGACGGCGACGTGCTCATCGCCTCGAAGCCGCGCCCGACCAGCTACGGCGTGGCGCTGCTCGCGCGGCGCCAGCGTCGCCGGCCGCTCGTGCTCGACATCGACGACTGGGAGCTCGGCTTCTTCTACCGCAGCCGCGTCTGGGGCCGCGTCGGTCGCGCGCTCAACGTCGGCAATCCGAACGGCCTCCCGTGGACGTGGGCGATGGAGCGCCTCGTCGGCCGCGCCGACGCGCGGCTCGTCGCCTCGCGCTTTCTCGAGCGGCGGTTTGGCGGCACGCTGGTCCCGCATGTGCGCGACACCGACGCCTGGGACCCCGCACGCGTGGACGGCCGCGCCACGCGTGCGAGCCTCGGCGTGGGCGACGCGCGCGTCGTCATGTTCCTCGGCACGCCGCGCGGGCACAAGGGCGTCGACGACCTCGTCGAGGCCATGGACGGCGCGCCGTCGGCGCGGCTGGTGATCATCGGCGCGGAGCCGGAGCACCCGCGCGCTCGACTTTGGGCCGCGCGGCCCGGGGTCATCGTACGCGGCCCGGTGCCGTTCGACGACGTGCCGCGCTATCTCGCCGCCGCGGATGTCGTCGCGGTGCCGCAGCGGGCCACGAGCGACACGCTCGGTCAGGTGCCCGCGAAGCTCTTCGACGCCATGGCCATGGCACGCCCCATCGTGTCGACCTCGGTGTCGATGATCCCCGAGGTGCTGGACGGTTGTGGCTTGCTCGTGCCACCGGGCGACCCGCGGGCCATGCGCGCCGTGCTCGAGAGGCTGCTGGCCGATCCCGACCGCGCGCGCGAGCTGGGTCGTCGCGCCCGCGCGCGCTGCATCGAGCGCTACAGTTTCGCGGCCGCGCGCGCCGTCCTGCTGCCCCTCATCGAACGGCTCGCCGGAGGCGCGCGAGCGGCGGCGCCGCGCGAGGGCGTGACGTGAAGATCCTCGTCATCGCGCGACCGTTCACGTTCCACGGCGGTGTGGAGACGGCCACCAGCGGACTGATCGGCGCGCTGCTCGCTCACGGTCACGAGGTGCACCGCGCCGGACCGGGCCGTCAGCCGCCGCACGCCGGCGTGCGCGATCATCGCCTGCCGCTGCCTCCGCTGCCGGCGCCGCTGCGCGCGCTCGGCCTGGCGGCGCTGGCCGCGCGCCTGGCCGCCTCCGACGCGTGGGACGTCGTGCAGAGCCACGAGCGCACACTCCGGCAGGACATCTATCGGGCGGGCGAGGGCTCGCATCGCGCCTACCTCGAGGCGGTCGCGCCGGGGACGGCGCGCCGGCTCCGTCACCGGGTGACGCTCGCGCTCGAGCGTCGAGTCTTCGCGCGCACGCCGGAGATCGTGGCCATCTCGCGGACCGGCGGCGACGAGATCGCGCGGCTGCACGGCGTGCCGGAGGCGCGGCTCTCCGTCGTCTACAACGGCGTCGACCTCGCGCGCTTTCATCCGCGGCTGCGCGCCGCGCCCCGCGCGGCGGCGCGCGCGGAGGTCCGGGTGGCGCCGGAAGCATTCGTGCTGCTCTTTGCCGGCAGCGGATTCGAGCGCAAGGGACTCGACGTCGCGCTGGGCGCCCTGCGCGCCCTCGCGGACCGCGCGGCGCGGCTCCTCGTGATCGGCCGTGATGACGTCGCGCGCTATCGCGCGCGCGCCGCCGAGCTCGGCGTGTCCGAGCAGGTTCTGTGGCTCGGGGTGCGGCCCGACATCGAGCGCTGGTACGCGGCCGCCGATGTGCTCGTGCTGCCGACGCGCTACGAGCCCTTCGGCAACGTGCATCTCGAAGCGCTGGCCACGGGACTGCCCGTGGTGACGAGCCGCGTGGCGGGCGGCGCCGAAGTCCTCGACGCGCGCTGCGGCGCCGCCGTCGATCCACGATCGCCCGACGACGTCGCTGCCGCCGTCGGCCGGTTGCGCGGCCGGCCGCGCGGCGAGCTGACGGCCGCCGCCCGCGCGGCGGCGGAGCCGTTCACGTTCGAGCGTCAGGTGAGCGAGCTCGAGCGGATTTACAAGCGCGTTAGCCGGCGAAACCGCTGATAATTCTTGAGAAATTGGCGTGGGCGGCATACACTGCCCGCGTGTCTGCTCGCCCCGCCGTGTTCATCGACCGGGACGGGACGCTGACCGAAGAGGTGGGGTACGTGAACCACCCGCGGCGCATTCGCCTGCTGCCGCGCTCGGCAGAGGCGATCCGTCGGCTGAACGCTTCCGGTATCCCGGTCGTGGTCGCCACCAACCAGGCCGGAGTCGCGCGCGGCTATTTCTCCGCCGACGTGCTCGAGGCGACCAACGACGAGATGGCGCGGCAGCTGAAGGACGCCGGCGCACGGCTCGACGGGCTGTACGTCTGCATGCACCATCCGACGGAAGGCGTCCCGCCGTATCGCAGCGAGTGCGACTGCCGCAAGCCGAAGGCGGGAATGCTCGAGCGCGCGGCCCGGGAGCTCGGCCTCGACCTCGGCGCATCGACGATGATCGGCGACAAGGCGAGCGACCTCGAGTGTGGCCGCGGCGTCGGCGCGCAGGCCGTTCTCGTGCTCTCGGGCTACGGTCTCGGCGAGTGGGAGTACCGGCGTGATTCGTTTCGCGTGCCGCCCGATCACGTGGCCACGGATCTGCTCGACGCCGTCGAGTGGGTGCTGACACGGACGGCGGCCGCATGACGGCGTCGGCGGATCGGCTTCGGCGTCTCATCAGCACCTTCGCGAACAAGACGATCGTCGTCGTCGGCGACGTCATCATCGACGAATACGTCTTCGGCAAGCCCGCGCGGATCTCCCGCGAGGCGCCGGTGCTGATCCTGCGCTTCACGGAGCGCGAGGTCCGCCTCGGCGGCGCCGCCAACGCCGCGCACAATGTCCGGGCGCTCGGCGCGCGCGTGCTGCCGATCGGCGTCGTCGGCAAGGATCCCTCCGGCGACGAGCTGCTCGCGCTGTTCCACGCGGCCGGGATCCCGACGGACGGGCTGGCCACCGAGAACGGGCGCGTGACGCCGATGAAGACGCGCATCATGGCCGGCGGCTATCAGGCCACGCGGCAGCAGGTGGTGCGGCTCGATCGCGAGCCGACCAGCGAGCCGCAGCCGATGAGCGAGGACGCGATGCTGTCGCGGCTCACCGCGCTGGCCGAGCGCGCCGACGCGTTCCTCGTCTCCGACTACGGCTACGGCACTGTGACCTCGCGTGTGTTCGAGCGCGTGCGGGCGCTCGCGCGTCGCACCAACGCGACGGTCACCGTCGACAGCCGCTACCAGGTCGTGCGGTTCGCCGGCGTCACCGCCGCCACGCCGAACGAGGCCGAGCTCGAGCAGCTGACCGGCACGCCGGTGGACGACGAGAACTCCGTCGAGAAGGCCGGCCGTCAGCTGCTGGAGCGCCTCGACGCGCGCATCCTGCTCGTGACTCGCGGCAGCCGCGGCATGGCGCTGTTCGAGCGCGACGGCGCGACCACGTTCCTTCCGATCCACGGCACCGACGAGATCGCGGACGTGACGGGTGCCGGCGACACGGTCATCAGCGTCTTCACCCTCGCGCTGGCCGCGGGCGCCTCGCCGCTCGAAGCGGCCACGCTCGCCAACGTGGCGGGCGGCCTCGTGGTGATGAAGCGCGGCTCCGCCACCGTCTCACCCGCCGAGCTGCGCCACGCCCTGGGCGCGCCGCCCTCGT
Organism: Candidatus Methylomirabilota bacterium; assembly: GCA_035605575.1. Taxonomy (GTDB): domain Bacteria; phylum Methylomirabilota; class Methylomirabilia; order Rokubacteriales; family CSP1-6; genus AR12. Next base: position 9,854 of record DASTCJ010000152.1, read on the forward strand.
GACCCTTGCGGAAGCGGGCCGGCTCGCCGAGCGGCTCCGCGCCGCCGGTCAGCGCATCGTCTTCGCCAACGGCTGCTTCGACCTCCTCCACGTCGGTCACGTCCGATACCTCGAGGCGGCGCGTCGCCTGGGCGATGTCCTGTTCGTCGGCATCAACGGCGACGCGGCGGTGGCGCGGCTCAAGGGCGCGGGGCGTCCGCTGATGCCGGCCGCCGAGCGCGTGGAGCTGCTGTCCGCCCTGCGCGCCGTGGATCACGTCGTGGTCTTCGACGACGACACCGCGGACACGCTCATCAGCGCCATCCGGCCCGATGTCCACGCCAAGGGCACCGATTACACGCCGGAGTCCGTGCCCGAGCGCGAGACGGTGCGGGCGTGCGGCGGGCGGGTGGCTATCGTCGGCGATCCCAAGAACCACGCCACGCGCGACGTGATCGGCGAGATCGCGCGCCGGTTCGCGGCGTCGGCTCGACGATGACGCCGGTCCCGCGCGCGATCGCGCTGGTCAAGCTTTCCGCGCTCGGCGACGTCGTGCATGCCACGCCCGTGTTGGAGGCGCTGGCCGAGGCGTTTCCGGACGCGCAGCTCACGTGGGTGGTGGAGCGGCGGGCGGCGGCACTGCTGCACGATCACCCGCGGCTGGCCGACGTCGTCACCATCGACACGCGCGCGTGGCGTGGCGTCCGGACGCCGGCCGCGACCCTCGCCCTCGTCCACACGCTGCGCGCCCTGCGCCGCCGCCTTCTCGCCGCCCGCTTCGACGTGGCCGTCGACCTTCAGGGGCTGGTGAAGTCCGGGCTGGTCACCGCGGCCACCGCGGCGCCGTTGCGGATCGGCTTCGCCGCCGGCTTCCGTCGCGAGCGGCTCAATGGCCTCTTCACCAATTGCCACGTGACGCCGCCGCCGAGCGCACGACATGTGGTCGATCAATATCTCGCGCTGCTGGAGCCGCTCGGCGTCCGACCGCGGGGCGTGGCCTTCCGGTTGCCGCTGCGTGCGCCGGCGGAGGCGCGCGTCGACGAGTTCTTCGCCGGGGCCGGACTGAAGCCGCACGGCCGGGTGGTGGCGCTCAATCCCGGCGCCGGCAAGCCGGCCAAGCGCTGGCCGGTCGAGCGATTCGTGGAGCTGGCCGCGCGGCTCGCCCGCGAGGCGAGCGCGCGCGTGCTGGTGCTGTGGGGCCCGGGCGAGCAGACGGTGGCGCAGACGATCGCCCAGGCACCCGGCGCCGTCCTGGCGCCGCCGACGGACCTCGACACGCTCGTCAGCGTCCTGCGCCGCGCGAGCGTCGTGGTGGCCGCGGATACCGGCCCACTGCACGTGGCGGCTGCCGTCGGCACGCCGTGCGTCGGTCTCTACGGTCCAACGGTGGCGGCGCGCAACGGGCCCTACGGCACCGGACATCGCACGATCAGCGGCAGCGATGGGCGCATGACGTCCATCGGTGTGGAGGCGGTGCTCACCGCGGCCCGCGAGCTGCTCGGACCGTGAAGGCGCCACGGCTGTCCGTCGTCGTCGTCACGCGGAACGAGGAGGAGCGCATCCGCGCGTGTCTCGACTCGGTGGCGTGGGCCGACGAGCTGATCGTGGTCGACGCCGAGTCCGAGGACAAGACGGCCAGCATCGCGCGCGAGCTGACGGATCACGTCTTCGTGCGGCCGTGGCCGGGCTACGCCGCGCAGAAGAACTACGGTGTCGACCGGGCGGCGGGCGCGTGGATTCTCTCGCTCGACGCCGACGAGATCGTGACGCCGCCGCTGCGCGCGGACATCGAGGGAGTGATCGCGCTCGACGGGCCGGCCGACGGGTATTCCGTGCCGCGGCGGAACCTCTTCTGGGGGCGCTGGGTGCGGCATGGCGGTCTCTATCCCGACCGGCAGGTGCGGCTGTTTCGGCGCGGCCGCGGACGCTTCAACGCGCGCCGCGTCCACGAGTCGGTGCAGGTCGACGGCGAGGTGCGACCGCTGGCGGGACATCTCGAGCACCGCTCCTACCGTGACGTGAGCGACTTCCTGGCGCGTGCCGATCGCTACGCAACGCTCGCGGCCGAGGACCTCGTGGCGCGCGGCCGTCGCGTCCACGCCTGGGACTTCGTGCTGCGCCCGCTCGGGCGCTTCGTGGGGATGTACGTGCTCGAGCGCGGCTTCCTGGACGGCTCGCGGGGGTTCCTTCTCGCCGCGCTGTATGCGTACTATGTGCTGATCCGATGCGCGAAGGTGTGGGAGAGGACGAGAGCGTGATGGCGACGAAGGAGCGCGTGCTGTCGGGAATGCGGCCAAGCGGCCGTCTGCACCTGGGCAACTATCTCGGTGCCCTCGCCAACTGGGTGACGCTGCAGGACGACTACGACTGCTTCTATTTCTCCGCCGACTGGCATGTGCTCACCGACCGGCTGGACACGCGCGACGTGCCGCAGAACACGCTCGAAATGGCCGCCGACTGGCTCGGGGCCGGGCTCGACCCCCAGCGCTCGACGCTGTTCATCCAGTCGCTGGTGCCCGAGCATGCGGAGCTGCACCTCATGTTCTCGATGTGCACGCCGGTGGGCTGGCTCGAGCGCGTGCCGACGTACAAGGAGCGCATCGAGCAGCAGGGCATCGAGTCGCCGTCGTACGGCCTGCTCGGCTATCCGCTGCTGCAGTCCGCCGACATCCTCATGTACAAGGCGAAGTGGGTGCCCGTCGGCGCCGATCAGGTGCCGCACATCGAGCTCACGCGGGAGGTGGCGCGGCGGTTCAACACCGCCTTCGGTCACGTGTTCCCCGAGCCCGACGCCAAGCTCACCGAGATCCCGAAGGTCCCCGGCACCGATGGCCGCAAGATGTCGAAGTCGTACGGCAACGACATCGAGCTTGCCGACTCACCGGAGGTCATCCGGCAGAAGGTCCGCCCGATGATGACGGATCCGGCCCGCAAGCGCCGCAGCGACCCGGGCAATCCGGACATCTGCCCCGTGTTCGATCTGCACAAGATCTTCACGACCCCCGAGGACCGGCAGTACGTGGCGACCGGCTGCCGCACGGCCGGTATTGGCTGCCTCGACTGCAAGGAGGTGCTGTTGAAGCACATGATCCCGCCGCTTCAGAAGATCCGGGAGCGCCGGCAAGGCTTCGCCGAGAAGCCCGACACGATCAAGGAGATCCTCGTGGAGGGCTCGCGGCGCGCACGGAAGGTGGCCGAGCAGACGATGGCCGAGGTGCGGGCCGCGGTGCATCTGAACCCATGACCATCGACACCGACCTCACCGTGCGCGTCGGCACCTTCGAGGGGCCGTTCGACCTGCTGTTGCACCTGTGCCGTACCAACGAGATCGACCTTGCCGCGCTGCCCGTACGCGCCATCACGGATCAGTACCTCGCGCATCTGGAAGCGATGGACTTTCGGGATCTCGAGGCCGCCGGCGCCTACCTCGTGATGGCGGCCACGCTCATCTATCTGAAGTCCAAGCTGCTGGTGCCGCCCGACGAGGAGGACGAGCAGCTCGACGACGAGGCGCTCGCGCTCAAGCAGGAGCTCGAGGACCGGCTGCGCGAGTACGCGCGCGTGAAGTCGCAGGGCGCCTGGCTCGCCGCGCGCGAGGCGGAGATGTCGCTGATATGGGGACGCCCTGGCGCGACCCTGCCGAACGCGGAGGAGCTGCCGCTCGAGGATCTGAGCGTCGACTGGCTCGAGCGGACCATGAAGCGCCTGATCGAGGAGCAGAAGCGCGCGCGCCCGCGTGACGTCGAGCCCAATCCGCCGTCGGTGCTCGAGCGCATGACCGAGATCCTCTCGGTGCTCCGCGACACGTGGTCGCTGCTCTTCTCGTCGCTGTCCGGCGGCGAGCGCAAGCGGTCCGAGGTCGTCGTCACGCTCCTGGCCGTGCTCGAGCTCGTGCGCCAGGGCCGCATCAAGGCGCAACAGACCGAGCTCTTCGGAGACATCGTCATCGAACGTCAGGCGGCCGCGCCGGCCGTGGGGGAGAGACCCAGTGCCCAATCCGATTGACGTGGTCGAGGCCCTGCTGTTCGCCTCTGACACCCCGCTCGAAGCCGAGCGCATTCGCGAGGTGCTCGACCTCGAGACGGTCGATGCGGCGCACGATCTGGCGGCCGCGCTGCGGGCACGCTACGACGAGGAGATGCGCGGGCTCGCCATCGTCGAGGTCGCCGGCGGCTACCGCATGGTCACGCGGCCGGAGCTGGCGCCGTGGCTGCTGCGCCTGGCCCGCGCGCGCACGCGCGTGCGCCTGTCGCGTCCGGCGCTCGAGACGCTCGCCATCATCGCCTACAAGCAGCCGGTGTCGCGGCCGGAGATCGACGCCGTGCGCGGCGTGAACTCCGAAGCCACCCTCGACAATCTGCTCGAGCGGCGGCTCGTCCGCATCGCCGGCCGCAAGGAAGCGCCGGGGCGGCCGTTCGTGTACGAGACGACGCGCGAGTTTCTCATCGCCTTCGGCCTGCGCGACGTCGGGGATCTCCCGAAGATCGAGGGTGAGCTGGTGATTCCGGTTCTCGCGGGGGCCGAGGAAGAGCATGCCGAAGCTCAGGCTGAACAAGATCCTGGCGCAGGCGGGGCTGAGCAGCCGGCGGGGAGCTGATCGCCTCATCGCCGACGGCCAGGTCAGCGTCAACGGCGTGGTGACGCGCGACCTGGCCACGCTGGCCGATCCCGACGTCGACATCGTCGCCCTCCGTGGCACGCCGCTGCCCCAGGCCGAGCGCAAGCACTACCTCGTCCTCCACAAGCCGGGGGGCTACGTGACGACCGTGACGGATCCGCGTGGTCGCCCCACGGTCGCCGATCTCGTGAGCGAGGTCGGAGCGCGGCTCTATCCGGTGGGCCGCCTCGACTGGGACGTCGAGGGCGTGCTGCTGATGACGAACGACGGCGACCTCACGCACCGGCTGCTGCACCCGCGCTACGGGCTGCCGCGGGTCTACGAGGCGCAGGTGCGCGGCGGCGTGCGCGCCGGCGACCTGCCGCGCTGGCGTCGCGGCGTCACGCTCGATGATGGACCCGCGACGCCGACGGCCGTCGAGCTCGCGGAGGCCGGCGGCGCCACCACCGTGCTCCGGCTGACGTTCACCGAGGGACGCAAGCACGAGGTGAAACGCTACTGCGAGGCGCTCGGCCATCCCGTCGTACGTCTGAGGCGCGTCGCCTTCGGCCCGGTCACGCTCGGTGACTTGCCGCGCGGCGCCTACCGCGCGCTCGCGCCGCGCGAGATCGCCGCCCTCCGCGCCGTCGCCGGCCGCTGACGTCGGCGCGCGCATCCGCAAACCTTTCGCGCCGTTGCGTCGCGTGAAGACATCGGCATATAATGCGCGGTACTCGCGAAGATCGGGCGAGCAGGAGTCTTTATGAACCTGGGCGACTGGCGCTCCAGGATCAACGACCTAGACAACCAAATCCTCCTCCTCCTCAACCAGCGCGCCGAGGCCGCCCTTCAGATCGGAGACCTCAAACGACGGCAGGAAGCGCCGTCGTATGTGCCGGAGCGAGAAGCCGCCATCGTCCGTCGTCTGATCGAGGTGAACGCGGGGCCGATGCCCGCCGAGGCGGTGCGCGCGGTCTGGCGGGAGATTCTCTCGAGCTGTCGGGCCCTCGAGCAGCCGCTCGCGGTGGCGTATCTCGGCCCGCAGGCGACGTTCACGCATCAGGCGGCACGCGAGCGGTTCGGCGCCGCCGCCGATCTCAAGCCGACGCGCGCCATCAGCGATGTCTTCGATGAGGTCGAACGCGGGCGCGTCGCCTTCGGTGTGGTGCCCGTGGAGAACAGCACCGAGGGCGCCGTCAATATCACGCTCGACCGGCTCGTCGAGTCCGATGCGGTGATCTGCGGCGAGGCGTACCTGGAGATCGCGCAGCATCTCTTCTCGCGCGCCGCCAGCCTCACCGACGTCAAGCGCGTGCTCTCACACCCCCAGGGCCTCGCGCAGTGCCGCGGCTGGCTCGCCCAGCACCTGCCGGACGTGCCGACCGAGGAGACGTCGTCGACGGCGGCCGCCGTGGAGATGGCGGCGTCCGATCCGTCGCTGGCCGGCATCGGCTCCGCGCTTGCGGGCGAGCTGTACGGCGTGCCCGTGCTGCGCGAGCGGATCGAGGACAACCGCCACAACGCCACGCGCTTCCTGGTGATCGGCCGGCAGCCGGTCGGCCCGAGCGGTCGTGACAAGACGTCGATCCTTTTCGCGATGCGGAACGTGCCGGGGGCGCTCTACCGGATCCTCGAGCCCATCGTGGCCAACGGAATCAATCTCACGAAGATCGAGTCGCGGCCGGCCAAGAGCCGCGCGTGGGAGTACGTCATCTTCGTGGACGTCGAGGGGCACCGGGAGACGCCGAACGTCGCCGCCGCTCTGCGCGAGATCGCCGACCGCACCATCTATCTGAAGATCCTCGGCTCGTACCCGGCGGGATAGAGCAAGGAGACAGCATGCACACGCAGTGGGAGTCGCTGGCCAACACCCACATCCTCGGCATCGCGCCCTACGAGCCCGGCAAGCCGATCGAGGAGCTGGAGCGCGAGTATGGCGTGCACGACGCCATCAAGCTCGCGTCCAATGAGAACCCGCTGCCGCCGTCCGAGCGCGTGCAGCGCGCCATCGCGGGCGCCCTCGGCACGCTGAACCGCTATCCCGACGGCAGCGGCTACTATCTGCGCCAGGCGCTGGCCAAGAAGCACGACTTCGCGCAGGATCAGGTGTTCGTCGGCAACGGCAGCAACGAGCTGATCGAGCTCGCCGTGCGGACGTTTCTCAAGCCCGGCGACGAGGCGATCGTGCCGCACCCCTCCTTCGTGGTCTATCCGATGATCGTGCAGGCGGCGGGCGGCATCCGCGTGATGGTGATGCTGAAGGACTATCGCATCGACCTCGAGGCCATGGCCCGCGCCATCACGCCGATGACGAAGATGGTCTTCATTGCCAATCCGAACAATCCGACGGCCACCATGGTCACCGCCGACGAGGTGGAGGCGTTCATGGCGCGCGTGCCGGATCGCACGATCGTCATCTTCGACGAGGCGTACATCGAGTTCGCCATGGGTCCCGACTTCCCGGACACGATGGACTACGTCAAGCAAGGCCGGAAGGTCATCGTGCTGCGGACGTTCTCGAAGGCGGCCAGTCTGGCGGGACTGCGGGTCGGCTACGGCGTGGCCGACGCCGACGCCGTTGCGCTCATGAACCGCATTCGCCAGCCGTTCAACGTGAACGCGCTGGCCCAGGTGGCCGCGCTCGCCGCGCTCGAGGACGAGAGCCACGTGCTCGAGTGCGTGCGCACGATCGAGGCCGGCCGTCACTATCTCTACGACGAGTTCAACAACCTCGGCGTGAAGTACGTGCCCTCGCGCGCGAACTTCATCCTGGTCGACGTCGGCCGCAGCGCCTCGGACATCTATCAGCGGCTGCTGAAGGAGGGCGTGATCGTGCGGCCGATGACGCCCTTTGGCATGGAATCCGCGCTGCGCATCACCGTCGGCACGCCGCAGGAGAACCGGCGGCTCGTGAAGGCGCTGAAGTCCGTGCTGGGGAAGCCGACCGCGTGATCCAGCGGCTGGCCATCGTGGGCGTCGGGCTCCTGGGCGGCTCCATCGCCCTCGCCGCGCGCGCCCACGGCATGGCACGCGAGATCGTCGGCATCGGTCGTGACCGGGTGCGCCTCGAGCCGGCCCTCCGCGCCGGCGCCGTCGACCGCGTGACCACGGATGTCGCCGACGGCGTGCGCGACGCGGATGTCGTGGTGCTGGCCGCCACCGTGGAGGCCAACCAGCAGCTGCTCGCCGCGGCGTGGCCGGCGACGGGGCCGGCGACCGTGATCACGGACGTCGGCTCCACCAAGCGCGGGATCGTGGCCGCCGCCGAGCGGCTCGCGCGCGCCGTGCCGCGCGCCTTCGTCGGCAGCCATCCGATGGCGGGCTCGGAGAAGAGCGGCTATGCCGTCGCACGGGCCGATCTCTTCCAGGGCGCCACCGTGATCGTCACGCCGACCGAAACCTCGGAGCCGCGCGCGGTGAAGGGCGTCACCGCGCTGTGGGAAGCCCTCGGGGCGCGCGTGAGCGCGCTCGATCCGGAGACGCACGATCGCGTGGTGGCCGCCATCAGCCACTTGCCGCACGTGGCCGCCTGGGCGCTGGTCGATGCGGTGGCGCGCTTCGAGCCGAGCGCGCTCGCGTTCGCCGCGCGTGGCTTCAAGGACACCACGCGCATCGCCGCCGCCGATCCCGCGATGTGGACGGAAATCCTGGTCGGCAATCGCGATGCCCTCGCCGCCAGCCTCGCCGCCTTCCGCCGCGCGCTCGACGAGCTCGAGCAGCTGGTGGGGGACGGCGATCGCGAGCGCATCGCCGCGCTGCTCGCGCGCTTGAAGCGCGCGCGGGAGACGCTGTCGTGAACTTCCGCGTGCGACCGGTGACTCGCCTGTCGGGGACGGTGGAGGTGCCCGGCGACAAGTCGATCTCCCACCGCGCGGCGCTGCTCGGGGCGCTGGCCGACGGCGTGACCGAGGTCCAGGGTTATCTCGAGGGCGAGGACTGCCTCCGCACGCTGACCGCCATCCAGATGATGGGCGTCGACGTCACGAGGAAGGGGCCCGGCCACTATCGGATCGCCGGCGTCGGACGGAACGGGCTCACGGAGCCTGCTGACGTCGTCGACTGCGGGAACTCCGGAACGACCGCCCGCCTGCTGATGGGGTTGCTCGCGGGCCAGCCGTTCTGGACGCTCATGACCGGCGACGAGTCACTGCGGCGGCGGCCGATGAAGCGCGTGGTGGAGCCGCTGTCCCGCATGGGCGCGACGATCGTCGGGCGTGCCGACGGCGGTCGCTTGCCGCTCGCGGTGCGCGGCGCCAATCCGCCGCGGGCGATCACCTACGACAGCCCCGTCGCCTCGGCGCAGGTCAAGTCGGCCATCCTGCTCGCCGGCCTGCGGGCCGACGGGTCCGTCACGGTGACCGAGCCGGCGCCGTCTCGCGATCACTCCGAGGTCATGCTGAGCGCCTTCGGCGTCCCGCTCGAGCGAAGCGAGCGCCGCGTGACGCTGCATCCCGCGCCGCTGCGCGCGACGAGCGTCCAGGTGCCCGGCGATATCTCGTCGGCGGCGTTCCTGCTCGTGGCCGGCGCGCTCGTGCGCGAGGCGCGCGTCACGATCACCGGCGTCGGCGTCAATCCCACGCGCACGGGCCTGCTCGACGTCATGGCCGCCATGCGTGTCGGTGTGACGGCGGCGCCGGCCGGCGGTTCCGGGACGGGAGAACGGATGGCCGCATTGACCGTCGAGGGCGGCGAGCCAGTGGGGACCACGGTGGCCGGCGCGTTCATTCCGCGCCTCATCGACGAGGTCCCGGCGCTCGCGGTGCTGGCGGCGGCCGCGCGCGGTACCACGGAGATTCGCGACGCGGCCGAGCTGCGCGTGAAGGAATCCGATCGCATCGCCGCCGTGAAGCGCGAGCTCGGCAAGATGGGCGTGCGAGCCGAGGAGCGCCCCGATGGCATGCTGATTCCCGGTGGTCAGCGCTTCCACGGCGCTCATGTCGCGAGCGGCGGTGATCACCGCATGGCCATGGCGCTCGCCGTCGCCGGCCTCGTCGCCGACGGCGAAACGGTCGTCGAGGACGTGGCGTGCGTGCAGACCTCGTTTCCCACGTTCGTCGATCTGATCAACACGCTGGCCGGCGGGCCGGCGATCACGGTGGGCGCGTGATGGGACCGCGCGGACTGGTGGTGACGATCGACGGCCCGGCCGGCGCGGGAAAGACGACGGTGGCGCGCCGGCTGGCAGAGCAGCTGGGCTACGAGCTCATCCCGACCGGTGCGATGTATCGCGCCCTTGCGCTGAGCATCCTGCGCGCGGACGTGCCGTTCGAGGACGCGGCGGCGCTGACGCGTCATCTGGCGCCCATCGACGTGCGCCTGGACCAGGGTCGCGTGCTCCTGGACGGCGTCGACGTGACGCGCGAGATCCGCACGCAGGCGGTGGCCGACGCGACCTCCACACTGTCGATGCGGCGGGAGGTGCGCGACAAGGTGACGCCTCTTCAGCGCCGCGCGGCCGGGCCGGGTGGCGTGGTGCTCGAGGGCCGCGACACGGGCACGGTGGTGTGCCCGCAGGCCGACGTGAAGTTCTTTCTCACGGCATCGCTCGAGAGCCGCGCGCGCCGGCGTCACGCCGAGCTGGCGGCGCAGGGTATCAGCGCGGATCTCGACGTCGTGCGCGACGACATCAAGGACCGGGATCGGCAGGACACCACGCGCGCGCTGGCGCCGCTCGTGAAAGCGCCGGACGCCATCGAGATCGACACGAGCGACCTGACGATCGAGGCGGTCGTCGAGCGGATGCTCGCCGCCGTCGATGCGCGGCGACCGACGGCGCCGTACCGCCGCTTCTACGCCGGCATGCGTATGCTCGCGCTTGGCGTGATGCGCGCGCTGTTCCGTCTGGAGGCGCGGGGCACCGAGCACGTGCCGTCGCGCGGTCCCGTGCTACTCGTGTCGAACCACTCGAGCGTGCTCGATCCGCCGCTGGTGGGCGGCGTCTGCCCGCGCCAGCTGACGTTTCTGGCCAAGGCGGAGCTGTTCGCGGTGCCGGGATTCGGCCGGTTGATCCACGCGCTCAACGCCCGTCCGGTGCGGCGCGAAGGCGCCGATGCCGCCGCCCTGCGCGTCGCGCTGCGCGCGCTCGACCAGGGCGCGGCGCTGCTCGTCTTTCCCGAGGGCACGCGCGGACCGGAGGGCCGGCTGCGCGAGCCGAAGCCGGGCGCGGCGCTGCTCGCGGTGCTGAGCGGCGCGCCGGTGGTGCCGGTGTTCGTGCGTGGCAGCGGACGGGCATGGCCACGCGGGCAGCGATTTCCGAGGCCTGCTAAGGTTAGGGTGGCGTTCGGGTCGCCGCTGCGCTTTCCGCGTCCGGCCGGCGGCGACAAGAAGGAATATTACGACTCGGTGAGCCGCGACATGATGGCGGCCATCGCGCAGCTTTCAAATCACTGAGGGGAGGACCTGGGAGTTATGGCGAAGGATGAACGACGACACCTCGGCGGTTCGCGCATGGAGGGCGCAGAACCGGAGGAACGGATGGAGGACTGGTTCAAGGAAGGATCCACCACCAGTGAGTTCGAGGAAGGCGAGGTGGTCCGCGGACGCGTGGTGCACGTCGGAACCAGCGAGGTGCTGGTCGACGTCGGCTACAAGAGCGAGGGCGCGATTCCGATCGAGGAGTTCCACCGGCACGGCGGGCTGCCCAAGGTCGGCGAGGAGATCGAAGTCTACCTCGAGGCTAAGGAGGACTCCGAAGGCCTCATCGTCCTGTCCAAGGACAAGGCCGACAAGATCAAGGTCTGGGACGCGATCACGCAGGCCTACGAGAAGGCGCAGCCCGTCGAGGGCCGCGTCGTGGAAGTCGTGAAGGGCGGGCTGGCCGTGGACGTGGGCGTCAAGGCCTTTCTCCCGGGCTCGCAGGTCGACCTGCGGCCGGTGAAGAACCTCGCCTCCATGGTGGGACAGTCCATCCGCGCCAAGGTCATCAAGCTGAACCGGCGCCGCGGCAACGTCGTCCTCTCCCGCCGCTCCGTCCTCGAGGAAGAGCGTGAGGAGAAGAAGAAGCACACGCTCGAGGTGCTGAGCGAGGGCATGGTGCTGACGGGCACCGTCAAGAACATCACGGACTATGGCGCCTTCATCGATCTCGGCGGCATCGACGGCCTCTTGCATGTGACGGATATGTCCTGGGGTCGCGTTGGTCACCCATCGGAGATTTTCCAGGTGGGCGACCAGGTGGAAGTCGTCGTCCTCCACTTCGACCGCGAGAGCGGGCGTGTCTCGCTCGGCTACAAGCAGAAGTCGAACGACCCGTGGGAGACGGTGGAGACGCGCTTCGCGCCAGGAACGAAGACTCGCGGGCGCGTGGTGAGCCTCACCAACTATGGCGCGTTCGTGGAGCTCGAGCCCGGCGTGGAGGGCCTCGTGCACGTGTCGGAGATGTCGTGGACACGCCGCGTGCGCCATCCCTCCAAGCTCGTCAACGTCGGCGACGACGTCGAGGTGATCGTGCTCGACGTCAACCGCGCGGCCAAGCGCATCTCGCTCGGGATGAAGCAGGTGGAGCCCGATCCGTGGGCCACCATCGAGGAGCGCTACAAGCCGGGGACGCGCGTTTCGGGCAAGGTGCGCAATCTCACCGACTTTGGCGCCTTCATCGAGCTCGAGCCCGGCGTCGATGGTCTGCTCCACATCTCCGACATGTCGTGGACGCGGAATGTCGGACATCCTTCGGAAGTGCTGAAGAAGGGCCAGGACATCGACACGCAGATCCTGAACATCGACCGCGAGAACAAGCGAATCTCCCTGGGCCTCAAGCAGATCCAGCCGGATCCGTGGACGACGGTCTCCCAGCGCTACCCGATGGGCTCGCGGGTCACCGGGAAGGTGGTCCGCCTGACAGACTTCGGCGCTTTCATAGAGCTGGAGCCCGGCGTCGACGGCCTGCTGCACATCTCGCAGATGTCGCACCGGCCGATCGGGACGCCGAGCGAGATGGTGAACGTCGGCGACGAGCTGACGCTGCTGGTCATCCGCGTCGATCCCCACGAGCGGCGCATCGGCTTGAGCCTGAAGGAGCTCGCCCACGCCATCGCGCCACCGCCGGAGGTCGACGACAGTCGCGGCGGCGGCGGACGCAAGGGCAAGCGCGGCAAGAGTCGCGACTACGACTACGACGACGAGGAGTAAATAGATGGGCCGGCGGCTGACGGTGGTCGTGGCCACCGTGCTGGTATTCATCGGCGTGGCCGCGCTGTTCCTGCTGTTCGGGACGTCGGTCGGGCGCGGCGGCGAGGGCGGCCCGCTCTTTGGACCCCGGGTGGCCGTGGTGGAGCTCGAGGGACTGATCGCGGAGACCGACGACCTCGTGCGCGAGCTCCGCCATCATCGCGACAATCCCAGCGTGCGCGCGGTGGTGATCCGCATCAACAGCCCGGGCGGCGTGGTGGGACCGACGCAGGAAGTGCACGACGCGTTGCTACGCCTGCGGCAGGCCGGTAAGCCCGTGGTCGCCTCCCTCGGCTCGGTGGCCGCCTCGGGCGGCTACTACGTCGCCGTCGCCGCCGATGAGATCTTCGCCAACCCCGGGTCGCTTACCGGGTCGATCGGCGTGATCATGCAGATGGCCAACGTGGACGCGCTGATGAAGAAGGTCGGCGTCGACTACGTGGTGGTCAAGGCCGGACAGTTCAAGGACCTCGGCAACTTTTCGCGACCGATGACCCCGGAGGAGCGGCGGGTGATCCAGTCGCTGCTCGACGACGTGCACGGACAGTTCATCGAGGCCGTCGCCGCGGGCCGCAAGCTGGACCGCAGCGCGGTGGTGCAGTTCGCCGACGGACGCGTCTTCTCGGGGACGCAGGCCCTCAAGCTGAAGATGGTCGACTCCCTCGGCGGCCTCGAGGAGGCAATCGACGCGGCCGCGAGGCTCGCGAAGCTGCCCACGCCGCCGGCGGTGGAGCGGCCCAAGCGACGCTTCTCGCTCATTGATCTGGTACGCAACGAGCTCGGCCTCGCCGTGCCGAGCCTGCTCGTGCCGCCGCGCCTGCCGATGTTCAAGACGCCGCTCTACCTGATGGACTGAGCGACGACGCAAACGCCGATTATTCGAGCTTCTTCTGATTGATTCGTATCGAAGCTCTTGTAATAGCAAGACTGTAGACGGACAGATACGAGGTCGTCGGCGAGCCATCTCGGGCGCAAGTCGGCATGACCTTTGGGCTTTTGACGCCGCGCCGTGGCCGGGGTCCCGTGGTCGCTAACCCCTTACTCGCGTTGACATTCTTTTCGTGAGCGTGCTAGTTTCGCCTGCGGGGGATCGACGACGATGACGAAAGCCGACCTCATTGACGAAGTCTCGAAGCTCTCCAATCTGACCAAGAAAGAGACCGAGACGATCGTCAACACCATCTTCGACAACATCACCGACGCCCTGGCCAAGGGCGACAAGGTCGAGTTGCGAGGATTCGGCAGCTTCCGGATCCGCCACCGGAACTCCCGCAAGGGCCGCAACCCCAAGACCGGCTCCGCCGTCGACGTGCCCCAGAAGCGAGTCCCGTTCTTCAAAGTCGGCAAGCGACTGCGAGAGCTCGTCAACGCGTGACGCGGAGCCCGGCGCCATCACGCGCCTGTGGGCGCCGTGGCGCATGCCGTACATCAAGGGAGCCGCGCCGATCGACGGTTGCGTCTTCTGTCTGGCCCGCGATGGCAGCGACGATCGCGCGGCGCTCGTCCTGGCCCGCGGCCCGCACGCGTTCCTCATCCTGAACGCGTTTCCGTACACGCCCGGCCACGTGATGGCCGTGCTCAACCGCCACGTCGGCTCGTTGCTGGACGCCCGGCTCGAGGAGCTCACGGACGCCATGCGGCTCGCACAGCAGGCGTCGGCGGCCCTCATCGAGGAATACCGCGCAGAAGCCTTCAACATCGGCCTGAACCAGGGACGCGTGGCCGGGGCCGGCATCGCCGATCACCTGCACGTGCACGTGGTTCCCCGCTGGAGCGGCGATCACAACTTCATGACCGTCCTCGGCGAAGCGCGCGTGCTGCCCGAGGACCTCGACACGACGTGGCAACGCCTTCGGGGACGAGTGCATGACTGAGGGTCGCGCCGGGGCCACCACGCCGATGATGCAGCAGTACCGGGAGCTGAAGCGGCGCTACCCCGATCATCTGTTGCTGTTCCGGCTCGGCGACTTCTACGAGCTCTTCGCCGAGGACGCCGAGCTCGGCGCGCGCCTCTTGTCGATCACGTTGACGGCGCGCCAGTCGGTGCCGATGGCGGGCATTCCGCATCACGCCGCCGAGGGTTACATCGCGCGTCTCGTCCAGGCCGGCCAGAAGATCGCGATCTGCGAGCAGCTCGAGCCGCCGGGCAAGGCCAAGAAGCTGCTGCGCCGCGACGTGGTGCGCGTGATCACGCCGGGCACGCTGACCGACACCGCGTATCTCGCCGGCGGGACCAACAACTACCTGCTCGCGCTGGCACCGATCGGCGCCGCGCTCGGCGTGGCCCTGCTCGACGTGTCCACCGGGGAGTTCTGGGTGGGCGAGGACGCCGATGACACGGGCGGCGTGCTGCCGGCGGCGCTGCTGCGGCGGCCGAGCGAGATCCTGGTGCCGGAGACGCTGCGCGGCGGTGGCGAGCTGCTGACGCGCCTGCAGGCCACCGGCGCCGCGCTGACGTTCGCCGATCCGTCGATCTGGAGCGCGCGGCGTGCGGTCGGCGAGCTCTGCGCGCACTTCGGCGTCCAGAGTCTCGACACCTTCGGCGTCGGCGATCTCGCGGCCGGGCTTGCGGCCGCGGCGGCCGCGCTCGCGTATCTGCGCGCGACGCAGGGGGAGCGGCTGGGACATCTCACCCGCCTGTCGCGCCTGGTGGCCGCCGACTGCATGACCCTCGACGAGATCGCGATCACGACGCTCGAGCTGCTCGAGGGCAGTGGCGGCAGCCGCGACGCGCTCTTCGGGAGCGTGAACGAGGCGGTGACGCCGATGGGCGCGCGGCTGCTGCGCCAGTGGCTGCTCCAGCCGCTGCGCGACCCCTCGCGCATCGCCGAGCGGCAGGCGGCTGTCGAGCTGCTCGTCGAGGCGCCCGAGACGCGCGCACGGCTTCGCGCGCTCCTGCGCGGCGTGGGCGACCTCGAGCGGCTGGCCAGTCGCGCGGCGCTCGGTGTCGCCCACGCGCGGGATCTCGTTGCCCTGCGCGGCTGTCTCGCGCCGCTCGAGGCCGTGCGCATGGTGACGGCTGCGCTCGACGCGCCGCTGATCACCGCGGCGCGCGAGGCGATCGTGGATCTGGCGGCGGTGCGCGAGCTGCTCACGGCGGCTCTCGTCGACGAGCCGCCGGCCACGCTGACGGACGGCGGCGTGATCCGCGAGAGCTGGAGCGAGGCCCTGGCGTCGCTCGTCCACGACGCCGCCCAGGCGCGGCGCTTTCTCGCGGGCCTCGAGGAGCGCGAGCGCGCCCGCACGGGACTCACGAGCCTCCGCGTGCGATTCAACCGCGTCTTCGGCTACGGCATCGAGGTGAGCCACGCGCAGTCCGCGCGCGTGCCGGAGGAGTACGTGCGCCGCCAGACGCTCAGCGGCGCCGAGCGGTACGTGACCGCGGAGCTGAAGGAGTACGAGACCAGGGTGCTTGGTGCCGAGGAGCGTCGGCGGCGGCTCGAGCAAGAGCTATTCGAGGACGTCCGGGGTCGCGTGGCCGCCGAAGCCGGACCGTTGCTGACGACCGCGCGGGCGCTGGCGCTGCTCGACGTGCTCGCCGGCCTGGCCGAGGTGGCCCACGCCCGGGGCCACGTGCGCCCGATGGTGGACGACAGCGACGTGCTCGAGATCGTGGAAGGTCGGCATCCGGTCCTGGAGGCGCGCGCGGCGGCGCCGGTGACGCCGAACGACCTGGCCCTCGACGCCGACGCGCGCATCGTCATCCTCACCGGACCCAACATGGCCGGCAAGTCCGTCTACCTGCGGCAGACCGGCCACATCGTCATCCTCGCCCAGATGGGTGCCTTCGTGCCGGCCCGCTCGGCGCACGTGGGCGTGATCGACCGGCTCTTCACCCGCGTCGGCGCTCAGGACAACCTCGCGCGCGGTCAGTCGACCTTTCTGGTCGAAATGGTCGAGACGGCGAGCATCCTGAACAACGTCACGTCGCGCAGCCTCGTGCTGCTCGACGAGGTCGGCCGGGGCACGTCCACCTTCGATGGCCTGGCCATCGCGTGGGCGGTGGTCGAGCATCTCCACGAGCAGGCGCCCGGGGCGAAAGTGCTGTTCGCCACGCATTTCCACGAGTTGACGCAGCTCGCGAGCCGGCTCGGCGGCGTGCGGAACTTTCACGTGGCCGTGCGCGAGTGGAACGACGAGATCGTCTTTCTCCACAAGGTGCGGCCGGGCGGCACCGATCGCTCCTACGGCATCCAGGTGGCGCGGCTGGCCGGCCTGCCGCTGCCGGTGATCGCGCGCGCCAAGGCGCTGCTCGCCGGCTTCGAGGAGCAGGGACAGGCGACGGCCGACGTGAGCGACGCGGTGCAGCTCGGTCTCTTCGCGCCGGCGGCCGATCCGCTCGCGGGCGAGCTGGCGGCGCTCGATCTGAGCCACCTCACGCCGATCGAGGCGCTCAATCTCCTCGTGAAGTGGCAACAGGAGCGGGCTGTTGGAGCGGGTCGCGCGAGCTCGGCTCGATCCGTGGCTGGCCCGCCCAAGACGGGCGCGGCTCCGTGACTCGGATTCGTCGGTTGCCGGACGCGTTGGTCAACAAGATCGCTGCCGGCGAGGTCGTGGAGCGTCCGGCCTCCGCGGTGAAGGAGCTGGTGGAGAACGCGCTCGATGCCGGCGCCACCGCCGTCGCCGTCGACCTCCGCGACGGCGGGGCCGCGCTCGTCCGCGTCAGCGATGACGGCGTCGGCATGAGCGCCGAGGAGCTGCCGCTCGCGCTCGAGCGGCACGCGACCTCCAAGCTCGCGACCGACGAGGACCTCGATGCCATCGTCACGCTCGGATTTCGCGGCGAGGCGCTGGCGGCCATCTGCGCCGTCTCGCGGTTCACCGTCACCAGCCGCGCGCGCGGCGTCGCCGACGACGGGCTGCGGCTCGGTGGTGAGGGCGGC
>DASTCJ010000120.1:0-4911 GCA_035605575.1 Candidatus Methylomirabilota bacterium
GCGCGTCGCGCTCGACATGGTCGACGCCGGCGCAGCGCTGGTCGACGTCGGCGCGCGGTCGACGGCGCCGTACCGGGACACGGAGATCTCGGAGGCAGAGGAGGCCGAGCGACTTGCACGCGCCGTGGAGCGGCTGGCCGACAAGCTTCCCGTCCCCGTCTCCGCCGACACCGCGCGGCCGGTGGTCGCGCGGGCTGCGCTGGAAGCCGGTGCGCGCGTGCTGAACGACGTGTCGGCGCTGCGGGCGCCCGCGCTCGCGCGCGAGGTTCTTGCCCACGACGCCTCGCTCATCACCATGGCCGCGCCGGTGGGCGGTCGCGTGCTCGGGGAGCCGGTCGGGACCGTACGGGCGCTGCTCGCGGAGGCGCTGGCGCGCGCGGTGGCCGCGGGCATCCCCGACGAGCGCATCGTGGTCGATCCCGGTATCGGTTTCTTCCGCGAGGCCTCGGTGCCGTGGCACGACTGGGACGTTGCCGTGCTCGCCGGCCTGCCGACGCTGTGCGCGCTCGGCCGCCCGCTCTGCGTCGGCGTCTCGCGCAAGTCGTTCATCGGCGCCCTGACCGGTCGCACGGCGACGGCGGATCGGCTGGCCGGCTCGCTGGCCGCGACCGCCGCTGCCGTGCTGAACGGCGCCGCGCTCATCCGCACGCACGACGTCCGCGAGACCATCGACGCCGTGCGCGTTGCCGAGCGCCTGCGTGGGCTCGCGCCGTGAGCGGCATCACCACCGCGCTCGGCTGGCGTGACGCCCTCGACATCGCGCTGGTGGCGCTCGTCCTCTATCGCATCCTCGTGCTCTTCCGCGGCACGCGCGCCGTTCAGATGCTCATTGGCCTCAGCGCGCTCGTGGTCGGCTCGCTCGCCGCGCGTGCGCTCGAGCTGCACAGTCTCGGCTGGCTACTCGACGCACTCTGGTCGTTCTGGGTGGTGGTCCTGGTGATTCTGTTTCAGCCGGAGCTCCGGCGCGCGCTGGCGTGGATAGGCCACGGCGAGGGACTCCGCTCGCTGCTCGGCGGCGGCGGCGGCGATCCCACGCGCGTGGTGGACGAGATCGCGTCGGTCACCGGCTCCCTCGCCGACCGTCGCATCGGCGCGCTTATCGTGATCGAGCGGGGCACCGGCCTTCGCCAGTACGCCGAGCTCGGCGTCGCCCTGGACGCGCTCGTCTCCGCCGATCTGCTGACGAGCCTGTTCTTGCCGTACTCACCGCTCCACGATGGCGCCGTCTTCGTGCGCGACGATCGCGTGGTGGCGGCGGGATGCTTTCTGCCGCTGTCGCGCAACTCCCAGGTCGCCCGGCAGCTCGGCACCCGCCATCGGGCGGCGCTTGGCATCACCGAGGAGACCGACGCGGTGGCGGTGGCGGTGTCCGAAGAGACGGGACGCATCTCGATCGCCCTCGACGGGCGCATCGAGCCGGTGGCCAGTCCCGAGACGCTGCGCGCGCGGCTGTCCGAGCTGCTCGGAACGCACGCGCCGCGACCGATATCCGAGCGGCTGGCCACATTGTTCCGCGCGCGTCCGCGCACGGCCGCACCACCGTCGGAGTCGACGCGCGCCTGATGCCCCGCTGGCTCGTCCACAACTGGGAGCTGAAGCTGCTGTCCGTGCTGCTCGCCGCGATCGTCTGGTTCTTCGTGGTCAGCGCCGACCGCAGCCAGCTCGGCTTCGCGGCGCCGGTGGAGTATGTCGGGCTGGAAGGATCGCGCGTCGTGCTCGGGACACCGCGCGAGACGGTGGACGTGCAGCTCGAGGCCGCGCGCTGGGCGGCGGCGCGGCTCACGCCGGCCAGCGTCCGGGTGCGCGTCGACGTCTCGAAGCTGGGCGAGGGCGAGCATGTCGTCGCGCTGTCGACGCAAAACGTCGAGGCGCCGTCGGGCGTGCAAGTCTTGCGTGTGTGGCCATCGGCCGTGCGCGTCACGCTGGCCAATGCCACCGTGAAGGTCGTGCGCGTGATCCCGCAGATCCGCGGCACGCCTGCCGCCGACCATACCCTTGGACGGGTGGCCGTTGATCCCCAAATTGTCGAGGTCAAGGGTCCTCGCACTACAATCGAAGGGCGGACGACGGTGGAGACGGCGCCCGTTGACGTGACGGGCATCCGCCAGAGCATGACCCAGCACGTCGGGCTGCTGCTGCCCGATTCCGTCTACGCGACCACGCAGCGCACGGTGCAGGTGACCGTCGAGATACGACCGGAGGAATCGATGCGCGTTCGACAACCGGGCTCCGCCCGGTGAGCAAGCTCTTCGGAACGGATGGTATCCGCGGCGTCGCCAACGAGGCGCCGCTGACGGCGGACCTCGCCTATCGCGTGGGCCGCGAGCTCGTGGCGACGCTCGCCGCCCAGCATGGCAGCGGTCCGATCCGGGTCGTCATCGGCCGCGACACGCGCCGCTCCGGGCCGATGCTGGAGGCGGCCATGGTGGCCGGCCTGCTATCGGCGGGCGCCGATTGCTACGCCGTCGGGGTGCTTCCGACGCCGGGCATCGCGTTGCTGACGCGCGCGCTGGACGCTCACGGCGGCATCGTGCTGTCCGCCTCGCACAATCCGTTCGCCGACAACGGCATCAAGCTCTTCTCGGGCGAAGGCACGAAGTTTCCCGACGCCTGGGAGGCGCAGATCGAGGCGCGCTTGGCCGGTGCCGACGGCGCGCCGCGCGCGCGCGGCGCGGGCATCGGCCGGCTCGTCGCCTACGATCGGGCCGAGAAGTACTACGTCGACTTCCTGTGCCGCTGCTTCCCGCTCGATCTGGCAGGAATGACGGTCGCCATCGATTGTGCCAATGGCGCCACGTCGCGCGTCGCGCCTAGCGTCTTCCGGCGGCTCGGCGCGCGCGTGGTGGCCATCGCCGCCAAGCCCGACGGGACGAACATCAATGCCGACTGCGGCGCGCTCCATCCGGACGGCCTGCAGAAGAAGCTCCGGGCCATTCGCGCCGACGTCGGCTTCGCGTTCGACGGCGACGGCGACCGCCTGATCTCCGTGGATCATCTCGGAGAGATTCGCGACGGCGACTACGCGCTCGCGATCGCCGGCCGCCACATGGCCAGCCGCCGCCGCCTCAAGGGCAATCTGGTGGTGACCACGGTCATGGCCAATCTGGGCCTCGACGAAGCGCTCAAGGCGGCGGGCATCCGCATGAGCAAGACGCAGGTCGGCGATCGCTACGTGCACGAGGAGATGCTCAAGAGCGGCGCCAATCTCGGAGGCGAGCAGTCCGGGCACCTGTTGTTTCCCGACTATATGCCGACCGGCGACGGCATCCTCTCCGCGCTCGCGCTCCTGTCGGTCGTGCGCGAAACAGGCGAGCCGCTCGCCTCGCTCGCCACCTGCATGCGCAAGTTTCCGCAGGTGCTCGTGAACGTGCCCGTCGCCCGCAAGCCGCCCATCGAATCGATCGCCGGCCTGGGAGAAAGGGTCGGCGCCTTCGAGCGCGAGATGAACGGCGGCGGCCGCGTGCTCGTCCGCTACTCCGGCACCGAGCCGCTCGCCCGCGTGATGATCGAAGGCTCCGACGCCCAGCGCATCCAGGCCATGGCCGACGAGCTCGCGACGGTAATAAAAACGCAGCTCGGCCAATGACGCGTCCGCGGAACCAAAAACCAAAGACGCGTCCGCGGAACCAAAGACCAAAGACGCGTCCGCGAAACCAGAAACCAAAGACCGCGCGACGCAGCCGGAAACCATCTCCGGCCAGGCCACCCACGGCTCGAGCCGCAACCAGCGCCGTCGCTACAACGGGCGCGACAATAGCCATCGGCATCGACCTCGTGAACATCCCGAGGATGCGCGATGTCATCGCGCGCTGGGACGATCGATTCCTGCGCCGCGTCTTCACCGACGGCGAGATCGCGTACTGCCGCGGGCGGCGCGATCCCGTCCCGCATTTCGCCGCGCGGTTTGCCGCCAAGGAAGCCGCCATGAAGGCGCTCGGCACCGGCCTGAGCCTCGGTGTCCGCTGGCGCGATCTCGAGGTCCGGCGCGACCGTGGCCAGCCGCCGCGGCTGCTGATGCACGGCCGCTCGCGGGAGCTCGGCCTGGCCCGCGGGGGCCGCGCGATGCTGCTCGCGCTGACCCACGACGGCGACTATGCACTCGCACAGACCATGCTGGTGCACGATGAGCCGGCCGGTCCACCGCTTCGCTAGCGTGGCGGCCGGTTCGCTCATTCTCTTCGGCTGCGCCACGCAGCGTGTCGAGCATTCGCTCGAGGTCCCGCGCGGTGAGATCGCGGTTCGGCTCGGCCGGCCCGGGCTGGTGGTGGCCGCCCCCCACGGCTCGTCGGATTTGAAGACAAGCGATATCGCGACCGCCGTGGCGCGCCGCACCGGCTTCGGTCTCGTGGTGGCCTCCGGCTTCGAGCTCGAGCACGACACTGGAGATGCGCCCGGGCGGCGCTACCAGGTGAACCGTCCGTTCGAAGGACGGCCGAGCCGCCCGTCGTCGGAGGATGTCGCCAGCGAGCCGGCGCGACGCGTCTACGACGCCTACGAGCGGCGCGTGCGCGAGACCGCGCAGGGGCCGCTCCGCTTCTACGCCGAGATCCATGGCAACAACCGCCTCGAGTCCGCCGGCCGCATCGAGATCGCCACCGTCGGCGTCGACCGCGAGTACGCGCGGCGGCTCCGCGTGCTGGCCGAGCTCGTGCGCGACGCGCACCTGCGCGGCCACACGCGGGCGCCGCGGCTCGAGGTCGCTGTCGAGCCCGCCGACCCGGTGTTCTACGCCGCCTCCGGCGCGAAGCGTGACGGGATCCTGAAGCTGCCGGAGCGTGCCCTGCACATCGAGCTGCCGAAGACCGCGCGCGTCGAGCACCGCGAGCTCTACACGGCTATCGTGGCCGACTTCGTCGCCCAGGCCGCCGCGCTGCCCCGGGGTCGCTGAGGTGCAGCCCGTCTTCACCGCCG
>DASTCJ010000207.1:0-7334 GCA_035605575.1 Candidatus Methylomirabilota bacterium
TTGATCGCCTTCGCGACGCTTTCGCTGCCGGCGCTCGCCGGCCAGGATGAAGGCCAGCGCCTGATCACGCAGCGGCTGCAGGAACAGAAGCTCAAGCTCGCCGCGGCCGAGAAGGCCCAGGGCGCCGAGCGCGACAGGCTCATGCAGGATCACATGACGATGATGCAGGAGACGATGGGGAAGATGCAGGCGATGAAGCCTCGCGAGGGCATGACGCCGCAGGAGCAGAAGGAGTGGATCGCGGAGCACCAGAAGCTCATGCAGCAGATGATGGACCAGATGATGACGGAGCATCACATGATGATGCAGGGCATGCCGATGAAAGGGATGCCGATGCCGCGCAAGTGAACGGGGATGCGCACCGCGTGCGCATGAATCGACGCCGCGCCGTTCGCTGAACGCGCTTCTCGAGGCAGGAATGGCCATGCCTGAACCGGCGACGGGCGGCGCGCGTGGCCATGACCGGTCTCGCACATCGGGAAGGCCGCGCCTGCTCGCGCGCCTGGTGCTTTGGTCGGCGCTCGCCTTCCTCCTGAATTTGGCTTGGGAAATCGCGCAGGTCCGCCTGTATACGTTGTGGGACACGACGAGCGGCCTCGGCATCGCCTCCGCGTTGCTGCATTGCTCGCTGGGCGACGTGCTGATCGCGCTGGCGATGCATGCCGTGGCCGCCGTTGCGCTCCGGCGATGGGATTGGCCCGCGTCGCGTCCGTGGACCGGCGGCGCGATCGTCGTGGTCGGCGCGACGGCGTTCACCGCGTGGAGCGAGTGGTACAACGTCTACCGTGCCGGCAACTGGGGCTATGCGGCGGGCATGCCCCTGATCTTCGGCATCGGCGCGTCACCGCTGCTGCAGTGGGTCATCGTGCCGGTGGCGATCGTCGGCGTCGTTCGCGCGCTCGACCCGATGCTGTTCGGCACGCGGACGGCACGCGAACCCGTTTCCGCGCAAGGACACAGGAATCGACCGACATGAAGGCAGACGCGAGCCGTTCGCAGGACATGCACGCTCACGATCACCGACCCTCGGGCGCGGCCGCTGCTGCCGCGCCGCCGGGCCCCGCCGGCAGGCGTTACACCTGCCCGATGCACCCGGAGATCGTGCGGGACGCACCGGGCAGTTGTCCGAAGTGCGGCATGTCGCTGGTCCCGATGCCGCCGGTTGCGCCACCTGCAGCCGAATACACGTGCCCCATGCATCCGGAGATCCGCCGCCCGCAGCCCGGCAGCTGCCCGATTTGCGGCATGGCGCTCGTCCCGGTCGCCGGTTCGGCGGAAGCGGACGACTCGGAATTGCGTGATCTCACGCGCCGGTTCTGGGTCGGCGTCGCGCTGTCGATCCCCCTCGTCGTCCTCGCGATGTCGCCGATGGTCGGCATCCATGACCCGTTCGGCATCCAACCGCGGCCGCGCGGATGGATCGAGCTGGTGCTCGGCACCCCGGTCGTGCTGTGGGTCGGATGGCCGATCCTTCGCAAGTTCTGGTTCTCCCTCGTGCATCGCGCGCTGAACATGTACACGCTGATCGGTCTCGGCGTGTCGCTCGCCTACGCGTTCAGCCTCGCCGCCGTGTTCCTGCCCGAGTGGTTTCCGCCGGTCTTCCGCGAGCACGATGGCGCGGTCGGGACCTACTTCGAGGCGGCCGCGGTGATCGTGACGCTGGTGATCCTGGGGGACGTGCTGCAGCTGCGCGCGATGGGACAGACCAGCCAGGCCATCCGGCAATTGCTGAAACTCGCGCCCAACCTCGCCTGGCGCCTGCGCAACGACGGGGTCGAGGAGCAGGTGCCCCTCGAGAGCGTGGTCGTCGGCGATCGGCTTCGGGTGAAGCCGGGCGAGAAGGTACCGGTGGACGGCACGGTGCTCGAGGGGGAGAGTCGCGTCGACGAATCGATGATCACGGGCGAGCCCGTCCCGGTCGCGAAGGCTGAAGGCGCCAGGGTCACCGGCGCCACGGTGAACGGCAATGGCTCCCTGGTCATCCGGGCCGAGCGGGTGGGCGCGGACACGCTGCTGGCGCGAATCGTCCACATGGTGGGCGAGGCGCAGCGCACGCGCGCGCCGATCCAGCGCCTCGCCGACATCATCGCGGCGTATTTCGTGCAGATCGTAGTCGTGATTGCCGCCACCACGGCGCTTGCCTGGTGGTTCTTCGGTCCGGAGCCGAAACTCGCGTACGCGCTCCTCAACGCCATTGCCGTCCTGATCATCGCGTGCCCCTGTGCCGTCGGCCTTGCGACACCCATCTCGATGACGGTAGCGATGGGGCAGGGGGCCCGGTCGGGCATCCTGTTCCGCAACGCCGAGGCGATCGAGCGCATGCGCGACATCGACACCGTCGTGGTGGACAAGACCGGCACGTTGACGCGGGGTCGCCCCGCGCTGACGAATTTTGTGTCCGAGTCCATTCCGGAAGACGAGGCGCTCGCGCTGATGGCCGGGGTCGAGCAGCTCTCCGAGCATCCCATTGGACTGGCGATCGTCGAGGGCGCCAAGGCGCGGGGCCTGACGCCGAAAGCGGCGACGGCATTCGAGGCCATCAACGGACTCGGCGTGGCCGCCCAGGTCGATGGCAAGGCCGTGCTGGTGGGAAGTCGCGGATTTCTTGCCCAGCGTGGAATCGACGTTCGGCGCTGGGAAGATCGCGCCGAAGCCTGGCGTTCGGACGCCAAGACCGTGGTGTTCTTTGCGGTCGATGGCGTAGCGGCAGGCATGGCGGCGGTCGCCGATCCGATCAAGGAGAGCACGCCGGAAGCCATGGCGGCCCTGAAGCGCACGGGCGTGCGCATCGTGATGCTCACCGGCGATTCGCGAAGCACGGCAGACGCCGTCGCACGGCAATTGGGCATCGACGAGGCGCTCGCCGAAGTGCTACCCGAGGACAAGGCGGGCCACGTCAAGCGCCTGCAATCCCAGGGACGGAAGGTCGCCATGGCGGGCGACGGGATCAACGACGCGCCCGCGCTGGCGCAGGCCGACGTCGGCATCGCGATGGGAACCGGCACCGACGTGGCGATGGAAAGCGCCGGCGTGACCTTGGTGAAGGGTGACCTTCGAGGCATCGCGCGCGCGGACGTCCTGTCGCGCGCCACGATGCGCAACATCCGGCAGAACCTCGCCTTCGCGTTCGGCTACAACGCCCTCGGCATACCGATCGCCGCGGGCGTCCTCTACCCTGCGTTCGGCCTGTTGCTGTCGCCGATCATCGCCGGCGCCGCCATGGCGCTCAGCTCCGTGTCGGTCGTCATGAACGCGCTCCGCCTCAATCGCGTGAAGCTCTGAGATCGCGTGCGCCGCCGTCGGTCACTTCGACGGCTCGATGCGCGTGACCGTGTACTCGCCGCCGACCTTCTCCGCCGAGAAGCGGACCTTGTCGCCGGCCTTGACGCGGTCGACCATCGCCGGGTCGGCGGCGCGGAACACCATCGTCATCGGCGGCATGTCGAGGTTGGCGATCGGGCCGTGCTTGAGCGTGATCTTGCGCTGCTCCTTGTCGACCTTGCGCACCTCGCCTTCGGACATCGCGGCCGCCGTTGCGGACGTCGCATGGTGGGCGGCATGCTCGCCTTGCGCTTGCGCGAGGGCGGCGGCCGGCGCGAGCGCGGCGGAGAGCAGGGCCATCGTCAGGATTCTCATCATCACGGGGTCTCCTTGGGTCGGTCGGCAGGGTGCTAGCGGTAGCTCGCGTAACGGGACGTCGTTCCGTCGGCGAGCACGAGGAGCACGTCGTAGGGATCGCGACGACCGCCTTGCTCCATGCCGGGAGCCCCCATCGGCATGCCCGGCACGGCGAGGCCCCGCGCCTTCGGCCGCTCGGCCAGGAGCCGCCTGATGTCGGCCGCCGGCACGTGGCCTTCTATCGCGTAGCCGCCGACTTCCGCCGTGTGGCACGAGCCGAGCGAAGCCGGAATTCCGAGTCGCGCGCGGGCCGCAGCATTGCCGACGTCCTCGACGGTCACGTCGAACCCGCTCGCTTTGAGGTGCGCCACCCAGTCGCCGCAACACCCGCACGACGGCGACTTGAATACGCGCACGGCGGGCCTCGCCGCGGCGCCGGCCGGCAATGCCATCGCGGCCGCCGAGACGGCCATCCACTGAAGCATCGATCTGCGATCCATCGCTGTCTCCTTCAACGGACGACGACGCGCCCGACCATCCCCGCCTCGAAATGCCCGGGCGCGAGGCACGCGAACTGGAACGTCCCCGCGCGGTTGAAGCGCCACACGATCTCGCGGGTGGCGCCCGGCTTGACGTGCGCCATGTGCGGCGCGTCGTGCTCCATGTCGGGGAACCGCTTCATCAGTGCCGCATGCTCGGTGAGGTCCTCGGGCGTCCCGATCACCATCTCGTGCATCGCCGCACCCCGGTTTCGCACGACGAAGCGTACGGTCTCGTTGCGCCTCACGACGACTTCGGTCGGCTCGAAGCGCATCGTGTCGGCCATGTCGATGACGATGGTGCGCGTTGCCTTCGCGCGGTCGCCCGCGATGCCGAACCGGGTCTGCTCCGGCTTCGCCGCAGCGCTGGTCGCATGCCTGGCGTCCGCGCCATCGCCGTGGGCGAACGCGGGCAGGCACGCAGACATTGCTGCGACGCTCAGCAGCATGGAGCCAAGTCTAGTGGCCATGGTGCTGCCCCCCCTTGCGCACGGTCAACGGAGCGGGTTCCGTCCCGGAGGAGGGCGCGGCCGTCGCCGCAGCACGTGGCGCCTCGGGCAGTGCGCCGGTCCATTCGTAGGCTTGCGTGCCCGCCGGATGCCGGTACCAGCCCGGATCGGCGTAGTCGCCGGGCTTCTGGTCGGCGCGCACCTTGACGACGGTGAACATGCCGCCCATCTCGAGCGGCCCGAACGGGCCCTGGCCGGTCATCATCGGCAGCGTGTTGTCGGGCAGCGGCATCTCCATCTCGCCCATGTCGGCCATTCCTCGTTCCCCCATCACCATGTAGTCGGGAATCAGGTTCTGGATCTGGCGCACCACGTCGCGGTGGTCGACACCGATCATCGTCGGCACGTCGTGCCCCATCGCATTCATCGTGTGATGCGCCTTGTGACAGTGGAACGCCCAGTCTCCCGGGTTGACCGCGTCGAACTCGAACGCGCGCATCTGCCCCACGCCGACGTCGATCGTCACCTCCGGCCAGCGCGCGCCCTTGGAGACCCAACCCCCGTCGGTGCACGTGACCTCGAAGTCGTAGCCGTGCATGTGGATCGGGTGACTCGTCATCGTCAGGTTGCCGAAGCGGATGCGCACGCGGTCGCCGAGCCGGCACGGCAGGTGGTCGATGCCGGGGAACGCGCGGCTGTTCCACGTCCAGAGGTTGAAGTCGAGCATCGTGTTGATGCGCGGCGTGTAGCTGCCGGGGTCGATGTCGTAGGCGTTGATCAGGAAGCAGAAGTCGCGGTCGACGCGGTAGCGGCGCGGATCCTTCGGGTGCACGACGAACATGCCCATCATTCCCATCGCCATCTGCGTCATCTCGTCGGCGTGCGGGTGGTACATGAAGGTGCCGGACTTCTTCAACAGGAATTCGTACACATAGGTCTTGCCGACGCCGATCTGCGGCTGGGTGAGTCCGCCGACGCCGTCCATGCCGGAGGGCAGGATCATCCCGTGCCAGTGGATGGTCGTGTGCTCCGGCAACCGGTTGGTGACGTAGAGGCGTACGCGGTCCCCTTCGACGGCCTCGATCGTCGGCCCGGGGCTCTGCCCGTTGTAGCCCCACAGGTTCGCCTTCATGCCCGGCGCGATCTCGCGCACGACCGGCTCGGCGACGAGGTGGAATTCCTTCCAGCCCTCGCGCATGCGCCACGGCAGCGTCCAGCCGTTCAGCGTGACCACCGGGTTGTACGGGCGCCCGTTGGGCGGCACGAGCGGCGGCTGCATGCGCGGCGACGCCTGAGTCGGCGCCTCGGGGAGCGCGGCCATGGCCACGCGGTTGACCGCGGTCGCGGAGAGCGCCGCCACGCCCGCGGTCGAGAGGAATGTCCTGCGTCGGGGGTTCATCGATGCACCCTGGTTCAATGGCCGCCCGCCGACTCGGCAGCGGGAGTGGAAGCGCGACCGATGACCGGCATCGCACCCGCGGATCGCCCGGCGAGCGCGAGCTGGAGCGCCGACTCGGCGAGCCAGAAGTCGCGCGTCGCGTCGATCGCCGCGGCGACGGTGGCCGCCTGCACTCGCGCATCGGCCAGCAGGTCGAACACGCCGGTCAGCATGCCGTTGTAGCGGAGCAGCATCTCGTCGGCGATCTGCCGCCGCAGCGGCACGATCTCGTCGCGGTGGTGCCTGGCGAGATCGAGCGCGGTCCGATACGCCGAGTAGGCTTCGCGAACTTCCGAGCGGGCGCTCACCGCGACGTCGGCGACCGCGGCGAGCGCCTGCCGGTAGCGCATTTCCGCGCGTGCAACCTTGGCGTCGCCGAAGTCGAAGAGCGGCAGCTCGACCTCGATCTCGTACCCGTCGGCGCGTGGCTCGCCGGTCGCCGACGTGTTGGCGTACCCGACTTCCAGCACGTTGACGAAGCGCGTCGCGCGCATGAGGCCGAGGGATTTCGCTAGGCTCTCGACCTCGGCGCTCGCGATCCGCACGTCGAGCCGCCTGTCCATCGCCACCTGCTCGCTCGCACCGCCTTCGATGGCGGAGGCCGGAAGGTCGGGGAGCCGCGGGGGCAACCGCAGGCTCGCCCCTCCGTCGGCGAGGCCGAGCAGCCGCGCAAGCCGCTCGCGCTCGACGAGGGCGAGGTGGCGCGATCGCGCGAGCGCCGCTGCTGCGTCGGCGTAGAACGCATGCTCGCGCAGCTGCGCGAGCTTGCTGAAGTTGCCCACCTCGGCCATGCGGCGCGCCAGCTCGCTCGCCGCCTCGGCGGCGCGCATCACCTGCTCGTCGTAGGCGAGCCGCTCCTGGGCGGCGACCGCCCGGATCCACGCCTGGCGCACGGCGCCGGCCGCTTGCACGACGTCGGCGGCCGCAACCAGCTTGGCCTGCTCGAAGTGCCGCTCGCCGATGTCGAGCGCGAGCGGCATCATCACCAGCGCCGCGACGTTCACGAGCACCGCGCGCTCGATCTCGACGACGTCCGCGTGACGCTTGTTCGAGTACGCGAACACGGGGTTGCGCAGGCGCCCGGCCTGGACCAGGTCGGCTTCGGCCAGGCCCAGCTCGGCGAGTCGAGCCTGCAGCGCCGGCTGGTTCATCAGCGCCACCTCGATCGCGTTCTCCGCGGTCAATGGCTCGGCGAGCCGTGCGTCGACCGCCGCTCGCTGCGCGCTCGCGTCACGAGCCTGGCCGAGCACACGCGCCGGCGGCCCGATGCGCTCGGCGGCGAGCCGCTCG
>DASTCJ010000140.1:0-12850 GCA_035605575.1 Candidatus Methylomirabilota bacterium
CCCCCCCCCCCCCCCCCCCCCCCCCCCCCACAACAATAGCCCGGCGGCGACCGAACCCGGTCGCCTGCTCGAAGGCACGCGCGAGCTGCAGCACACCCCACTCGTCCTGATGACGCCCCACGATCTGCAAGCCCACCGGTAAACCGTCCGCCGTGAAGCCGGCGGGGACCGAGATGGCCGGCAGTCCGGTGACCGTGATGTCCGAGCACGCGCGCATCCAGTCGATGTAAGTCGGCAGCCGCACACCGTCGATCTCGGTGACGTAGGCCTGCGTCACGTCGAACGGCGGCACCTGCGTCGTGGGCAGCAGCAGAAATTCGTGCCGCTCCATGAACTCGCGCACGCGATGGTAGAGCTCCGTACGGCGGACCTCGGCATCGCCGACGTCGCGCGCGCTGAGCGTGCCGGCTTGCTCGATGTTCCAGACGACGGTGTCCTTCATCTGCCGGCGATGCTGGGCCAGCAGCGGCCCATACTTGGCGGCGAACGCCACGGCGCGCCACGTCTGGAAGATCTCGCGCGCATCCTTGAAGTCGGGCTCGCCATCCTCGACGACGCAGCCGAGCGTCTCGAAGGTCTTGCGCTGCGCCGTCAGCACCTCTCTCACGCGCCCGTCGATGGGCAGCCCGCCCAGGTCCTGGCTCCACGCCACGCACACGCCCTTGAAGTCGCGCTCGAGCGGCGCGCGGAAAGGCTCGCCGGACTCGCGGATGGCGATGGGCGAGCGCGGATCGGGCCCGGCCATCACGCTCAGCAGCAAGGCGACGTCGGCCACTGTGCGCGCCATCGGGCCTTGCACGCTGAACGGCATCCACGCCGATCCCGTCGGCCACACGGGGACGCGGCCCGGCGCCGGGCGCAGCCCCACCACGTTGCAGAACGCCGCCGGATTGCGCAGCGAGCCACCCATGTCGCTGCCGTCGGCGATCGGCACCATGCCGCAGGCCAGCGCGACGGCGGCGCCACCGCTCGAGCCGCCGCACGTCTTCGTCGGATCGTAGGGATTCAGCGTGCGCCCGAACACCTCATTGAACGTCTGCGAGCCGGCGCCGAACTCCGGCGTGTTGCTCTTGCCGAGAGTGATCGCCCCCGCCGCGCGCAGCCGCTCGACAATGAGCGCGTCGACGTCGGGCACGTGATCCCGGTAGATCGGCGACCCGAACGTCGTCCGGATACCGCGCGTCGGGACGAGATCCTTGTGCACCACCGGCAGCCCGAAGAGCGGCCCCGCCGCCTCGCCGTGCGCCAGCGCCGCGTCCTTGGCGCGCGCCTCGTCGAGCGCGCGCTCGGCGGTCAGCGTCACGACGGCGTTGACCTTTGGATTTACGCGCTCGATCTGTGCGAGGTGCGCCTGCACGACCTCGGTGACCGAGATGTCACGCCGTCGGATCCGCGCCGCCAGCTCCGTCGCGTCGGTGAAGCAGAGCTCGTCCGTCATTCTGGTTGAAATGCGCGCGGCGTCATCGCGGCTCGATCGGTGTGGGCAGGCCGTGGCGTGCCTCGATGACCTCGGCGGCGTCGAGACAGAGATCCTCGCGGTAGCGGCCGCCGATGACCTGCACGCCGAGGGGCACGCCGTCGCTCTGGCCACACGGCACGGCGACGGCGGGGAAGCCGAGCAGATTCACCGCGACGAGCAACCGCTGCGCGCGCAGCACGCGCGCGGTCGTCTCGGCGTCCTTGACGTCGAAGCCGACCTCGAAGGGCGGCTCCGCCGAGACGGGACCCACGACGAGCGCGTAGCGTTCCATGAAGACCATCCACTCGCGAATGTGCCGGCTCCGCTCGGCCAGCGCCCGCATGTAGCCCTCGAGGTCGACGTCGGCGATGCCGGCGAGGATGAGGTCGGTGCATCGGTTCAGCTCGTCACCGCCGTGCTTCTCGATGTACGGCAGCGTCATGTGCCGGATCTCGTTGAAGACCAGCGTCGCCCAGGTGGCGGCCACACCGTCGACCGACGGCGGCTCGATCTCCTCCACCGCGTAGCCCGCCTCCGCGAGCGCCAGGCCGGCGGCGCGGACGGCGCCCGCCACCGCACGGTGCACGCTCTGGCGCGCCGGGTCGACGGCCAGCGCGACGCGGATCGGCCGCGCCAGCGGCGGCCCGTCCAGCGGCACGCCCGCCCACCACGGATCGCGAGGGTCGCGCGCGGCCATGGCGGCGAGGCCCACGCGGACGTCGCCCACGCGACGCCCGAGCGGGCCCTGGACCGACATCAGCTGAACGCCGATCGGCCGCTCCTCGGCGGTCGTCGCGTTGTGCGCCGGCACGCGGCCGAGGGTCGGCCGGATACCGGCCACGCCGCAGCAGTAGGCGGGATAGCGGATCGAGCCGCCGAGGTCGTTGCCGTGCGCGAGCGGCGCCACGCCGGCCGCCACCGCCGCCGCCGCGCCACCGCTCGAGCCTCCCGGGGTGCGTGTGCGCGCCCACGGGTTATACGTGCGGCCACGTAGCTCGTTGTCGGTGTGCCAGCGCAGGCTGAAGGCCGGCGTGTTCGTACGTCCGACGATCACCGCGCCCGCGCGTTTCCAGTTGGCGACGGGCGGGCTGTCGACCTTCGCGATCAGGTCCTTGAAGGCGATCACGCCGTTGGCCGTCGCCTGATCGGCCTGGTCGATGTTCTCCTTCACGGTCACCGGCACGCCGTGCAGCGGCCCCAGCACCTCGCCGCGCTTGAGGGCGGCGTCGGCACGGTCGGCCGCCACCAGCGCCTGATCGGCCAGCAGCACGGTGACGGCGTTCAGCGCGGGGTTGACGGCATCGAGGCGCTGCAGCACCGACTGTACCGCCTCGCGGCTCGAGATCTTTCGAGTGCGGATGGCGGTTGCGAGCTCGACGGCGTCCCACTGCCACAGCGCGCGCTCCATGGGCGATCCTCCCGGGCCCGGATGGTACCATCGGCCGCGTTGGCCATGACTGCCGACCTCGTCTTCGTCGGAGGCCGCGTGCACACCGTCGACGCGGCCGATACGATCGCGCCGGCGGTCGCCGTCCGCGGCGATCGCATCGTCGCCGTCGGCGCCGAGGGCGACGTGCGGGCGCTCGTCGGCCCGAAGACCGAGGTCATCGAGCTCCGTGGCCGCTCGCTGCTGCCGGGATTCATCGACGCGCACTGCCATCTGGTGAGTCTCGGAATGTCGATGGCGTCGATCGACTGCAAGGCGCCCGGAATGCAATCGATCGAGGCGCTCCAGAAGGCGGTGCGTGAGCGCGCGCTGAGGCAGCCGGCCGGCACGTGGATCCGCGGCCGCGGCTACGATCAGTCGCGCCTGGTCGAGCAACGGCATCCGAACCGGCTCGACTGGGACGCGGTCGCCCCCGAGCATCCCGTGATCTTCACCCGTACCTGCGGGCACATCGCGTCGGTGAGCTCGCGCGCGCTGGCGCTGGCCGGAATCGACGACCGCACGCCCGATCCGGCCGGCGGGCGCTACGATCGCCACGACGGCAAGAATCTCGGCGTGGCCTACGAGACGGCGCAGACGCCGCTGCAGGTCGCGGCACTGCCCTCGCGCGCCGAGCTCGAGACGGCGCTGCTCGCCGCCGACCGCGCGTATCTCGCGGCCGGCTGCACGAGCGTCCACGACGCGGGCGGCCTCGTGGGGCCGGCCTTCGCGCCGTGTCAGGACCTCGTCGCGGCGCACCGCATGCGCCTGCGCATCTACGCGTTCGCCACCGTGAACAGCCTCGAGCATCCGCTGCTCGGACTGCTCGCCACGGGATTGCATAGCGGCCTCGGCGACGCGCGCTTGCGGCTCGGCGCGTTCAAGGTGATGACGGACGGCTCGAGCAGCGGGCCCACGGCCGCCACACGCGCACCGTACACCTCCGACTGCACGGACTGCGGGATCCTCTACTGGAAGCAGGAGCAGCTGGACGACCTGCTGGGGCGCGCCCATCACCTGGGCTTTCAGTGCACGGTGCACGCGGTCGGCGATCGCGCCATCGAGCAGACGCTCCACGCCATGGCCCGTGCCCAGCGCGAGCATCCGCGCGAGCATCTGCGTCACCGCATCGAGCATTGCGGCATCTGCCCACCCGACCTGCAGGCCCGCGTTCACGCGCAGAAGATCGTGCCGGCCATGCAGCCCGCGTTCTTCTGGGAGTTCGGCGACGGCTACATCCGCAACTACGGCCGCGAGCGCGCCGATACGATGTTCCCCGCGAAAAGCCTGCTGGCGCGCGGCGTGCCGGTGGCCGGCTCCTCCGACGCGCCCGTCACGCACTACGCTCCGCTCTTCGGCATCGAGCAGGCGCTCACACGCCGCACGTCCGGCGGCGACGTGTGCGGTCCGGAGGAGCGCGTCGACCTTGCGACGGCCATCCGCATGCACACGCTGAACGGCGCCCACGCGGCGTTCGATGAATCGCTGAAGGGCAGCGTGGAGGTCGGCAAGCTCGCCGATCTGGTCGTGCTCGCCGAGGACGTGTCGCGCGTCCCCGTCGACCGGCTCCGTCACGTCGGGGTCGCGCTGACCGTCCTCGGCGGCGAGATCGTCTACAGCGCCCGGTAGACCTCCGTCTCGAACTTCACCAACAGGTCGACCGCGGTCGCGTCGTAGAACGGCAGCACCTGCGAGAGAAAGACCCCACACACCTGCTTCGTGCGATCGATCCAGAAGTAGGTGTTGGCGAGGCCGGCCCAGGCCAGGCTGTTCGACGAGCGCCCGGTCGGCAGCGGCTGCGTGTTGATGACGAAGCTGAGGCCCCACTTCGTCGAAATGCCGGGAAACAGCTCGACATCGTTCGAAAGGGCAGGGATCGCCGACTTCATCACGCCAGCCTCGAGCGGGCCGATGTGGTTCTGGCCCATGAGATCGACCGTCTCCTGGCGCAGCACCGGCGTCCCGTCGAGCGTGCCGCCGCGCATGATCATCCGGGCGAACTTCAGGTAGTCGCCGGCGGTGCCATAGAGGCCGCCGCCGCCCATCAGGAACTCCGGCTCCTGCGGAAGCTCGAACTCGATGGGCGCCAGCGTGCCGTCGGGGCCGCGCTGGTGCACGGACGCCAGCCGCGCGCGCTGCGCGGTGGAGAGCTTGAACGACGTGTCGTTCATGCCGAGCGGACCGAGAATGTTCTGCTGGAGGTAGCGATCGAGGCGCTGACCCGAGACGGCCTCGACCATCTTCCCGACCCAGTCGATGTTGATGCCGTACTCCCAGCGATCGCCGGGATCGAACAAGAGTGGTGTCGTCAGCGCGGCGTTGGTGCACGTGGTGATGCCGGGCGTGTTCGTGGCCGTCTGGTACTGGGCGATGGCGGCATTGAAGATCTCGTAGCCGTAGCCGGCCGTGTGCGTCAGCAAGTGTCGCAGCGTGATCGGTCTCTTCGGCGCGCGCAGCCGCGGCTGGCCGCCGGCGTCGAAGCCGTCGAGCACCTTCGCGGCGTTGAGCTCGGGCACGATCGTCGCCGCCGGCGCGTCGAGCGCCAGCTTGCCCCGCTCCACGAGCTGCATGGCCGCGGCGGCCGTGATGGCCTTCGTCATCGACGCGATCCACACGACGGTGTCCGGCGTCATGGCCGCCGTCCCGGTGAGGTCGCGTCGTCCGAAGCCGCCCTCGTAGAGCAGGCCGCGCTCGTTCGCGGCCGTGGCCACCACACCGGGCATCGCCTTGCGCTCGACGGCATCGTTGAACATCGCATCGATGGTCTTGAGCGTTGGCATCGTCCATCTCCTTCCGGCGGCGGGCCTCACACCGACGAGAGCATCGCCGGTCTCATGGGTCGGCGCCGTCCGGCGAGGATTTCACGGTCGGCTCCTCATCGCAAGACCACCGGGCGAGGACGGCCGCCAGTCGCGCCGGTTCCACGGGCTTCACCACGTGGTCGTCGTAGCCGGCGGCGAGGGCGCGCTCGCGGTCCTCGCGCCGGCCGTAGCCGGTGATCGCGACGAGCCTCAACGCCTGGCCGCGCGGGTCCTTGCGAATGCGCTGGGCGACCTCGTAGCCATCGACGCCGGGTAGCCCGATGTCGACCAGCGTGATGTCCGGAAAGAGCCGCAGCGCCGCCTCCACCCCGCTCAGGCCGTCGGGGGCTTCGTGAACATCGTGACCGAGCAAGCGCACGAGCTGGCTCAGCATCTCGCGCGCGTCGTCGTTGTCCTCGATCACCAGGATCTGCCGCGGGCTTCGGGCCGCCGACGGTCGTCGCGCCGGCGTCGGGGGCGTCGCGGCGGTGACGGGCAACCGCACCGTGAAGCGACTGCCGCGACCGACGCCGGCACTGGCCGCCGTCACGGAGCCGCCGTGCAGCTCGACGATGCGTCGCACGAGCGTCAGGCCGATGCCAAGCCCACCCTCGGCGCGGTCGAGCGAGTGATCACCCTGCACGAAGAGGTCGAACACGCGCGGCAGCAGGTCGGCGGCGATCCCGGCGCCGTCGTCCTCGACCACCAGCGTCGCCGCCCCGTCGACCTCGTCCACGGTCACGGTCACGCGGCCGCCAAACGGCGTGTACTTGAGCGCGTTTGCGACGAGGTTGGTGATGACCTGCTCGAGGCGCACGGCGTCGCCGAGCACGCGCACGGGCCGGGCGGCGAGGCTGATCTCGCCGGCGCGCCCCGGGTGCCGGGCCGCCACCTCGGCCACCGTGCGCTCGGCGATGGCGCCCAGATCGACCACCTCGCGACGCACGGTGATCTTGCCCGTCGTTGCGCGCGACACGTCGAGCAGATCCTCCACCAGCCGGCTCAGGTGCTGGATCTGGCGTGTGATGACAACCCGCGCCCGCGCGGCCACCGCCGCATCATCGACGCGATCGAGCACCTGGATGGCGCTAGCGATGGCGCCAAGCGGATTACGCAGCTCGTGACTCAGCATGGCGAGGAACTCGTCCTTGCCCCGATTGGCCGCCTCCGCCTCGGCGCGCGCGACGCCTTCGCGCGCGAAGAGCCGCGCGTTCTGGATGGCGATGGCCGCCTGCTCGGCGAGGCGAATGGTGACCGCTTCGTCCTCGTCGCCGAAGGCGCGCGCGCTGCCGTTGCTGATGTAGAGCAGCCCGGCCACTTCGTCGGCGATCAGGATCGGCACGACCATGAGGGCGACGGTGCCGCGCTCGGCGGCAACGGCGCGCAGCGAATCGGGCACGCGGGCATCGGTCTGATAGCTCGACGTCCGCAACGGACGTCCGGTCTGCATGACCATCCCGCCCAATCCTTCGCCGCGACGGATGTGGAGGTCGTCATAGGCGGGCTGCGACGGACCGACGCGGAAGCGAGGCACCATGACGTCCGCTCGGTCGTCACGCAAAAAGATCGCGGCGCGGTCACTCGCGCACAGCGTGCGCGCGCCGTCGGCGATGCGCTGGAGGACCGTGTCGATGTCGAGCGAGGCGCTGATGGAGCGCGCGATGTCGGCCAGCACGCGGTTGCGCTCGTCCGCGCGCTTGCGCTCGGTTACGTCGATGCAAACGCCCACGACTCGCGCCGGCCGTCCGGTCGCGTCCCGGAACACCTCGCCGCGGCCTTCCACCCAGCGCACGGCGCCGTCCGGTCGCACGATGCGGTACTCGACGCGGTGGGTGCCGCGCTGCAACGATTCAGCGATGGTGGCCGCCACGCCGGCGCGATCATCGGGATGGATATCGGCCTGGAATGCGTCGTACGTCCCACCGAAGGTGCCCGGTGCCAGCCCGTGCATCGCCTCCAGGCTGGGAGACCAGTGCACCGCGTTGCTCGAGATCGTCCACTCCCACGTGCCCATCTGGGCGGCGGCGACGGCGACGCGGAGGTGCTCGTCGCGCAGACGGGCCGCCTCGTCGGCGTGACGTCGTTCCGCGACCACCGCCGCCAGCGGCAGCGTGGTGAGCACCATCATCGCGAGAAAGGCCTGCACGAGCGGCAGCGACACGGTCGGCGGATACGGTGCGAACGGGCCGAAGCCGGCCTGGGTGCCCGCCACCGCCACCGCGAACAGCGCGCAGAGCGCGATGCTGGTGGTCCGCGGACCGAAGCGGTGCGACGCCCACAGCAACGGCGGGATCGTCACGAAGGCGGTGGGCAGGTGGTGCCAGCCCTCCGGCAGTATGCTGCCGAAGACCAGCATGGCCATGGCGACGACGACGGCGAACAGCGCGAGCGACTCGACCGGCCGATCGCGCCAGGGTCGCTCGAACGTCCGTTGACCGCACAGCACGATCGGTGGCGTCAGCAGGAGAATGCCGGTGGCGTCGCCGAGCCACCACGTGAGCCAGATCCCACCGGCCTCCGTCCAGCTGGCGTGCCCCGCGAGCTCGAGGCTCGCGACACCGACGGTCGCGCTGATGGCCGTGCTGCCGATCGCAGCGAGCCCGGCAAGCTTGAAGATGTTCTGCGCGCGCTCGAAGGCGGCGGCGCCCCGCGCGAAGCGATGGACCAGATATGCGCCGACGAGCGCCTCGAGCGTGTTGCCGCTCGCGATCCCAAGCGAGCTGAGGGCGGCGCCGGTGGTGGTGACATTGACGACGAAGGCGCCGGCGAAGATCGCCGGCCATACCCGCCGGCCGAAGAGCAGCAGCGCGGCGAGCGCGATACCGGCGGGCGGCCACACGGGTGTCGCGCTCGCATGGAGCGAGGCGAACGCAAGGCCCAGCTTGCCGGCAACGACATAGACCGCGAAGACTGCGAGCGCGCGGACCATCGGCAGGTCGCATTTTACCGCTTCGCCTTGCGCCGTCCGCCCGCCGGTCTTATTTCTGGATTGCCCGGAAGGACGAGATGATCGCCGTGTGGGCGGTCATGGAGGTCGGATGCTGATCCTGCTTCTGCTCATGGCCGTGGTGCACGCGGCCTGCGCGACCGCGGTGCCGCCGGCGCCGCCGGCGCCGCCGCCGCCGGCAGTGGCGCCGCCGGATTCGGGCGAGCGAGCGCGGGCGCTCCTTGCCCGCGGCCAGACGCTGCTCGGCGCCGGCGACAT
This sequence comes from Candidatus Methylomirabilota bacterium, assembly GCA_035605575.1. Lineage (GTDB taxonomy): Bacteria > Methylomirabilota > Methylomirabilia > Rokubacteriales > CSP1-6 > AR12. The sequence goes on from DASTCJ010000140.1 coordinate 8,892, forward strand.
GGTGGCGGCCGCGATCGCCCTGCGCGAGGCGCTCGCGCTCGAGCCCGAGCTCGTCCCGGCGCGCAGCGCGCTCGGCCTGGCGCTCTATGGTGCGGGCGACACCGAAGCTGCCGTCGATGAGCTACGCGCCGCGCTCGCACGCGACCCGGCGGCCATCGGCGCGCGTGCCACGCTGGGCGCCGCGCTCATCGCGCGTCAGGACTGGACAGCGGCGCGCGCGGAGCTCGAAGAGGTCATCCGCCGCCAGCCGGACCACGCGCAGGCGCACTACGGACTGGGTCTCGTGCGCTACGCCCAGCGTGATCTTGCCGGCGCTGCGGACGCTTACCGTCGTGCGCTTTCCGTCGAGCCAAATCACCACGATGCGCGCTACAACCTCGCGCTCGTGCTCAAGCTCGCTGGCCGCGAGACGGAGGCCACGCGCGAGTTCGTCACGGCGGCGGAGGCCGGCGTCGGCCGCGCCCAGTATTTCAGCGGCGTCGCCTATGCCGAGGGGCTCGGCGTGCCGCGCCGTCTGCCGACGGCCATCGCGTGGTGGATGCGGGCCGCCGAGCGCGGCGTCACGCCCGCCGAGGACGCGCTGGCTGCGCTTCGACAGGCCGCGCTCGGCCGCAGCCGCCGGCCGCTCGCCGACCGTCAGGCCACCGAGCAGGCCTTCCGCGACTACCGAGCGGAGCTCTGGTCGGAGCTCCCGGATGTCGTGCGCGAGGGTGAGGAAAGCGCCGGCGCCGCGCTCGTGCGTCTGCGCCGGCCGGAGGCGGTGGCGCTGCTGATCCGCGAGGCGGCAGCACTGGACGACGACGCCCAGCACCAGCTCGAGCTTCTCTATGAGCACGGCCTCCCCGGTGTCGTGCCTCCCTACGACGCCCGGATCCTCGCGTGGTTTCAGACGGCGGCGGCCGAGGGGCTGACGCGGCCGCGGATCGCGCTGGCGCGCGTCTACGGCCGAGGGCTCGGCGTCCCGCGCGACGTGCCGCGCGCGGTCGCCCTGCTGCGCGCCACGCCGCACGAGGACGCGCGCCGCCTGCTCGAAGAGCTCGCTCCCTGACCATCGCGATGCGCCGGCCGCGCCGCCTCGACGCCGCGATCATCGGCGGCCTCGCCGCGGTCGCGGCCATCGGCGTCGAGCTGGCCGTCTCGCCCGCACTCGACACGGCCGCCGCCGCCCGCTGGCTGCCGGCGCGCGTCCCGACCGGCGGCGTAGTTGTGATCTCCGAAGCGGCCGCGGCGAGTGCCGATGACGGTGCACTCCGGCGACTCGTCACGCGTCTCTCGGCGGCCGGCGCCGCCGCCATTGTCCTCGACGTGCCGGCCCAGGTGCCGCGCGCGGGCGCGGCGAGCGAAGCGTTGCTGCGCCAGACACTCGGGCAGGCCGGCAACATCGTGCTGACGCTCGACGGCCGTCCCGAACTTGCTTCGCGTGCGGTGGGCCACATCCTCGATGAGCGCACCGGTGCGCTCACGGCGATTCCGATGTTCGCGATGGCCGGCGAGCGGTCGGTGCCGGCGCTCGGCGTGGCGGCCGTCGCCGTCGCCTCGGATTCCCGGGCGACGCTCGAGGCGGGCGTGGTGACGGTCGCCGGCCACCGCGTTCGCCTGGACACGAGGGGCCGCGCGCTGATGCGCGCAACCGAGCCGCTGCCGCAGCTGGACCTCGCGGACATCGACGCCGACGGGCTCGCGTCGCTCGTGAGCGGAAAGATCGTGGTCGTGCCCGGCGACCCAGCGCACGCCGAACGCGTGCGACGCCAGGCGGAGCTCGCGGACGCGCTGCTCGGCGATGGAACGCTGGCCCCGGCGCCGCGCGCGTCCGGGTGGCTGGCCGCGCTCGTGCTCGGCGTGGCGACGGCGTGGCTCTGGCTCCGCCGCCGGTGGTGGCACGCCCTCGCCTTCACGCTTGCCGTCACCGTCGGTACGCTCGCCCTCGCCATGCTCGTCCTCCGGCTCGGCGTTCTCGCTCCGCTCGCCGCACCGCTGGGCGGGCTGGTCGTCGCCGCGCTCGCGGCGATCGGCTGGCGCCAGGTCGACGCGCGCCGTCGGCTCGAGAGCCTGGAAGCCGAGCTCGGCGCGATGCGAGAAGCGCTCGCCCGGCACGAGTCGGCGGTGGAGGCCCTCGAGGAGGATCTCGAGGCCGCGCGCGCGGCGATGGAGCGGTCGGCCGACGCGGCGCGCTCGGCGGATGTGTTGCGCGCGCAGCTCGAGGCGGCGCGCCGGCAGGAGGAGGAGACGCGCCGGCGCCTCGATGCGCTGACAACCGCGTCGCACGCCGTCACGGCAAGCGCCGCACCCGACGACGCGTGCGCGCGCGTGGGCATCGTGACCCGCGATCCGGTGATGCTGGCACTCTTCCGTGACCTCGAGAAGGCGGCCCGCTCCTCGCTCCCGGTCCTCATCATCGGCGAGCCCGGCACGGGCAAAGAGCTCTTTGCCCGGGCGGCGCATCGGCTCAGCACGCGAGCCGGCGAGCCGTTCGTCGCCGTCAACATGGCGGCCATCCCGCCCGATCTCTTCGAGAGCGAGCTGTTCGGTCACGTGCGCGGCAGCTTCACCGGCGCGGTCGCCGACCGCCGCGGCTGGTTCGAGCAGGCCCATCGCGGCACGATCTTCCTCGACGAGATCGGCGAGCTGCGTGCGGATCAGCAGGCCAAGCTGCTGCGCGTCTTGCAGGAGAAGAGCTTCCACCGGGTGGGCGCGGCTCGGCCCACGTCGGTCGACGTCCGCGTGGTGGCCGCGACCAATCGCGACCCCGAGCGCGCCGTCGCCGACGGCTCGTTCCGGGAGGATCTCTACTTTCGCCTGAAGGGGCTGGTCCTTCGCCTGCCGCCGCTGCGCGAGCGGCGCGCGGACATTGCGCTGCTCGCGGGCCGGCTGCTGCAGGAGGCGGCGGTCGAGGCCCGGCGTCCGGGGCTCGCGCTATCGGAGGCGGCCCTGGCGGCACTCGAGCGTCACGACTGGCCCGGCAACGTGCGTGAGCTGCAGAACTGCCTGCGGCAGGCGGCGGCACTGGCCGAGCGCCACGTCCTCGTGCCGGCGGACCTGCGCCTGACCGAGAAGCCGGCCTCGGCGGAGCCGCACGACACGGACGCTGCCGTTCTCGCCACGCTTCGACGCCATCGCTTCGACATGCAGGCGACGGCGCGCTCGCTCGGCTGGGACCGCAGCACCGTCACTCAGCGGTTGAAGGGCCTCGGGTTCCGCGCGCTGGTCGAGGCGCGCGGCGATGTGGCGCGCGCGGCCGCCGCGCTCGCCGATGATCCGACGCTGAGCCGCACCGTCGAGCTCAAGCTGCGCGAGTACCACGAGCATCTGCTCCGGACAGTCGGCGGCTTCGACTCCGCCGATGCCGCCGTGGCCGCCTGTCGCCGTCGATTCAAGAATCTTCCCGAGCGCCACTTCCGCTCCCTCGAGGCGCTGCTTCAGCTGCACTTCTCCGGACGCAGCGGCTGACCCGCGCGGTGCCCCATGCGGGGATGCGGGGCGATCCCCGCATCCGGCGCCGAGCGCGAGCCGCAAGTGCCCGTCCTTCCACGCCGATGCGCGGTCGCCGCCGTGGCGTGCGCGTTGCTCTGCGTGTCCGGCGGCGCGGCACCGCATTGCGCGATCGCCGACGCCGGACAAGCGCGGACGGAAGAAAGGACAGGACCATGACGGGAGCGGATGAGCGAAAGAGCGGCAGTGGACGGGAGATTGCCATGCTGGTCGGCATCCTCGTGCTCGTGGCGGCCGGCTCGGTGGCGACCTACTGGATGCGGTCGGACAGTGTCGAGGCGGCGGGCAAGACGGTGCCCGCGGTGGTGCGCGCGGTGGCGCCCGCGCCTCTGCCGGTGGACGTGAGCCACACCGACGTCTATTTCGACTTCAAGAGCGTGCGGCTGCGTGCCGATGCGGTGCGCACGCTCCAGGAGACGGCGGCGGGCATGGACCGATCGAGCACGTGGGCCGTGCTCGTGCAGGGCTAT
>DASTCJ010000083.1:0-17851 GCA_035605575.1 Candidatus Methylomirabilota bacterium
TGGCGCCGGACCGGCCGGTGAGGCCCGGCAGCAAGATCGGGTGACGGTAGACTTAGCGGTCGTGGACGTCGCCGAGTTCGATTATGACCTGCCAGCCGACCGCATCGCGCAGGCACCCGCGGAGAGCCGCGACGCCTCCCGCCTGCTGGTCATGAACCGCGCCAACGGTGCGCTCGCCGACCGCCACGTCCGTGAGCTGCCCCAGCTCTTGCGTGGAGGCGATTGCCTCGTGGTCAACGACTCGCGCGTCATCCCCGCCCGCGTGCTGGCGGAGGACCTCGACGGCCGCCCGGTCGAGCTGCTGTTCGTCGAGGCCGTGAGCGACGGCGCGTGGCGCGCGCTCGTGCGGCCGGGACGCCGCGCGCGACCGGGCGCGCACCTGCGGGTCGGTGACGCGCGGCTGCGCGTGGTCGCCGCCGATCCCGACGGCGCCCGGGTGGTCGCGCGCGAGCACGGCACGATCCCGTCCCTGCTCGACAGTCACGGGCTGCCGCCGCTGCCGCCCTACATCACGCATCACGCCAAGCCGGAGCCGGCCGACTGGCAGCGCTACCAGACCGTGTATGCGCGGGCGCCCGGCTCGGTGGCCGCGCCGACGGCGGGCCTTCATTTCACGGACGCGCTGCTCGAGCGCCTCCGCGCGGCCGGCGTCGAGGTGCACGCGCTGACGCTGCACGTCGGCGCCGCCACGTTTCGTCCGGTCACGAGCCCGACCGTGGAGGGCCACGCCATCCCGCCCGAGGCGGTGAGCGTTCCCGACGCGACGGCGACGGCGGTGAACCGGGCGCGCGCGCAAGGACGGCGCGTCGTGGCCGTCGGCACGACGGTGACGCGCGCGCTCGAGAGCGCCGTGGGCGCCGCGGGTCGGGTGCAATCGTTCACGGGCGCGGCCACCGTCACCATCCGCCCCGGCCACGTCTTTCGCGCCGTCGACGCGCTGCTGACGAACTTCCACCTGCCGCGCTCGTCGCTGCTGCTCCTCGTCGCCGCCTTCGCCGGGCGGGAGCCGGTGCTGCGCGCGTATCGTCATGCGGTTGCCGCCGGCTATCGCTTCTACTCCTATGGCGACGCCATGCTGATCGCCTGATGCGCTTCGATCTGCTCACGACGGACGGCGCGGCCCGTCGCGGTCAGCTCACCACGGCGCACGGGACGGTCGACACGCCGGTCTTCATGCCGGTCGGAACCCAGGCGACGGTGAAGGGCCTGACGCCGGAGGACCTTGCCGCCGCGGGCGCGAGCATCGTGCTCGCCAACACGTATCACCTGTTCTTGCGCCCCGGGCACGAGCTGGTTCGTGCGCTCGGCGGGCTGCACCGCTTCATGGCGTGGCCGGGCGCGATCCTGACGGACTCCGGCGGCTTCCAGGTGTGGAGCCTCGCCAAGCTCCGAAAGATCTCCGACGACGGGGTGGAGTTCCGCGCGCCGCTCGACGGCGCCACCCGCTTTCTCTCGCCGGAGCTGGTGATCGACATCCAGCGCGCGCTCGGCGCCGACATCGCGATGGTGCTCGACGAGTGCCTGGCGTATCCCGCCACGCGGGAGACGGCCGAGCGCTCGCTGGCGCGTACGCTGGCCTGGGCCGAGCGGTGTCGCGCCGCCCACGCCAGGGTCGCCGACGGGCAAGCGCTCTTCGGCATCGTGCAGGGCGGCACCGACGACGAGCTGCGCGCCCGCGCGGCGGCGGCGACGGTGGCGCTCGACTTCGACGGCTACGCGATCGGCGGCATGGCCGTGGGCGAGCCGAAGCCGCGCATGTACGCGCTGACCGAGCAGGTCGCCCGCGCGCTGCCCGCCGGGCGCCCGCGCTATCTCATGGGCGTCGGCAAGCCCGAGGATCTGGTGGAGGGCGTGGCGCGCGGCGTGGACATGTTCGACTGCGTGCTGCCCACGCGCAACGCGCGCAACGGCCAGGCCTTCACGAGCACGGGCACGGTGACCATCAAGCAGGCGCGGTGGACGCACGATCCCGCGCCGCTCGACACCCGGTGCGGGTGCTACACGTGCCGGCAGTTTTCGCGCGCGTACCTGCGGCACCTCTACGTCGCCGAGGAGCTGCTCGCGTACCGGCTGCTGACGCTCCACAACGTCCACTTCTATCTCGGGCTGATGGCGGCCATGCGCGACGCCATCGCGGCGCACGCGTTCGAGGCCTTCCGCGCTCGGTTTTACGCGCGATATGCTGTATCATCCGTTGACGTTCCGCTCGACGATCCCCAACGCTCGGAGGCCTGAGCACTCATGAATTTTCTGATTCCCGACGCCGCCTGGGCCATGGCGCCCGGCCCCCCGGGCGGCGGCAGCGGTAGCTCACAGCTCATGCCGACGCTGGTGATGTTCGCGGCCATGTTCGCGATCTTTTACTTCTTGATGATCCGACCGCAGCAGCGCCAGAAATCCGAGCGGGAGCGGATGCTCCGCGCCATCAAGCGCGGCGATCGCGTGGTGACCACGAGCGGGATGTTCGGAACCGTCACGAATCTTTCGGACACGACGGTGACCCTGCGCGTGGCGGACCAGGTGAAGCTGGACTTCGAGCGCTCGGCCATCGGGCGAGTGGTGGAGGCGCAGAGCGACAAGGATGCCTAGGAATCTCCGGACGCGGATCGCCATCGTCCTCATCGTGCTGATCGCGTCGGTGTGGGCGCTGTACCCCCCGAAGAAGACCATCAACCTCGGCCTCGACCTGCAGGGTGGTATTCACCTCGTCCTCGGCGTCGAGACGGACAAGCACGTGGCCGGGCAGACCGACCGGGCGGCCGGGGATTTCAAGGCGGCCCTCGATCGCCGCGGCATCGGCGCCAAGCGCGTCACGCGCGAGGGACTCTCGTCCTTCGTCGTGGAGCTCGCGTCGCCGCAGGCGTGGAACGACGCCCAGTCGGTCGCGGCAGAGTTCCAGACCTTCGAGCGGCGCGCCGAGGATCAGGCCGCCGGCCGCTTCACCATGACCATGCGGGATCGCGAGGCCAGTCGGCTCGCCGACGACGCCGTCCGCCAGGGTCTCGAGACGATCCGCAATCGCGTCGATCAGTTCGGCGTCGCCGAGCCGACCATCACACGCCAGGGCTCGGATCGCATCCTGATCCAGCTGCCCGGCGTGCAGGATCCCGAGCGCGCCAAGGCGCTGATCGGCAAGACGGCGCTCCTCGAGTTCAAGCTCGTCGACGAGAAGGCGGACGTGCAGGCGGCGCTCGCGGGGAACGTGCCCGACGGCGACGAGCTGATCTACCAGCGCCGCGTGGACAAGCAGACGAAGGAGGAGCGGCGCCAGCCGTACGTCGTGCAGAAGCGGGCGCTGCTCACGGGCGGCGAGCTCACGCGCGCCGACGTTGGCGCCGATCCGAACGCGCCGGGCAACTGGCAGGTCGCGATCGAGTTCACGCCGACCGGCACCAAGGTCTTCGGCGACATCACCGAGCAGAACGTCGGCCGCCATCTGGCCATCATCCTCGACGGCAACCTCTACTCCGCGCCGCGCATCAACGAGCGCATTCCCGGTGGGCGCGCGGTCATCACCGGTCAGTTCACCGTCGACGACGCGCGCGATCTCGCAATCGTGCTGCGTGCGGGCGCGCTGCCGGCGCCGGTGAAGATCCTCGAGGAGCGCTCGGTCGGCCCGTCGCTCGGCGCCGATTCGGTCCGGCAGGGCATGATCGCCATCCTCGGCTCGGCGGCGGCCGTCTTCGTGTTCATGCTGCTCTACTATCGGCTGTCCGGTCTGATCGCCGACGTGGCGCTCGTGCTCAATCTGTTGATCCTGCTCGCCTGCATGGCCGGCTTCGGGGCGACGCTGACCCTGCCCGGCATCGCCGGCATCGCCCTCACCATCGGCATGGCCGTGGATACGAACATCCTGATCTTCGAGCGCATCCGCGAAGAGCTGCGCGTCGGCAAGCAGCCGCGCTCGGCCATCGACGCCGGCTTCAACCGGGCGCTGCGGACGATCATCGACACCCATCTCACGGTCATGGTGACGGCGGGCATCCTCTACAATTTCGGCACCGGGCCGGTGAAGGGCTTCGCGGTGACGCTGTTCGTCGGCCTCGCCGCCAGTCTCTTCACGGCGTACTTCTTCACCCGGCTCTTGTTCGACCTGGTCTACATGGGGCGCCGCAAGGTGCAGGCGGTGTCCATATGATCGAGATCTTCCACAACCCGAACTACGACTTCATCGGCAAGCGGAAGTGGGCGTACATCGTCTCGGCCATCGTGACGCTGATCGGCCTCGTCTCGCTGGTGACGCAGGGGCTGCGCTACGACATCGACTTCACCGGCGGCACGCTCGTGCAGGTGCGCTTCGAGAAGACGCCGACGGTGGCGGCCATCCGCGCCGGGCTCAATCGCATCAACCTCGGCGAGTCGATCATCCAGGAGTTCGGCGACACGCAGGAGTTCATCATTCGGCTGCCGCTCGCCGCCGGCACGGACTCGCAGCAGATGGCCAAGCGGATCGAGGCCGCGCTGGGGCAGGAGCCGTCGCTCGGGAAATTCGAGATGCGGCGCGTGGAGTTCGTCGGACCGCAGGTGGGCAAAGAGCTCCAGTGGCAGGCCGTGTACGCGGTGCTCTTCGGCCTCATCGGTATCCTGCTCTACATTGCCCTCCGGTTCGACCTGAAGGGCGGGGTGGCGGCCGTGGTCGCCGTCTTCCACGACGTGCTCGTCTGCCTCGGCGCGCTGTCGCTCTCGCACCGCGAGTTCTCGCTGCCGGTGCTGGCGGCGCTGCTGACGATCATCGGCTTTTCCGTCAACGACACGATCGTGGCCTACGACCGGCTCCGGGAGAACCGCGGCAAGCAGGTGCCCAAGGGCATGACGTTCGCCCAGCAGATGAACGTGGCCGTCAATCAAACGCTGTCGCGGACGATCCTCACCTCGTTGACGGTGTTCTTCTCGGCGGCCATCCTGCTCTTCTTCGGTGGCCGTGTGCTCGCCGATTTCGCGTTCGTGCTCTTCGTTGGCGTGATCACGGGAACGTATTCGACCACGTACATCGCGGCGGCATTGGTCGTGGATTGGACGAGCTACGTCGAGGGGCGACTGCGTGCGAAAAAAGGAATGGTAAAAGCCGGGGAAGCGCGTAAAATCACATGATTACACAGAGGTTGGCGGCGGGTGACCCAGCTAGAAACGCTGATCGACGAAATTCCGAAGTACCAGCCGGGCGCAGACCTGGAGGTCTTGCAGCGCGCCTACAGGTTCTCTGAGCGCTCCCACCGCGGCCAGCAGCGCGCCTCTGGCGAGCCGTACCTTTCTCATCCGCTCCAGGTCGCCGGGCTCCTCGTCGATTTCAAGATGGACGTCACCACGGTCACCGCCGGTCTCCTGCACGACGTGCTGGAGGATACCTCCACCACGAAGGCGGATCTCGAAGCCGAATTCGGCAAGGAGATCGCCGAGCTGGTGGACGGTGTCACCAAGATCGGCAAGCTCGCGTTTTCTTCGCGCGAGGAGCGACAGGCCGAGAACTTCCGCAAGATGCTGGTGGCCATGGCGCGCGACCTGCGCGTGCTGATGATCAAGCTGGCCGATCGCCTTCACAACATGCGCACGCTCGATTACCTGGCGCCGGACAAGGCGCGCAAGATCGCCCACGAGACGCTCGACATCTATGCGCCGCTCGCGCATCGGCTCGGCATGGCGAAGGTCAAGGCGGAGCTCGAAGACCTCGCGCTGCGCGCGATGTCGCCCGACGTCTACATCGATTTGCAGAAGCGGGTGGCCAAGCGGCGGCTCGAGCGCGAGGCGGACATCAATCACGTCATCGCCATCATCGAGCGCAAGCTCTCGGAAGTCGGCATCGAGTCCCAGATTCGCGGGCGGCCCAAGCATTTCTATTCGATCTTCAAGAAGATGCACGACCAGGGCCGTGAGTTCGACGAGATCTACGACCTCACGGCCGTCCGCGTCATCACCGGCTCCGTCCGTGACTGCTACGGCGCCCTCGGCGTGATCCATTCGCTGTGGAAGCCCGTGCCCGGCCGCTTCAAGGATTTCATCGCGATGCCGAAGGTCAACATGTACCAGTCGCTCCACACGACGGTCATCGGGCCCAAGGGCGATCCGATCGAGATCCAGATCCGGACCTGGGAGATGCACCGCATCGCCGAGGAGGGTATCGCCGCCCACTGGCTGTACAAGGAGAAGAAGTCGGGCAAGGAGCGCAAGGACAAGCTCGACGAGTCGCTGCTCTGGCTGCGCCAGCTCCTCGAGACGCAGCAGGACACGAAGGATCCGCACGAGTTCCTCGACAGCGTGCGCGTCGACCTCTTTCCCGACGAGGTCTACGTGTTCACACCGAAGGGCGACGTGAAGGCGCTGCCCGAGGGCTCGTCCCCGATCGACTTCGCCTTCGCCGTGCACACCAAGGTCGGCGAGCATTGCGTCGGCGCCAAAGTGAACGGCAAGCTCGTGCCGCTGCGCTACACCCTGCGCCAGGGCGATATCGTGGAGATCGTCACCTCGCCGAATCAGCACCCGAGCCGCGACTGGCTCAAGCTCGTGAAGTCCACGCGGGCGCGCGCCAAGATCAACCAGTGGCTGAAGGTCGAAGAGCGCGCGCGGTCGATCGAGCTGGGCCGCGAGCTCTTCGAGCGCGAGGCCAAGAAGTATCGGCTGAACCCGGCGGCGCTCGTCTCGGGCGAGGAGATGGCGCGCGCGGCGTCCGATCTCGGCTATCCCACCCCCGACGACGTGCTGGCCGCCGTCGGGTACGGCAAGGCGTCGGTTCATCAGCTGCTCAACAAGCTCGCGCCGGGCGCCACGCTCGACACGGTCGAGCGACCGAAGCCCACGCCGGGAACCCGCCCGAAGACCGAGCAGGGCGTGCGCATCCGCGGCGTCGACGATTTGCTCGTCCGCTTCGCCAAGTGCTGCAATCCGCTCCCCGGCGATCAGATCGTCGGCTTCATCACGCGCGGGCGCGGTCTCACCGTTCACGCGCGCGATTGCCTGACCGTCGTCAAGAGCGTCCTCGACCGCGAGCGGCTCGTGAACGTCGAGTGGGATGGCGACGAGCCGACGGAGGAGCCGGCCAAGCGGCCGGTCCGCATCGCGGTGTACATCGGCCGCGATCGGCCGGGCCTTCTGTCGGAGATCACGGGCGCGATCTCATCCCGGAACGGAAACATCACGAAGGCGGAGGTCGAGGTCACCGACGACCGGCGCGGCATCAACAACTTCGTCGTCGAGGTGGCCGATCTGCGCCAGCTCCAGGAGATCATGACGTCCATCCGGGACGTCCCAGATGTCATCAACGTCGAGCGCGTCCGCGGCCTGTAGGCGCGACGCCGATAAGGGCGCATCTGCGTCGTTGGCTCAGTCGGGGCTTCCTGCGGCGTAGGCGGCCTACGCCTCGGTCGCCCGCTCCTTCGCCGCCTCGCATCTGCACCCTTCTCGGCGCCGCGGTCACCGCGGGTGGTGCGCTATGACTCGTCGGCAGTTCGAGGCGCTCGTCGACAAGGCGTTGCGGAAGCTTCCGAGGAAGTTTCGCGACAAGATCGCGAACATCGCCGTCGTGGTTGAAGACTGGGCGGACGACGATACGCTCCAAGAGATGGGGATCGAGCCGCCGGACACGCTTTATGGGCTCTACCGGGGTATCGATCTCACGCGGCGGGATTCCTCGTACGGCAACGTGATGCCGGACGTGATCACGATTTATCAGGGGCCGATCGAGGAAGACGCGGTGGACGAGCGGGAGATGGCCGAGATCGTTCGCGAGACCGTCGTGCATGAGCTCGGGCACTATTTCGGCCTCGACGACGAGACGATGCACCGTATCGAAGACGACGAGGCGTAGTCCGCCTCTCGCCGTTACCGGCGCTCGAGCGCTCGGCCTCCATAACAGTACCTACCAGCACGGTGTTCTAGCTGCGACGCCTAAGTTTTGTGTTGACAAGGAGTTTCAATAGTTCGTAATGTTTCAGCGGATGCTGAAAGGGCGGGGACAAGAGCAAGATGCTGAAAACCGGCGAGATTCGGCGACAAGTAGCCCAGCGCCTGCGCGAGCTGTTTCCCAAAGCCCGCGCCTGGGAGGAAGTCGCCGATCTCCGTGTTGGCGGCAAAGCCGCCGATCTGGCGGTGAAATTCAGGCTGGGCGAGCAGGAGCGCCTGGTGGTGGTTGAAGTGAGCGCGCTCGGGCAACCGCGTCAGATCCGCGCCGCCGTCACGCGGCTTCTCGACGTGCGACGTGCAGTCCCCGGTGCGTACCCCGTGGCCGCCGCCGTCTATATCGGCTCCCAGAGCGCGCGGATCCTCAAGGACAACAACCTCGGCTACGTCGACCTCTCCGGCAACTGCTACCTCGCCTTCGACCAGGTTCTCATCGAGAAGGAAGGCAAGCGCAATGTCCGGCCGTCGACGCGGCCACTGCGGTCGCTGTTCGCGCCGCGCGCCACACGCGTCGTGCGCGTGCTGCTCACGGAGCCGGCCCGCGCGTGGCGGCTCGAGGAGCTGGCAAAAGCCGCCGAGGTGAGCCTCGGTCACTCGCACAACGTGGTGAAACGGCTCGAGGACCTGCGCTGGGTCGCGCGCGACGACGCGCAGCGGATCCATCTCGGCAAGCCGGCCGATCTGCTCCAGGCGTGGTGCGAGTCTTACACCGTGCGCTCCAACGAGGTCACGTCGTACTTCGTGCCCGAGCGTGTGAGCCGCAAGCTCATGACGGACGTCGCGCGCGCGGCGGCCGCCGAGGGACGGCGCTATGCATTCACGCTCGGCGCCGGCCTCTCGCTGATCGCGCCGCAGCCGCGACTGACGACGCTGCACTGCTACCTCGACGGCGACCCGGCGCCGCTGGCGGCGGCGCTCGGTCTGAGGCCGACGGCCGAGCGCGACGGCAGCCTGCACGTGCTGACGCCGTACGACCCCGGCGTCTTCTACGGAACGCTGGAGAAGGCCGGCCTCAAGGTCGTCAGCGTCCCGCAGCTCTACGCCGATCTCGTTCACGCCGATCGTCGCGGCGCCGAGCAGGCCGAGCATCTTCGCCGCGAAGCCATGGGCTACTGAGACCGCTCACGGAGGGGGGTGACTCTCGGATGGCGAAGAAGAAGGCGGCCAAGAAGAAGAAAAAGAAGTAAGGACGACGTTTCCGCAGCGCTTGTCGCAGCAGGAAGGGGGGTGACATCTCGATGGCGAAGAAGAAGGCGGCCAAAAAGAAGAAGAAGTAACGCTGTTGCAGTCACCGATGGGGGGTGGCGGCCTCCCATCAGTCACCATTCGGCAGGGGGCAACGCCCCCTGCCGATTGTGCTTAAATGACCTTCGTGACTTTTCCGGCCTTGAGGCAGCGCGTGCAGACGCGCACGCGCTTCGTTCGACCGTCCACGAGGGCTCGCATCGACACGAGGTTCGGCAGCCACCGTCGTCGCGTCAGCTTGTGAGCGTGGCTCACCGTGTTGCCGACGGATGGGCCTTTGCCGCACAGATCACACCGCTGCGCCATCACGACTCCTTGGGGATGGGGTTCCAGCCGCAGAGACCAGCAGATTTAGTAACACAATGACGGGGACCAGGCAAACGCGCGCACCGGTCGGACTCGCCACGCCATTGCAGTTCCTGAAGGGCGTCGGCCCCGAGCGCGCCAAGCTGCTCGCGCGCAAGGGGCTCGACACGGTCGGCGATGCGCTGTTCTTCGTGCCCATCCGCCACGAGGACCGCACGCGGTTCACGCCGCTGTCGGCACTGCACGTGGGCGAGTCGGCGACCTGCTCGGGCATCATCGCCGGCATCAGCCCGCCGCCGCCGGAGCGGCGGCGCGCGCCGCTCGCGCTGCTCCTGCGCGACGAGAGCGGTTATGCGACGGCGACGCTGTTCGCGGGTCGCCACTACCTGACGCGCGTGCTGTCGCGCGGCCAGCGCCTCGTGTTGCACGGCAAGGTCGGCCGCTATCGCGACAAGATCACGATCGCCGTGCAGGACTGGGAGCTCGTCGAGGGGGGGGACGACGAGCACCTGCACGCCGGACGTCTGGTCCCCGTGTACTCCACGACCGACGGCCTGCCGCAGCGCCCGCTACGCCGGCTGATGTGGCAGGCCATCGAGGAGTTCGGTGCCGCCGTGGAGGAGACGCTGCCGGAGGCGACGCGTGCGCATCGCGGGCTGCCGCCGCTGGCGGAGGCGGTGCGGCAGGCGCACTTTCCGGCCACCGAGGCGGAGCGCGCGCGCGCGATGCGCCGGCTGGCGTTCGACGACTTTCTGCTGCTCCAGCTCGGCCTCGCCATCCTGCGCTCGCGGACCACCCGCGCGCGTGGCATCTCGATGCGCCCGCGCGGAACGCTGGTCGGCCGCCTGCGCGAGAGCCTCACCTTCGCGCTCACCGGCGCCCAGGAGCGCGTGTGGGACGAGATCCGCGCAGACATGGCGGCACCCTATCCGATGCACCGCCTGCTGCAGGGCGATGTCGGGTCCGGCAAGACGATCGTGGCCGCGCTGGCGGTGTGCACGGCCGTGGAGGCCGGTTATCAGGCGGCGGTGATGGCGCCGACCGAGATCCTCGCCGAGCAGCATTACCTGACCCTGTCGCGGCTGCTCGAGCCCCTCGGGGTGCCGGTGACGCTGCTCCGTTCGGGACTGAAAGGACGCGACGCGGCCGCTCGACGCGCGTCGATCGAGGCGGGTCACGTCGGCTGCGTCGTCGGCACGCACGCGCTCGTCCAGGAGCGCGTGGCCTTCCAGCGGCTCGGCCTCGCCGTCGTGGACGAGCAGCACCGCTTCGGCGTGCATCAGCGCGCCCGGCTCAAGGGCAAAGGCGAGCGCCCCGACGTCCTGGTGATGACGGCGACCCCGATCCCACGCACGCTCGCGCTCACGCTCTACGGCGATCTCGACGTCAGCGTGCTGGACGAGCTGCCTCCCGGACGCAAGCCGGTGCGTACCGAAGCGCGCACGGAGTCGCGCCGCCCGCAGATCTACAAGTTCCTGGCCGATCAGGCGGCAGAGGGACGGCAGATCTACGTCGTCTATCCGCTGGTGGAGGAGTCGGAGGCGATGGACCTGAAAGCCGCCACCGACATGGCGGCGCATTTGCAGCGCGACGTCTTTCCGCAGCTGGTCGTCGGGCTGCTGCACGGGCGAATGTCGAGCGAGGAGAAGGACGCGATCATGCAGCGCTTCAAGCGGGGCGACATCGATGTGCTCGTCGCCACCACGGTGATCGAGGTGGGCATCGACGTCCCGAACGCGTCGGTCATGCTGATCGAGCACGCCGAGCGCTTCGGCCTGTCGCAGCTCCACCAGTTGCGCGGCCGCGTCGGGCGCGGACCGTGGAAGTCCTACTGCATCCTGCTGACGGCCGGCCGGCTGGGCGAGGACGCCGAGCGGCGCGTCGAAGCCATGGTACAGACGAACGACGGCTTCAAGATCGCCGAGGTGGATTTGCAGCTGCGTGGGCCCGGCGAGTTCTTCGGCACGCGGCAGTCGGGGCTGCCGGAGTTCCGCGCGGCGGACCTGCTCCGTGACGCGCCGCTGCTCGACGAGGCGCGCCGCGAGGCGCAAGCGATCGTGGCCGCCGATGCCGAGCTCCGCGATCCGGCGCACCGCGGTCTGCGACACGCGCTGCTGACGCGCTGGCGCGGCAAGCTCGATCTCGCCTCCGTCGGCTGAGCGTGCGCATCATCGCGGGCGTTCACAAGGGCCGGCGGCTCGTCACCCCGCGCGGCGACGTGACCCGGCCCACCGCCGATCAGGTGCGCATCGCGCTGATGGACACGCTGATGCCGTGGCTGCCCGGGGCACGGGTGCTCGATCTGTTCGCCGGCGCGGGCGGCGTCGGGCTGGAGGCGCTCTCGCGCGGCGCCGCGCACATCACCTTCGTCGAGCGCGACGCGCGCGCCGTGGCCGCGCTGCGCGACAACATCGTGGCCCTCGGCGTGGCGCCGGCCGTCCGCGTCCTCCGAGAGGACGTCGCGCGAGCGCTGGCGCGGCTGGCGCGCGAGGGCGAGCGCTTCGGCGTGATCTTCCTCGATCCTCCCTACGAGGCGGAGGCGACGACGCCGACGCTCGTGGCCCTCGGAGCCGGGGACGTGCTCGCCGCCGGCGCGCTCGTCGTCGCCCAGCACCTCACCAAGCGCGCCCCCGGCGACGTCGCCGGCGTGCTGCGCGCGTTTCGGACGCGCCGGTTCGGGGAGACGACCTTGACTTTCTTTCGAGCGGGCGGCTACGATGCCCCGTCGACATCCCCGTCGCCGCGAGGTTGATGCGTGTCCAAGCGCGCCGTCTATCCCGGAATGTTCGATCCGATCCACAACGGCCACGTGGACGTCATCCAGCGCAGCCTGCAGATCTTCGACGAGGTCATCGTCGCCGTCGTCGCCAACCCGTCCAAGCAGCCGCTCTTCACCGTCGGCGAGCGGCTGGAGATGCTCGACGAGGCCACCGCCAATCTCGGCGTCGGGCCCCATCTGCGCATCGTCGCCTTCGACGGACTGCTCATCGATCTGGTCGCGCGTGAGCGCGCGCACTGCATCGTCCGTGGCATTCGCGCCGTGTCCGACTTCGAGTACGAGTTCCAGATGGCGCTCATGAACCGGAAGCTTCGCTCGAACGTCGAGACGGTGTTCCTCATGCCGCACGAGCGGTACACGTACATCTCGTCGCGACTCATCAAAGAGGTGGCCAGCTTTGGCACGTCGGTGGCGGGCATGGTGCCCGCGGTCGTCGAGAAGCGTCTCACCGAGAAGTTCCCGCTGAAGTGATCCTCGCCGACCGGCTCAAGACGCTCGCGCCCTCCTCGACGCTCGCCGTCCAGGCCAAGGCCAAGGAGCTGCGCGCGCGAGGCATCGACGTCATCTCCTTCGGCGCCGGCGAGCCGGACTTCGACACGCCGGAGCGCATCAAGGACGCCGCGGTGGCGGCGTTGCGCCGCGGGCAGACCAAGTACACGGAGGTCGGCGGCATTCCCGAGCTGCGCGCGGCGGTGTGCGCCAAGCTGCAGCGTGACAACGGTCTCGCCTACGAGCCGCCCGACGTGCTCGTGTCGTGCGGGGCCAAGCACACGCTCTTCAACATCGTGACCGCGCTCGTGAACCCCGGCGACGAGGTGCTGGTACCAAGCCCCTTCTGGGTGTCGTATCCCGAGCAGGTACGCCTGCTCGGCGGCGTGCCGGTCACCGTGGAGACGCGCGAGGCGACCGGCTTCGATCTCGATCCCGACCGGCTGCGGGCGGCCATCACCCCGCGCACGAAGCTGGTGGTGCTGAACAGCCCGAACAATCCGACGGGCGCGGTGTTCTCCCGCGACGCGCTGACGGCGGTGGCGCGGCTCGCGGTGGCCGGAAATCTCTGGATCGTCGCCGACGAATGCTACGAATCGCTCACGTTCGAGGGACGCCACCTGTCGATCGCCGCGCTGGGGGCCGAGGTGAAAGCGCGGACGATCCTCGTGAATACGTGCTCAAAGGCCTATGCGATGACGGGCTGGCGCATCGGCTATGCGGCCGGCCCTCGCGACCTCATCCGCGCCATGACCGACGTGCAGAGCCAGGTGACGTCGAATCCGTCCTCCGTCGCGCAGTGGGCGGCGGTCGAGGCGTTGTCGGGTCCGCAAGACGACGTCGCCAAGATGGCCGGCGAGTTCGACCGGCGGCGGCGGTTGATCGTCGGCGGTCTCAATGCCCTCCCCGGTGTCTCGTGCGTGATGCCCAAGGGCGCGTTCTACGCCTTCGCCAACATCTCGGGACTGGTCGGGCGCACCTGGACGCGGGATGGCGCGACGACGACGCTGGCGGGGTCGCTCGACGTCGCCGCGTTTCTGCTCGAGCAGGCGCGAGTCGCCGTCGTGCCCGGTCTCGACTTCGGCTCCGACGCGCACGTCCGACTGTCGTACGCGACGAGCGAAGTCCTGATCCGTGAGGGTCTGGCGCGCATGAGCGCCGCCATCAAGACGCTCGGGTAGCGATGCCGGGGCCGGACGCCGCCGCCCTCGAGGCGGCCGCGCGCGTCCGCGTCACCGTCATCGTCGGCGCTGGCGACACCGGGAAGAGCACGCTCGCCGCTCAGCTGGCGAGCACGCTCGCCGCGCGCGGCGCGCGCGTGGCCGTCGTCGACGCCGATGTCGGCCAGTCGGAGATCGGCCCCCCGACGACGGTGAGCCTCGGCGCGGTGACGCGGCCGCTCACCCGGCTGCGTGACGCCGAGCGCCTCGCGCTCGAATTCATCGGCGACACATCGCCCGTGCGCCGGATCGGTCACACCGCCGACGCCAGCGGTCGTCTCGTGCGGCGCGCGCTGGCCGGCGGATTCGCCCACGTCATCGTCGACACCGGCGGGCTCGTGGAGGGCGCGCTCGGCCTGGCCCTCAAGCGCGCAAAGCTGCGCGCCATCGATCCCGACCTCGTGATCGTCGTGCAGCGCAAGGACGAGAGCGAGCCGCTCGTCCGTGCTCTCGGCGGCGCGGAGCGTCCCACCATTGTTCGCGTGGCGGCGTCGCCGGCGGCGACGCGCCGCACGCAAACGCAGCGTCGACAGCATCGCGATCGCGCGCTGGCGGACTATCTGCGCGGCGCCGTCGCCATCCGCGTGCCGACGGATCGCGTCGACACGCGTGCGCCCCGCGGCGCGCCACCGCTGGCGCTGGTCGAGGGTCTGCTGCTCGGGATCGTGGATGCGGAGGGCGAGACGCTCGGTATCGCGCGCCTGGCATCGGTGGAGGCGGAGGCCGGGACGCTCGTGATCGAGACGCCGATCGCGGCGGCACGGATCGCGCGGATCGTGCCGGGCCGCGTCGTGTGGCCGGCGCACAGCTGAGGCGCCGGCGCGCACACGCGCACCGGCGCCACCACGCTGCGAGCTTACTTCGTGGTGCTGGACGAGCCGCTGCCGCTCGGGGTGCTCGTGCTCGACGATGCCGCGCCGCTGGACGGCGTGGACGGCGACGTGGAGCTGCTGCCCGTGGATCCGCTCACCGAGCCGGAGCCGGTGGTGGTGCTGCTGCGGCCCGGCGTCGTGGTCGCGCCGGGCGAAGCGGACGGCGTCGACCGATCCGGCGTGCTGCCGACCCGATCGGTCTCGGTGCGATTGCACGCGACGCTGGCGCCGGCCAGCAGCGCGAGCGCGCAGAAGCCCGATAGCATTTTCTTCATTGCGAATGCTCCTCCTTGTGGGGTGTCGAGCCACAGGGAAGGAGTTGCAACCGGCATGCCCGCGGTGGGCTGGCTTGACAGGCTCCGATCCATCCAATACTACTGCGAGTTATCCCGCGCCTCGGTGCGCGCGCACCCGCGAAGAAGGAGAGGACTGCAAATGAAGCTCGAAGGCTCACACGACGTTCTTGCCCCGCGGCAGAAAGTCTGGGACGCGTTCCTCGATCCGGAGCGGCTGCGCCAGGCAATTCCCGGCTGCGAGAAGCTCGAGGCCCTCGGCAATGACGAGTACAAGGCGACCATGAAGGTCGGCGTCGGCGGTGTGAAAGGGACGTTCGAGGGCAAGGTCCGCCTCTCCGACAAGAAGCCGCCCGAGTCGTACAAGATGGCGGTGGAGGGCACCGGCGGTCCCGGCTTCGTTCGCGGCGAGTCCGTCATCACGCTTTCCGACATCGCGGGCGGCACGCGCGTGTCATACAACGCCGACCTGCAGGTGGGCGGCCTCATCGCCTCCGTCGGCCAGCGCATGCTCGGCGGCGTGTCGAAGATGATGGCCGACAAGTTCTTCGGCAAGATGGGCGAGCTGCTGCAGGCCTGACGTGGCTGGGCGCTACCTCGAACCCCGGATCGAGCGCGCGTCGCGGGCGACGCTCGCGGCGCTGCAGCTCGAGCGGCTGCGCGCGCAGCTCGCGCACGCGGCGGCTCACAGCCCGTTTTATCGGCGCAAGCTGAAGGCGGCGGGCGCGAGGCCGAAGCTCCGCTCCCTGGACGACGTGCGAGCGCTGCCGTTCACGACCAAGGACGAGCTGAAGGCGAACCAGGCCGACCATCCACCGTGGGGCGATCTGCTCGCCGTGCCCGTCGACGACGTCGTGCGCATCCACATGACCTCCGCGACGACCGGCCGCCCGCTCGCATTCCTCGACACCGCCGATGACTGGCACGGGTTCTTTCACTCGTACGCGCGCTCGCTCTACGCCTTCGGCGTCCGCAAGAGCGACATGGTCATGGCGGCCTTTTCCTACGGGCCGTGGATCGGGTACTGGTCCGGTTTCTACGCGGCGCAGGATCTGGGTTGCCTCGTGTTTCCCGTCGGAGGGCTTTCGACCGATCAACGCCTCGACGCGCTGCTGACCTATCCGATCACCGTCCTCGGCTGCACGCCCTCCTACGCGCTGTTTCTCGCCGAGCATGCGGCCAAGAAGGGCATCGACCTCGCGAAGCAGACGAAGATCCGGCTCACGTGGCACACGGGAGAGCCCGGCGCATCGATTCCGGCCACGCGCGCGAAGATCGAGGCCGCCTTCGGCGCCCGCGCCTTCGACCTGCCGGGCCTGACCGAGATCGCGGCCTGGGGCTTCGAGTGCGACGCGCGCTCCGGCCTCGTGCATGTCCACGAGGACTATTGCTACCCGGAGGTGCTCGACGACACGGGCGCCCCGGTGAAGCCCGGCGGGCGCGGCGAGCTCGTGTTCACGAGCCTCTATCGGCGCGCCATGCCGCTGATCCGCTACCGCACGCGCGACGTCGTGCAGGTTGCCGATCGGCGCTGCCCGTGCGGACGCACGCTGCTCGCCTTCGAGGGCGGCGTGCTCGCCCGCCTCGACGACATGAAGAAGGTCCGTGGCGTGATCGTCTATCCGCGGCGCATCGAGGAGCTCGTGCGTCCCTTCAGCGGCGTGGACGAGTTCCAGATCGTGTTCCGGCGGCAGGACGGGCTCGACGACATCCTGCTGCGCGTCGATCCGGCGCCGTCGTTGGCCACGGCCGAGTGCGAGGGACTCTGTGCGGCGCTCGCCGACGCGCTGCGCGTCGGCCTCGGCATCCGCGTCACCGTGGAGGCGACCAGGCCGGGCGAGCTCCCGCGCTGGGACCACAAGGCGCGCCGGGTGAAGGACGAGCGCACCGAAGTGCCATTCTAGCGGGCGAGGAGAGCGAGCGCGTGAAGGCGGCGTATTTCAAGGAGCACGGCGGCAGCGACAAGATCATCTACGGCGACTACAAGGATCCCGCGCCGGAGGCCGCCGAGGTCGTCGTGCGCGTGAAGGCGTGTGCGCTGAACCACGTCGACATGCTGCTGCTCGACGGCCGCTACCCACCGCCGGAGGGGTTGCCGCACGTCAACGGGTGCGAGGTCACCGGGGTCATCGAGACGACCGGCAGCGCGGTGAAGGGCCTTGCCCGCGGGACGCGTGTGGTGATCTTCCCCGGCTTCTCGTGCGGGACGTGCGAGTTCTGCCTGCGCGGCGAGCGCACCGTGTGCCTGCGGTACGGCTATCTCGGTGCCGCGCGCGACGGCGGTTACGCCGAGCTCGTGAAGGCGCCGGCCGCCAACATGGTGCCGCTGCCCGAGGCGATCTCCTTCGAGGCGGGGGCGGCGGTGCCGCTCGCCATGCTCACCTCGTGGCACGCGCTCATCGCGCAGGCGCAGCTCCGGCCGGGCCAGACCGTGCTGGTGCAGGCGGCCGGCAGCGGGGTCGGCAGCGCGGCCATCCAGATCGCGCGGCTCGTCGGCGCGCGCGTCATGACGACCGTCGGCAGCGACGACAAGATCGCCTTCGCGCGCGCGCTCGGCGCCGAGCACGTCGTCAACTACCGCACGCAGGACTTCGTCGAGGAAGCCAAGAGGTGGACCGACAAGCGGGGGGTCGACGTCGTCATCGAGCACATCGGCGGCGAGACGTTCGAGCGCTCGTCGTACGCGCTGACCCGTCTCGGCACGCTCGTGTCGATCGGCTCCCACGACACGCACTGGGGCCGGCTCGATCTCCGGCA
>DASTCJ010000013.1:0-11532 GCA_035605575.1 Candidatus Methylomirabilota bacterium
GACCGTGACGGACGGGTGGAGATCAAGGCGGCGCGGCATCCGCTCCTGCTCGCGCAGCAGTGGCGCGACCCGGCACGGGACGTCGTGCCCGTCGATCTGCTGCTGTCGCCGGAGCACCCGCTCCTGCTGATCACGGGGCCGAATGCCGGCGGCAAGACGATCGCGCTGAAGACGCTCGCGTTGCTGTCGCTGATGACGCAGGCCGGCTGCCACGTCCCCGCCGCCGATCACTCGCGGCTTCCGATCTTCGGCCGGCTCTTCGCCATCATCGGCGACGACCAGTCGGTCGCGGAAAACCTCTCGACGTTCTCCGCCTTCGTGAAGCAGGTCCGACAGGTGCTCGACTCGGCCGACGACCACTCGCTCGTGCTCCTCGACGAGCTCGGCGCCGGCACCGATCCGGACGAAGGCGCGGCCCTCGCGCAGGCCATCCTGGAAGCTCTCGCCGACCGGGGCGCGCTCGTGGTCGCCACCACCCATCTCGAGCCGCTGCGCAGCTTCGCCTCGACGCATGCGCGCGCCCGCAATGCCTCGGTCGAGTTCGACGCGGCCACGCTTGCTCCCACCTTCCGCCTCGTGTACGACCGCCCCGGCCAGAGCTGGGCGCTGGCCATCGCCGCGCGTCTTGGACTCTCCCCCGAGCTCATCTCGCGCGCCGAGACGCATCGCTCCGAGTACGCGCGGCGCGTGTCGGAGCTCCTCGCCCAGCTCGATGCGCGCAATCGAAGCGAGGCCGAGCGTGCGCGGGAGCTGGACCGGCGCGAGGCGGAGACGGCCGCGCGCCTGGCCGCCGCGCAGCGCGTCGAGCAAGACGCGGAACACCGCGCGCGGTCCACCGTCGAGCGCGCCAAGGCGGAGGCCGCTGCGCTGGTTACCGAGATTCGCCGGGCGGTGGCGTCGGAGTGGGAGCGCTTGAAGCGGACGGAGAAATCTCGGCCGACGCTGCAGGATGCCCGCCGGCGCCTTCAGGATGTCGCGGCACGGGTGGCCCCCACCCCCACGCCGCCGTCAGCTGGCGACGATCGTCTCGCCGCCGGCATGGCCGTGGCTGCCGAGCATCTCGGTCTCACGGGCGAGCTCCTGGCCATCACCGGCGATTATGCGACCGTGCGTGCGGGTACCGTCACCGTGCGGGTCCCGGTGGGCGCCTTGCGGCGTGTCGACAACGCGCCGGGCCGCGAAAGCCATGGCCGGCGGCCGGTCGCGCCCGCCGTCGAGACGACGATCGCCCGGCCCATCGCCCGCGAGCTGCTCTTGCTCGGCAAGACTTCCGACGAGGCGCGCGACCTCGTCGAGCAGTATCTCGACGACGCGTTCATGGCCGGGCTCGCCAACGTGCGTTTGATCCACGGCAAGGGCACGGGGGCGCTTCGCAAGGCCGTACGGATCCTGCTGTCGAGTCACCCGCTCGTGGAATCGTTCAGGGACGGCGAGCCGTCCGAGGGCGGCGCGGGGGCCACCGTCGCCGTGTTGAGAGTCAGCTGATGGCCACCTACTCCCCCGCGGTGCTCGATGACATCCGCGCCGGGGTGGACATCGTGGAGTTCATCGGCCGCTTCGTGAACCTCCGCAAGGCCGGCGTGAACTGGAAAGGGCTATGCCCGTTCCACGGCGAGAAGACGCCCTCCTTCATGGTCAATCCCAAGAAGGCGATCTTCCACTGCTTCGGGTGCGGCGTCGGCGGCGATGTCTTTGGATTCGTGATGCGCCAGGATCGCCTCTCCTTCCCCGAGGCCGTGCGCGCTCTCGCCAAGACGGCCGGCGTGACGCTTCCGGAGGAGCGCGCGACCGGGGCCGCCGAATCCGGCCGCGAGGAATTGCTTCGCGCCATGGATCTGGCCGCCCGCTTTTACGCCGACACCCTGTGGAAGCCCGCGGGCGCACGGGCACAAAAATACCTGGCCGAGCGTGGCGTCGATCCCGAGGTGGCCAGACGCTTCGGCCTCGGCTATGCCCCCGATGGCTGGGAGACGCTGCTCGGCGTCATGAAGTCCGAGCAGGTGTCCGAGGACACACTGGTGGCGGCCGGCCTCGCCGTCGCTCGCGACAATCGCGCCGGCGTCTACGATCGGTTTCGTGGTCGGCTTCTGTTCGCGATCCGCGATCTCCAGGGCCGCGTGGTCGCTTTCGGGGGCCGGGCCTTCGGCGACGAACAGCCGAAATACTTGAACTCGCCGGAGACGCCGCTGTACACGAAAGGTAATCTGCTGTATGCCGCCGACGTCGCGCGGGAGACGATTCGCACGCGGAACCGGGCGTTGATCGTCGAGGGCTATATCGATTGCCTCATGGCGCACCAGCACGGGTTCACGGAGACGGTGGCCGCTCTTGGCACGGCATTCACGCCGGCGCAGCTCGCGCTGCTGCGGCGCTACTGCGACGAGGTCGTGACGTTCTTCGACGCCGATGCCGCGGGTCAGAAGGCTGCAGAGCGGGCCCAGGAGCTGCTCGAGCCCAACGCAGGCGGGTTTGCCTGGGCCGTGAACCGATCGGGGGCGTTCGAGAATGGGACCACGCTGCGCGTGAAGGTCGCGCTCCTGCCTGCCGGGCACGATCCGGATACCTTCTTGCGCACCGAGGGCGCCGAGGCCTTCGCCGCACGCATCGCGGCCGCCCGGAGCCTGCTGTCCTATGCGCTGGCGCGCACCATCGGCGACGCCGACACCGCGACGCCGCGGGCTCGGACGAACGCCTTCGCCCGGGTCGCGCTCATGCTGTCGAAGGTCTCCGACGCCGAAGAGGCTGCCGCGCTTTCGCGCGAGGCGGCCGCCCGTCTCGGCGTCGATGCCACGCAGCTGTGGATCGAGGCGCAGCGGCTCGCCGCCTCCCTCCGGCGGCCGGCCACACCGGTCGGCGTCGCATCGAGCGCCGGCCCCTCCGCTTCCGCCGAGGATCGCAAGCTCATCACCTTGCTGCTGCTGTCCGGCCCCGCCCGCACCACGCTGCTCCCGCTGCTCGAGCCCGGCGACGTGGCGCACCCCGCGCTGCGTGAGATCGTGGAGGCCTTGAAGGCCGCCCCCGAGGTGGCGGCGACCGCTCTGCTGTCCACGGTTGCCTCCGACGCCGCGCGGCATATGATTTCGGCGCTGATCGTCGAGGACGGCGGCGTCGAAGACGCCACATCGAGCATCGCGCAGTTCCAGAGGCGGCTGGAGTATGTGAACCGCCGCCGGCGAGTCCGCGAGCTCAGCCGGTCCATCGCGGTCGCCCAGGCCAAGGATGCCGCCTCCGCGCTCGACGGTGAGCTCTACGCCGTGCAGCGCGACAGCGCGCGCGTCTACGAGCTCACGGGCGGCAGCGCGCAAGCGGTCGATCGCATCGTCGACCACTCGCATCCCACGGGACCCGAGGGTCCGCAAGGAGTTCAAGCGCATGAGTGAAGAACCGAAGCTGGAAGAGCTGGATCGGCTCATCTCCGTCGGCAAGCAGAAGGGGTTTCTCACCTACGACGAAGTGAACGACGCTCTTCCGTCCGACATCGTGTCGCTCGACCAACTCGACGACATCATGATGATGTTCGGCCAGATGGACATCGAGGTCGTCGACTCCGCGAAGGCGGGGCGCCTGCCGTCCGAGGTTGGCCGTGAGCGCCAGCAGGCGGCGGCCGTCGTGGACGATGACGATGACGGTCCGGCGGAGCCGATCGATCTGACGCCGGGGCCGGTCGGACGCACCGAAGACCCCGTGCGACTGTACCTCCGCGAGATGGGACGCGTAGCCCTGCTCACGCGCGAGGGCGAGATCGCGCTCGCCAAACGGATCGAGGAAGGCAAGAACCAGGTGGCGGTCGCCATCCTGTCGACCAATCTGGCGCTCGAGCGGTTCCGTGAGCTCCGCGAGCTGCTGCGGGGAGGCGACATCTCGATCAAGGAAGTCGTCGACGTCAATGAGGAAGAGTTCACGGAAGAGAAAGAAGCGGCGCTGATCCGGACAGTCGTGAACGCCTTCGGCGGCGTCGATCGGCTGCTCCGCGAGCGCGATCAGCTCATGGAGAAGGTCAAGAAGCTGAAGGCCAAGAGCAGCGGCGCCAAGAAATCTGCGGGCAAAGGCAAGGTCAAGGACCCGGCCTGGAAGAAGCTCGAGAACCAGGCGCTGGACCGGCAGAAGAAGGTGCTCGAGAAGCTGCGCGCGCTGAGCATCGGTAACCAGATCATCGACCGCGAGGACAGCGATCCGAACCGGCGCGGCCTCGTGCAGCGGCTGCGCGATCTTCTGGACGACGTCGAACGCGCCGAGCGCGTCATCCACCTGTGGACGAACGGCCGGCGGCCCTCGCCCGAGGAAGTCCAGAACCTGATCTACGTCGCCTTCCGCGATCCCGCCACCAACGGTGCCAACGGCGCCTCCGACCTGCATCTGAAGGCGGCCAAGAAGTTCCAGAGCCCCAAGCAGCAGCAGATCTGGGTGGCCCAGCAGGAGATCAAGGCCGCGGAAACCCGCGCCAACGCCAAGGCGGATGAGATCAAGCGCGTGATGGCCATCATCAAGCAGGGCCAGCACAAGGCGGCGGTGGCCAAGAAGGAGATGGTCGAGGCGAATCTCCGATTGGTGATCTCGATCGCCAAGAAATACACGAACCGTGGGTTGCAGTTTCTGGACCTCATCCAGGAAGGCAACATCGGCCTGATGAAGGCCGTTGACAAGTTCGAGTACCGCCGCGGGTACAAGTTCTCCACCTACGCGACGTGGTGGATCCGCCAGGCCATCACGCGGGCCATCGCGGACCAGGCGCGGACGATTCGGATTCCCGTGCACATGATCGAGACGATCAACAAGCTGATCCGTACCTCGCGTCAGCTCGTCCAGGAGCTCGGCCGCGAGCCGACGCCGGAAGAGATCGCCACCAAGATGGAGGTGCCGGTCGACAAGGTCCGAAAGGTGCTGAAGATCGCCCAGGAGCCGATTTCACTCGAAACACCGATCGGCGAAGAGGAAGACAGCCATCTCGGCGATTTCATCGAGGACAAGCAGGTTGTCTCCCCGGTCGATTCGATCATCGGCCTCAGCTTGCGCGAGCAGACCAACAAAGTGTTGAACACGCTCACGCCGCGCGAGGAGAAGGTGCTACGGCTGCGCTTCGGCCTCTCGGACGGCTGCGAGCACACGCTCGAGGAGGTCGGTCAGGATTTCGCGGTCACGCGCGAGCGCATCCGTCAGATCGAGGCGAAGGCGCTGCGCAAGCTGCGGCATCCCTCGCGCTCGAAGAAGCTGCGGAGCTTTCTCGAGTCATGAGACGGACGTCCCTGGGGGCCCATAGCTCAACGGCAGAGCGCCCGGCTCATAACCGGTCAGGTCTTGGTTCGAATCCAGGTGGGCCCATTACTGTATCGGAGGTTCAGCTCGCGTCGCGACGTGGGTGGCCTGAGATAGCCGGTCGTGGCTCCGCTCCGCGGTCAACGGTTCCGGCGTTATCGACTGTTGCGGCGCATCGCACCGTTTCCGGTACTACTCTTTCTATGGAGACATCGTGGATTCTCAGCTGCAGACGCTGATCGAGTTACAGGGGTTCGACGCAAAGATCGCCGGCCTCGAGACCGAGGCGGCGCGATTGCCGCGACAGATCGAAGCGATCCAGAGCGCGCTCGCCGAGGCACGTAAAGCCGTCGAGACGATCAAGACGAAGCTCGACGCGACGCGCAAGGAGCTCCGCGCGCGGGAAAAAGACCTGGAGGTCGCCAACGTCAAGCGCCAGAAGCTCGAGGGCAAGCTCTACGAGGTGAAGACGAACAAGGAGTACTCCGCCGTTCTCCTCGAGATCGAGGAAGCCAAGCAGGAGAAGGCAAAGACAGAAGAAGACATCCTCAATCTGATGGAGATGCAGGAGCGGCTCGGCGTGGACATCAAGGACGCCGAGCAGCGCTTCAAGACGCGCGAGGAGCAGGCCAAGCAGGACGAGGCCACCGTTCGCCGGAAGCTCGGCGCCGTGGAGCAGGAGCTCAGCATTCAGCGCGCCGAGCGGCACACCCGCGCGAAGGAGCTGCCGGCCGGTCTGCTTGCCAGCTACGACCGCATCGCCAAGGCGCGCGGCGGCGTGGCGGTGGCCGCGGTGACGGCGGCGGCGGTGTGCGGTGGCTGCCGGGTCAGCATCCGACCGCAAGCCCTGCAAGAGCTGCGCACGGCCACCGGTCTCCTCCTGTGCGAGAGCTGCGGCCGCTATCTCTACTGGCAAGAGTAGGCTCAGCCTGGACGTCAGCATCTATACGGACGGCGCCTGCTCGGGCAACCCCGGCCCGGGCGGGTGGGCGGCCCTCATTCTCGAGCCGGGCGGCGAGCGCGTCGTCAGCGGCGCGGCACCCTACACCACGAACCAGCGCATGGAGCTCATGGCGGCCATCGAAGGCCTGGCGGCGCTGGACGCTGGTCGACACGTGGCGCTCTATACCGACAGCTCCTACGTCATGAACTGCTTTCGTGATCAGTGGTGGGCCCGCTGGGAAGCCAATGGCTGGCTGGGCGCCGGCCGACAGCCGATCGCCAACCGCGACCTCTGGGAACGCCTCATCGCCGAGACGCGCCGCCGCCGGGTGGTCTGGCACAAGGTGAAAGGACACAGCGGCGATCCCCTCAACGAGCGCGTCGATGCCCTCGCGCGCGAAGCGATAGCAACGCTGGTCAGTCGCTGATCAGTCGCTTGCCGTTCTGGCTGACCACCATGACACCATCGGGGATCGTCAGCTTCGGCAATTCGAACACTTACGCGTGGCCCGATCCTTGCGAACTGCCGCGGCCGATGGCCAACGAAGAAACCGGGCAAGCGATCTTGTCAGACAGCATCTCCGATACCGCCGTCGACGTCGCCGGCACGGCCGCCCAATCGTGGATGGGAGTCGTGCTCAGCACGCCGCTCTCGCGTGTGCAAGCCGTGGTCGGCGTGCTCGCCGGCTGCCTCACGATCGTTGGCACGCTCGTGTCGTACACCGGTCTGTCGAAGCCGCCGGTGCCCGTGCAAGGAGAGCTGGTCGCCCTCGTGCAGCTGGCGAACAACCGCCGGCCGCTGCCGAGCGCGACGGTCGAGATCCTCACGGCGCAAGACGCGATCGTGACCACGCTGAACCCGCAGGCGGACGGACGCATCACCCGCAAGCTGAAAGAAGGCCGTTACCGCGTCCGCGTGACCCATCCCAACCTGATGACCGAGACGCGGTCGGTCGAAGTCTTCGCCGGCCAGCAGTCGCAGGTCCGCCTCGCGCTGGTCCCACGGCCGGTGGCGCGGCCGGCACGTGCGGTGGCGAACGTCACCGTCGTGGAGCAGCCGGGCGGCGTGCGGAAGTTCTTCAAGGAGCTCGGCTTCTAGGTCGTCGCCGTCGTGATAGAACCGACGGCGTGCTGCACCTCCTGAACGGCGACGCCATGCTGTCCGTCTTTCCGCCCGCGCTTCCCGGCCATCGCGCTGTGTGGCGTGACATCATGGTCGAAGGTCCCGCCGTCGACGACGGCGCCGCACGCGCGGCGTGGCTCGCCTCACGACTCGGGATCGCGCGCGACGATTACGAGCGCGGCTGGCGGAACGGCCAGGCGGTGCTGGCCCGCGCCGCCGCCGAGGATGAGCTCGTCCTCTGGTTCGAGCAGGACCTGTTCTGTGCGGTCAACCTCTGGTTCGTCGTCTCCAGATTGCCGGCGACCATGGCCGTGTGGCTGGTCTTTCCCGCGCTGAGCGACGGATTCGGAGGCCTGGGGAGCCTGGCCTCGGACGACCTGGTCGCTTTGTTCGAGCAGCGCCGTCCACTCGATGCCGATGCCCGGGCCGCCGCCGGAGCGCTCTGGCGCGCCTATGCCGACAGCGATCCCACCGCGCTCGCTGACCTCGCCCCCACGCTCGATTTCGCCGGCGATGCCATCCGGCTGCACCTGGGCCGCTTTCCGTCGACGGCGCACGGCATCGACGAGATCGAGGCGACAACGCTGGCGACCCTCGCTCGCGGTCCGCGCACGTTCGCCGAGCTCTTTGGCGCGGTGACGCACGCCCCGGCGCATCGTGGCCACGGGATGGGTGACGTGCAGTATGCCGCGGCGCTGCGCGATCTCGCACCACTCGTTGCCGTCGAGCCTGCGGATGCGCCGTTCGCCGACTGGCGTGTCGCACTGAGCCGCGATGGCGAGGCGGTGCTGGACGGCCGACTCGACGGCCTCGTGCCCCGGGCGCTCGACCGATGGCTCGGCGGCGTGCATCTGCGGCCGGGCGCGCCAAGCTGGCGCTGGGACGGCGCGCGCGTGGTTCGCGGCTGAGCCGCCCCGCCGGCGCGCGTATACTGATAGGGCGCCAGAGAAGATCGGACGGTCGCCGGCTGCGGTAACGCGGCGGGAGGAAAGTCCGGGCTCCGCAGGGCAGGGTGCTGGCTAACGGCCAGGGGGGGGCGACCCCACGGACAGTGCCACAGAAACATACCGCCGCCGCGAGGCGGTAAGGGTGAAACGGTGAGGTAAGAGCTCACCAGCGGCGCGGGTGACCGCGTCGGCTAGGCAAACCCCACCCGGAGCAAGGCCGAATAGGAGAGCGATCGGGCGGCCCGTCCGTGCTCTCGGGTTAGGCCGCTTGAGACGCCGGGCAACCGGCGTCCTAGAGAAATGATCGTCGCCCTGGGTCACATGCTCGGGGCACAGGACCCGGCTTACAGATCTTCTCTGGCGCCTTTCTACGCTCCTCGACGATCGACGTCACGGGCGCAGCCCTTCGGCTCCTTCACCCGTGGAAGATGCTCGAACCGCTGCGGTGACCGGACGGGCCTTCCCCCGTCGTCGAGTAGACTAGCCTCCATCAAGGAGGCGACGTCCATGGCCCAGAGTCCGCTTCGAGAGCTTCTCGCTCGCCAGGTCGCACGCTTCGTCGATCGCCAGGGTGATTGGGATGCATTTGCCGACGCGCGTGTCGACGGCTATCGCCGCGCGCAGCATCGGTTCATCGGCTCCGGCGCGTCGGGAAAGACGGATGCCAGCGTCATTCCTGCGCAGCATTTCACCCTGAGCGTGATGTTCGTGCCCCCGGGTCAGGGTAATGCGCCGCACACCCACGAGGTGGAAGAAGTGTTTTTCATTCTCCGCGGCAAGGTGCGCGTGTTTTTCGAGGACGGGCAGGGCGAGCGCGTCGAGACGGTGCTCGGCGAGTGGGATTGCGTCTCGGCGCCGGCCAACGTCATCCACGGCTTCGAGAACGTCGGCCTCGAGCCGGCGTACCTTCAAGTGCTGCTCGGCAAAGCGCAGCCTGATCTCATGACCTACGTCGACGAGCGCCTGCAATCGCAGCGCGCCGCGCATCTGTCCGCTCCCCGATGACGATCGTGCCGGCGGGCCGGCTCGTCGGCGCCTCGGTCAAGCGACGCGAGGACGGACGTCTCCTCACCGGCCGCGCGCGTTATCTCGACGACCTCGTCGTGCCCGATCTCTTGCATCTGGCGCTCGTCCGCAGCCTCCACGCCCACGCTCGCGTCCGCGCCATCGGCCGCGAGGCCGCGCGCGCCGCGGACGGCGTCGTGGCCGTGCTGACGCTCGAGGATCTGCCCGAATGCGCGGGCTCGGTGCCGCCGCTCGTGCCTGCCGCCGGCATTCCGCCATACGTCCATCCGGTGCTCGCGGGCTCGCGCGTGCGCCACGTCGGCGAGGCGGTCGCGGTCGTCGTCGCCGACACCGCGTATCGCGCGGCCGATGCGGTCCTGCGCGTGGTCGTCGACTACGAGCCGCTGGCGGCGGCGACGACGGTGACGGCCGCGCTCGCGCCGGAGGCGCCCCGCGTGCACGCCGAGTGGCCGGCGAACCTCGGTGGCACCTGCGCCGGCAGCGTCGGCGACGTCGTCCGCGGTCTCGAGACGGCTGACGTCGTCGTGGCCGGACGATTCGTCTACCCTCGGATGGCGGGCATGCCGCTCGAAACGCGCGGGGTCCTCGCGTGGCAGGATCCCGTCAGCGGCGTCCTCGAGGTGTGGTCATCCACGCAGGTCCCGTTCGCCGTGCGGACCGCCGTCGCATCGATTCTCGGTCTACCCGAGGAACGCGTCCGCGTCCGTACGCCGGACGTCGGCGGCGGCTTCGGCGTCAAAGGCCACGTGTATCCCGAGGACGTGCTCGTGCCCGCCGTCGCGCGGTATCTACGCCGACCTGTGAAGTGGGTGGAAACCCGTCACGAGCATGTCCTCGCGGCGGCCGGCGACCGCGATCAGGACCACCGCGCGCGACTCGGCGTCCGGCCCGACGGCACGATCGTCGCGCTCGAGACCCGGTTCACGCGCGACCACGGCGCGTATCCGACGCTCGGCGAGGCCATCACGCTGAACACGATCAATCACCTGCCCGGCCCCTACCGCGTGCCGGCCTTCCGAGGCGAAGGCCAGAACGTCGTGACCCACAAGACGTTCATCGCCGCCTACCGCGGCGCCGGACGCCCGGAGGCCTCGTTCGTGATCGAGCGACTGCTCGATCGCGCGGCGCGGGAGCTCGGCATGGACCCCGCGGACGTCCGGCGGGCGAATCTCGTGCGGGCGAGCGAGATGCCGTATCGCACCGGCCTCGCCTACCGCGACGGTGCGGCCATCGCCTACGATCCCGCCGACTACGTCGCCGGATTCGAGCGACTGCTGACACTGATCGACTATGAGCGCTGGCGAAAGGAAGCGACGCGTCGGCGCGGAACGCGGCGCCCGGTCGGCGTCGGGCTGGCGACATATGTGGAAGGCACCGGGCTCGGTCCGTTCGAGGGTGCGGACGTCCGCGTCGATCCCAGCGGCACCGTGTACCTCTACCTCGGCGTGTCGGCACAAGGCCAGGCGCACGAGACGACGCTGGCACAGATCTGCGCCGACCATCTCGGTGTACCGCTCGCGGACGTCGTCGTGGTGGGCGGCGACACGAGCCTGGTCGGCTTCGGCATGGGGACGATCGCCAGCCGCGTGGCCGCCGTGGCCGGTCCGGCCGTCGCGCGCGGCGCCGCCGAGGTCGCGCGGCGCGCGCGCCTCGTGGCCGCCGAGCAGCTCGAGTGTGCAGCGGAGGACATCGTGATCGTCGAGGGACGCGTGTCTGTCCGTGGCATGCCCGGGCGCGGGCTGCGGCTGGGCGATGTCGCGCGCGCGGCCGTGCGGAGCAAAGCGCTGGCGCCGAGCGGAAGTCCCGGCCTGTCGGCATGCGCGTTCTTCTATCCCGACAGCGTGACGTGGGCATTCGGCGCGCACGCGGCCGTGGTGGAGGTCGATACGGAGACGTGCGAGCTGCGGGTCGCCCGCTACGCCGCCGTCCACGACTGCGGGCGCCCGATCAATCCGATGATCGTCGAGGGGCAGGTGCATGGAGGGATCGCGCAGGGCATCGGCAGCGCGCTGGGCGAAGAGCTGATCCACGACGAGACGGGCCAGCTCCTCACCGGCACGCTGATGGATTACCCGCTGCCGCGGGCCGACGACATGCCCGCCCTCGACGTGGCGCACCTCGATTTTGCCTCCGCCGTCAACGAGCTCGGCATCAAGGGTGTGGGCGAGAGCGGCGTGATCGCGCCGGCGGCGGCGATCGCCAACGCCGTCGAGGACGCGCTGTCCGACCGCGGCGTCGCAA
>DASTCJ010000116.1:0-11164 GCA_035605575.1 Candidatus Methylomirabilota bacterium
TTCCACAGCCAGCTACCACCACCAGCGCGGCCAGCAACGCAAAGCCGATCAGGCGCTGGGAAATCCGTTTCATACTTGCGCGGCATTCTCACACGCAATACGACGACTTCAGAAGAAATTTTCAATATTCCTAGTGTGAAACTTACAATCGTTCAGGCGGCCTGAGGAGCGGCGGCGGACATCTTAAGGAGCTCGGTCAGGCGGAGGGCGTTGCGGATGGCGGCCGCCCGGCCGTCATTGTTGTAGTACACGAAGACGTCCTTGCCCTCGGCGGCCCACCCCCGCACCCGGGCCGCGTCCTTCCGCAGCATCCGCTCGGAATAGGAGCCGCCGTAGCGCCGGTGTGTGCCGTGCCGGCGGACGTACACGAAATCGGCCGTGATCGGGCCGGTCACCGGCTGCTCCTTCCAGTCGTGCAGGCAGAGCGCGACGTTGGCGCGCGCCAGCCGGTCGAAGACCGGGTCGATGAGCCACGACGCGTGCCGCACCTCGAGCACGGCGCCGCGGAGTTTCCGGCGCCGCAGAGCGGTCAGGAAGCCATCCAGACGCTCGAGGCTCAGGTGGAATCGCTCCGGCAGCTGGAACAGGACCGGCCCGCGGAGATCGCCGAGGCCCTTCGCACGCTGCATGAACAGCGTGAGCGGCGGGCCCGGCTCGCGCAGCCGCTTGATGTGCGTCAGGAAGCGGCTCGCCTTCACCGAAAAGACGAAGTGGTCCGGGACGGCACGAGCCCACGCACGGAAGGTCGCCGCGCGCGGCAGTCGATAGAACGGGCTGTTGAGCTCCACCGTCGGAAAGCGCGCCGCATAGAACGGCAGCCATTCTCGCGCCGGCACGTCGTGCGGGTAGAAGCGTCGGCGCCAGTCGCGGTAGACATAGCCGCTCGTGCCGACGAGCACCCGCCCCGGTTGCATGATCCTGAATGATACTCTCCACAGCCTGAGGAGGGCGGCATGGCGACCATATCCGGAGCCGATCTTTACGAGCGCCGGCGCGTGCCGGTGCTGGACAGCCACATGGCGTACGTGGAGGTCGGCGTCGGCGCCCCGATCGTGTTCCTGCATGGCAACCCCACTTCGTCCTATCTCTGGCGCAACGTCATCCCGCACCTCGAGGCCTCGGGGCGCTGCTTGGCCCCCGATCTCATCGGCATGGGCCGCTCGGGCAAGGCGGCCGGCGGCAACTATCGGCTCGCCGATCACGCGCGGTATCTCGACGCCTGGTTCGAGGCGCTCGGCGTCGCGAACGCCACGCTCGTGGTGCACGACTGGGGCTCGGCGCTCGGCTTCGACTGGGCCCGCCGCCATCCGGACCGCGTGCGCGCGCTCGTCTACATGGAAGCGATCGTGCTGCCGCTCACGTGGAGCGACTGGCCGGAGCCCGCGCGAAAGATCTTCCAGGGATTGCGCTCGAGCGCGGGCGAGGAGCTGATCCTCCAGAAGAACGTGTTCGTCGAGCGGATCCTGCCGAACAGCGTGCTGCGCAAGCTGACGCCGGAAGAAATGGAACAGTACCGAGCCCCGTTCCGCCAGCCCGGCGAGTCGAGACGGCCGACGCTCACGTGGCCGCGCGAGATTCCCATCGACGGCGAGCCGGCTGACGTCGTCGCGCTCGTCGAGGCCTACGGCGCCTGGCACAGCAAGAGCCTGGTGCCCAAGCTCTTCATCAATGCCGAGCCCGGATCGATCCTCATCGGACGGCAGCGCGAGTTCTGCCGGCGCTGGCAGCACCAGCAGGAAGTCACCGTGCGTGGCAGCCATTTCATCCAGGAGGACTCTCCGGTCGAGATCGGGCGCGCCATCGCCGCCTTTCTGCGCCGCCTCCGCTGATCCGTGCGGACCTACATCGCACGACGGCTGCTGCTGTTCGTGCCGACGCTCCTCGGCGCCTCGCTGCTGATCTTCGTGCTGATGCGCCTGGTGCCCGGCGACATCGCCGAAATCCTTGTCTACCAGACGGGCTCGGAGTCGAGCGCGGTCCAGAAGCGCCAGATCGAGCAGATCCGTCGCGAGCTCGGCCTCGACCGGCCGGTGGCGACCCAGTACCTGACGTGGCTCACCGGCGCCCTGCGCGGGGACTTCGGCTATTCCTACAGCCAGCGCCGGCCCGTGATCGAGATCCTCGCCGAGCGCTTTCCGCGCTCGATGGAGCTGGCCGCCGTGACGCTCATCCTGGCCGCGCTCTGGTCCATTCCGCTGGGCGTCGTGTCGGCGGTGCGCCAGAACACGTGGCTCGACTATCTCGTGCGCGTGCTGAGCATCAGCGGGCTCAGCCTGCCGATCTTCTTCACGGGCGTGCTCATCCTCTACCTGCTCGTGCGCGTGTTCCGCTGGCTGCCACCGCTCGAGTACGTGTCGCTCACGGAAGCGCCGGCGGAGAATCTGAAGCAGCTCATCTGGCCCGCGCTGGCGCAGGCGTACTACATCAGCGCGCCCATCATGCGGCTCACGCGCTCGCAGATGCTCGAGGTCATCCGTCAGGACTTCGTGCGCACCGCGCGCGCCAAGGGCCTCGGCGAGCGCATGGTCATGTATCGCCACGCGCTGTCGAACTCGCTCCTACCCGTGGTGACGTTCATCGGCTGGTGGGGCGGACGGCTCCTCGGCGGCGTCGTGATCATGGAGATCATCTTCGCCGTGCCCGGCATGGGCCTGGCACTCGTGCAGGCAGTGTCCTATCGCGACTATCCGACCGTGCAGGCCATCATCTTCGTCATGGCCCTGATTTTCCTCACCGTGAACCTCGCGGTCGACCTGCTGTACGGCTGGCTCGACCCGCGCATCCGGTTTGCGTGAAGCGACGGGTGGCGGGCGCTGTCGCCAGCTTCGCGCGTCGACAGCCGCTCGGCGCGGTCGGCGCCCTCATCGTCATCGTGCTGGTGGCGGTGGCCGCCTTCGCGCCCCAGCTCGCGCCGCACGGCCCGAAGGAGACCGGCTTCGCGCCCTACCTGCCGCCGAGCGCCGCCTTTCCCATGGGCACCGACCAGATCGGGCGTGACGTGCTGAGCCGTGTCGTCTGGGGGGCCCGACTGTCGCTCTACGTCGGGCTCACGTCGGTGCTGATCGGCGTCACGCTCGGTGCCGCCTGGGGCGTAGTCACCGCCTACGTCGGCGGCGCCTCCGACTCCGGCAGCCAGCGCGTGGTCGATTCGCTGATGGCGCTTCCGCCCATCATCCTCGCGCTCGCGCTGATGGCGGCCCTCGGCCAGTCGGTCAACAACGTGGTGCTCGCGCTGCTGCTGCTGCTCGTGCCGACGGCGGCGCGCACGGTGCGCTCGGTGGCGCTCGGTGTGAAGGAGTTTCCGTTCGTGGAGGCGGCCATGGCCGCCGGCTGCTCGCACACCCGGGTCATCGTCCGCCACATCTTGCCCAACTGCCTGGCTACGTATATCGTGCTCGTCACCACGAACGTCTCGTACGCGATCGTGGTCGAGGCCTCGCTCAGCTTCATCGGCGCCGGTGCGCCGCCGGATGAGCCGTCGTGGGGCGGGATGCTGACGGCGGGCACCCAGGCGATCGAGAACGCGCCGTGGCTGGTGCTCTTCCCCGGCGTCGCCATCAGCCTCGCCGTCTTCGGACTGAACCTGTTCGGCGACGCGATTCGCGATTTGGCCGATCCGCGATTGCGCGGCGGTCTGGGTTAGAAGGAGCCCTTCATGAAGATTCGTGCGCTGCTCATCGGGCTTCTGTGCGCCACGCTCGTCCTGCCGGCGGCGGTGGTCGCGCAGGACAAGCCGCGTTACGGCGGCATCCTCAACTGGTTCGACTATGGCGACCCGGGACGGCTCGACGTCCACGCCGAGTCGCCGCTGGTCGTGCAACAGGCCACGGCCGGCGTGTACAGCGGGCTCTTGCACTGGGATCCCGACGATCCGTCGAAGATCGCCGGGGATCTCGCCGAGCGCTGGACGGTGTCGCCCGACGGCAAGACGTACACGTTTCACCTCCGCAAGGGCGTGAAGTGGCACGACGGTCAGCCGTTCAGCTCGGCGGACGTGAAGGCGAGCTTCGACCGCATCCTGAATCCCGAGTTCAAGAGCCCGAAGTGCGGCGCCTCGCTGAAGCCGCTGGTCGCGTCGGTGGAGGCCGTCGATGCGAACACCGTGCAGTTCACGCTCAAGGCGCCCGTCAGCTACTTCACCGGCGCGCTGGCGTCGGCCTGGTGTCGCGTGGCCGCCAAGCACGTGCTGGAGAAGTACGGCGACCTCAATCGTCCCGAGGCCCAGATCGGCACCGGCCCGTTCAAGTTCAAGAAGTACGACCGCGGCTCGGTCATCGAGTGGGAGAAGAACAAGGATTACTTCGTCCCGGGTCTTCCGTACCTCGACGGCGTGAAGCAGTACATCCTCGTCGGCGCCCCGACCCAGGTGGCAGCGGCCAAGGCCGGACGCATCATGCTGTGGGACGCGTGGCCGCCCATGCGGAAGACCCAGGCGGATGAAGTGAAGGCCGCGCGCGGAGAGGACATCGAGATCTATCGCTGGCCGATCAACACGATCTTCATCCTTTACATGAACAGCAAGCGCGCGCCGTTCGACAACCCCGACATGCGGCGTGCGGTCTTCCTGGCCATCGACCGGCACGAGCTCGTGGCCAAGGCGCTCGAGGGCGCCGGCGTGCCGTGCGCGATCCTCGATCCGAAGCTCGTGGGCGACTTCGCGCTGCCGCTCGACGAGGTCGCGAAGACGCCGGGCTGCCGTCAGTCCAAGGACGCCGACCTCGCCGAGGCGGAGAAGCTCGTGAAAAAGCACCACCCGAACGGGGTGGACGTGGAGATCGCCGTGCGGCAGGTCGGCAACTACGTCGACCGCGCGCAGCTCGTGATCGCGCAGCTCCGCAAGGTCGGCATCCGCGGCACGCTCAAGACGCACGAGAGCGCGGCCGGCTACGCGACCTTCGGCAAGGGCGACTTCCAGATGATCGCGAGCCAGGACCGCGCCATGGACGGCGTCGATCCGGGCGACGTCTTCCACGTCGTCTACCACACCAACGCCGGCAGCAACTACGCGCAGCTCTCGGATCCGAAGGCCGATGATCTGATCGACCGCGCGGCGAAGGAGACCAACAAGGACAAGCGCCGCCAGCTCTATCACGAGCTCCAGCGCTACATTCTGACCACTGGCACCACCGGTGCGGTACCCGTCGGCTGGGTGGAAGGATTCTTCTTCCGCGACAAGAAGCTCCGCGGCTACAAGCCGGCGCTGACTACGTACGACGGCAACACGTTCATGAAGACCTGGCTCGCACAGTAGAAGTCGGTGGCATGGGCGCTGCACCACCGGCGCCCATGCTCCGCTTCGCGCTTGCCGCGCTCGGCACCATGGCCGCCTTCGCGAGCGCCCGCCGCCTCTTCGCACACGAGCCCGATCTCTTCGGTGCCGTCGCCATCGTCACCGGCGGCTCCCGCGGCCTTGGCTTCCTGATCGCCCGCGAGCTGGCGCGCGAGGGGTGCCGCCTGGCCATCTGCGCCCGTGACAGCGACGAGCTCGAGCGCGCGCGCGTGGACCTCGAGCGGCGCGGCGCCGAGGTGATCGCCATTCGCTGTGACGTGGCCGATCCGGTCGCCGCCGCGGCGCTGGTGGAAGAAACCGAGCGCCGGCTCGGGCCACTCGACATCCTCGTCAACAACGCGAGCATCATCCAGGTGGCACCCATCGACGCTCTCGGCGTGAAGGACTTTCAGCAGGCGCTGGCGGTGAACTTCTGGGGCACCGTGCATCCGACGCTGGCGGCGCTGCCGGGCATGCGCGCGCGGCGGCGGGGGCGCATCGTCAACATCGCGTCCATCGGCGGCAAGGTCAGCGTGCCGCATCTGCTGCCGTACGGCGCTGCCAAGTTTGCAACGGTCGGCTTCTCCGAAGGGCTCGCGGCCGAGCTCGCGCAGGATGGGGTGCACGTGACCACGGTCATTCCGGGGCTCATGCGCACTGGTTCTTACCTGCACGCGGAGTTCGAGGGGCAGGCGCCCGCCGAGTTCACGTGGTTCGCGCTCGGCTCCACGCTGCCGGGGATCTCGATGGACGCCGAGCGCGCCGCGCGTCGCGTGGTGCGGGCGCTCAAACGTCGCGAGCTCGAGCCGATCCTGTCGCTGCCGGCGCAGATCCTGGCGCGCGTGCACGGTCTGATGCCCGGCACCGTGGTCGGCGCGCTGGCGCTGGTCAACCGGCTGCTCCCGCGCGCGGGCGGCGCCGGCGAGCGCGCCAGCGGA
This sequence comes from Candidatus Methylomirabilota bacterium, assembly GCA_035605575.1. Classification (GTDB taxonomy): domain Bacteria; phylum Methylomirabilota; class Methylomirabilia; order Rokubacteriales; family CSP1-6; genus AR12. Next base: position 6,208 of record DASTCJ010000116.1, read on the forward strand.
CTCGAGCTGCAGCGCGCGAGCGGCGCAGGCGCGCTCTATGCCGCCACCTCGCTCGGTCGCACCGCGGCCCGCCGCTTCCACGAATATCCGCCGAGCAGCCAGACACCGTGAGCTTCCGTCGCATTCTCGTCGCGACGGACTTCGCGGAGTCCGCCGAGCGCGCGCTGGGCTGCGCCGTCCAGCTGGCGCGGCATCACGGCGCCGAGCTGATCCTGCTGCACGTCTACATGGATCTCCCCGCCTATCCCGAGATCACCGCCGGCCAGGTGGAAGCCATCTACGAGGAGCAGCGGCGGTGGATCGAGGACGCGCTCGAGCGCCGCGCCCGCGCCGCCCGGGCCGAGGGGCTGCTGGCGCGCGCCCGGCTCGAGACCGGGCCGGCGGCGTCGACGATCGCCGAGACGGCCGCCGAGGAGCACGTCGATCTGATCGCGGTCGGCACCCACGGCCGTTCGGGACTCGATCGGCTGATCGTCGGGAGCGTGGCCGAGCGCGTGGTGCGCCTGGCCTCGTGCCCGGTGCTCGTGGTGAAGACCCCGGAGAAGGCCGCCCGCGCCGACGGCGCCTGAGCGTCAGGCCGCGTGTGAGGGCGTGACCTCCGCGCGTACCTGCCGGTACTGCAAGATTCGCTCGCGGGCCTCGAGCAAGCTCGGTGCGAACTCCGTCGCGCCGGCGGCCAGCAGCTGCTGGCGCGCCTCGTCCGCACCGTCGGGCGGCCCCCAGCGCACGGCGACGATCGGCAGGTCCGGTAGTACTGCGCGCAATCGCTTCACGAGGTGGCGCGACTGGGCGAGGCCGCCCGGCGCCAGGCTTGCCACCACCGCCACACCGGCCGCCAGCGCGCCCACGCGGTCGACGACTTCCGCCACGAGCAGCGTCGCCGGAAGCGCGGTCACGGCCACGCCATCGACGGCGAGGCGGCTGGCGAGGATGCGCAATGCCGCCTCGTCGACCTCGTCGCGCGCCGGACAGCTCACCACGCGGAGCCCGGTCACCGCGGGCGCCGCGGGCGGCGTACCGTCGTCGCGCGCGGTCGCCGCCGGCAGCACGCTGGCATCGAGGTCATCGAGGATCTCATCGATCGCGCGGGTGATGGCGCGCGTCTCGTCCGGGCTGATGGCGCCGCGCGCGGCATCGGTGCGCATGCGACAGAGGGCGGGCATCAGGACCTCGTCGTACGCCGCATCTGCATCGTGCGTCTTCACGAACTCGACGAGCACCCGCTGCGCCTCGTCCTCGTCACCCTTCAGCAGTCGTTGATAGAGCGCGACGTCGGGACTGACGACCGGCTCGTCGCCGAACAGCACGACGATGAACTCCATGCCGGGCACGTGACGGCCGAGGGCGACCAGGCACACCGTCAGCGGCGTGCCCACGATGAGGCCGATCGGGCCCCAGAGCCACGTCCAGAACGCCAGCGTGATCAGCAGGGCGAGCGGCGAGACGCCGGCGCTGTGGCCGATCAAGAATGGCTCGATGATGAGATAGATGACGAGCTCGACGCCGGCGAAGACCGCCACCACTGACACCGGCTCCCGCCAGCCGTCGAACACGGCGAGGCTCATGACGAGCGGCAAGCTGGCGGCGATCCAGGCCCCGACGTAGGGAATGAAGCGCAGCATGGCGGCCAGCACGCCGAAGAGCAACGCATACGGCACGCCGATGCAGAACAGGCCCACGCCGATCGCCAGACCGAATCCCGCGTTGATGCTCGACTGCATGAGCAGGTACCGGCTGATGCGCTCGCCCGCGTCGGTCAGGATCTTCGTCGTCAGCGACGTGCGTCGATAGCCGGCGAGTCGGACCAGCCGGTCGAGGAGCCGCTGCTCCTCGATCAGCATGAAGATGACGAGCACGATCACGAGGCCGGCGGTGGCCAGCGCCGCCACCAGCCCGCCGAGTGACGCGCGCAGGCCGGCGAGTCCGGCCGGCGCCTCTCGCTCGACGACGACCGGCGTGGGCGTGCGCGCCTTTGCGTCGTCGTTCTTCTGCAGCTCCCCGATGACTTCTTTCACCGTCGACTGCGCCTTCTCGATCGGGCTGCCCTTGCCGGCGCGGCGCACCTCGCGGATCTTCTGCTTGATCGTGCCCTCGTACTTCGGCAGGTCGGCGGCGAGCGTGCTCGCCTGGAGCGCCAGCACATAGCCCACGCCGCCGATCGCCGAGAAGGCCAGGACAACGGTGAGGGCCACGGCCGCTGCGTGCGGCACGTGGCGCCGCTCGACGAAGCGCACCACCGGCGCCAGCACGAAGGTGAGCAGCATCGCGAGGGCGATCGGAATGAAGACTTCCTTCGCGATGGCGAGACAGAACAGGACGAAGGCCAGGATTCCGGCGTAGACGAACGGACGAAGGCGGCCGTCGGGCATCTCGTGCACGACGGTGCACATCCCGCGCCAGCACGGGGTAGACTCTCCGCCCATGGACCTGGTGGCCAAGTACGCGGCGGCGCAGCCGGACCGGCCGGCCCTCATCGAGGGCGAGCGGACCTTCACCTGGCGACAATTTTTCCGTACCCGGAACCGGCTGGCGCACTCGCTGGCGACGCTCGGCATCGGTGCCGGACACCACGTCGTCGTCTATGCGCACAACTCCGCGGAGAACATCCTCGCCACCGCGGCCCTCCGCGCTCTCGGGGCGGTGGCGGTGCCGATGAATCACCGCCTCACCGCCGATGAAGTCATCTACATCCTCGACAACTCCGACGCCACCGCGGTGCTCCTGAGCGACGCGTTCCTGGCCATGGCCGAGCGCGTGCGCGGCGCCACGGGCCGCGTCAAGCAGTGGATCACCCTTGGTGCCGAGCGGCGCCCGTGGGCGCAGGCGCTCGAGGAGCTGCTGGCGCGCGGCAGCGAAGAGCCGCCGGCGACGCCGGCGGCGACGGGCGGCTCGATGCTGTACACGGCGGGCACGACGGGCAAGCCAAAGGGTGCGCTGCGCCGGGTGATCGATCCGTCGAGCGTTCTGCCGCGACTCGCGGCGCTGAACTGTCTCGATCCCGCGCACGTGCACCTGGTCGCGGGGCCGCTCTATCACTCGGCGCCGGGCGGCTTCGCGCTCTACGCGCACATGGTCGGCAGCACGGTGGTCGTGATGCGGAAGTTCGACGCCGAGGACGCCCTCCGTCACATCGAGCGCCATCGCTGCACGACCACGTTCATGGCGCCCACGCTGCTCCAGCGGATCGTCGATCTTCCGGCCGACGTGCGCGCGCGCTACGACGTGAGCTCCATGCGCTCGATCGTGGTGGCGGCCGCGCCCTGTCCGATGCGCGTGAAGGAGCAGATCCTCGCGATGTTCGGTCCCGTCTTGTACGAGTTCTACGGCTCCACCGAGCTCGGCGTGAACACGGTGCTCCGCCCGGAGGACGTCCTGCGCAAGCCGGGCTCGTGCGGCCGCGCGGCGCCTGGAGTCGAGCTGGCGATCCTGGACGACGACGGCCAGCCGGTGCCGGCGGGGACCGCCGGCGAGCTGTTCATCCGGCGGTACAACGGCGTCTTCGACGAGTACTACAAGAACCCGGCGGCCACCGCGCAGACGTCACGCGGCGAGTGGATGTCCGTCGGCGACGTGGCATGGATCGACGACGAGGGCTTCGTGTACATCTGCGATCGCAAGCGCGACATGATCATCTCCGGCGGCGTGAACGTCTATCCTGCCGAGATCGAGGACGTGCTCCATCGCCATCCCGCCGTCGAGGATGCCGCCGTCTTCGGGGTGCCGGATGGCGAGTGGGGCGAGCGCGTGCACGCCGCCGTTCAGCTGCGCCCCGGGATGTCGGCGACCGATCGCGAGCTGATGGATCACTGCCGCGCGCACCTCGCCGACTACAAGGCGCCGCGCGGGGTCTCGTTCCATTCCGACTTCCCGCGCGATACCGCCGGCAAGCTCGTGAAGCGCCTGCTCCGCGAGCCGTACTGGGCTGGTCGCGCGACGCGCGTCTGAGCTGTACCGAACATTCCACGCTGACAGCGAAGCCGTAACCCGCGCACGATGCGGGCGTGCCGGGCGGAGGCTACAATGACGGCTGTGAAACTGCTGACGTACGCCGACTACGTTGCATTGCCGGATGACGGCAAGCGCTACGAGATTCTCGACGGCGTTCTCCACGTGACGCCGTCGCCGAGCCGACGGCATCAGCGCGTTGTGCTGACCCTGGCGACGGCGCTCGAGATGCATGTCCGCGCGCATAATCTCGGCGAGATCGACATCGCCCCGTTCGACGTCATCCTGAGCGAATCGAACATCGTCGAGCCGGACATTATTTTCGTGTCGACTGACAAACTCGACACGTTCTCGAACCGCGGGTTCGAAGGCGGCCCCACGCTGGCCATCGAGGTGCTCTCGCCATCAACGGCGCGCACCGACCGGACGACGAAGCTCGCGATCTACGGGCGTCACGGAGTCGCCTGGTACTGGATCGTCGACCCGGAACGGCCGCTCATCGACGTCTATCGTCTCGACGCAACCGGTTATGCGCCGCCGCAGACATTCACCCGAGACCGTTTCGTCGATCTCCCGCCTTTTCCCGGCCTGGTGCTCGACCCCCGTGTCATCTGGCCTTAGCATCATCCCGAGGAGGCCGCCCCATGCCGCACAAGATTCGCGTGAATACCGCCCATCTCCAGGAGCTGCTCGAAGTGCCCGGACTGCGCCCTGATGAAGCCGAGGCCATCGTCCGTTTCCGCGCCGAGCACGGCCCGATCGAGGATGCCGATCAGCTGAGTCGTGTGCTCGGCAAGGAGCTGAGCGCGGCCGCGCGCCAGCAGATCGACTTCGAGCCGGCGAATCAGACAGCGCCGGAGGCGCCGGGCGCCTAGTCGCCGTTGTCTCCGTCTTCGCGGCGGAGCCGGAGGACGGCGAGCGAGCGCGCCTCCATCTCGTAGCTCTGCCCGCCGCGATAGGGACGCGCCCGGCGGCGGCCCGTCGGCTCTCGGGTGTCGAGCATCGGCTCCCA
>DASTCJ010000076.1:0-2859 GCA_035605575.1 Candidatus Methylomirabilota bacterium
GCCTTGAGCGCCGACAGCACCGCCCAGCCGTCCATGCCGGGCATCATGACATCGAGCGTGATCATATCCGGCCGGATGTCGCGAGCGAGGCGCAGGCCGTCCTCCCCGGCGGACGCGGTGGCGACGCGAAAGCCCTCCTTCGTGAGGAATCGCTGCATGAGGTCGCGCACCGACGGCTCGTCGTCGATCACGAGCACGGTGCCGACGGCGTCCGCATCGATGCGCGCGGTCGGGACAACGGTGTCCTCGGCGGCCTCACGGACCTCGACGGGCAGCCGGATGGTGAACGTGCTGCCATGGCCCGTTTCACTCTGCACGCTGACGTCGCCGCCCATCATCCGGCACAGCCGGCGGCTCAGGGCCAGGCCAAGCCCGGTACCTCCATACTTCCGCGTGGTCGCGGCATCGGCCTGGGAGAACGCTTCGAACAGCCGGGCGAGCTGCTCGGGCGTCATGCCGATGCCGGTGTCGCGCACGCTGAACGCGAGGCCATCGCGGCCGTCGTCGAGCGTCTCGCGCGTGACCGCCAGCGTGATGGTGCCGCGCTCGGTGAACTTGCACGCGTTGCTCAGCAGATTGAAGAGGGCCTGGCGAACCTTGGTGAGGTCCGCTCGCATCGTGCCGATCGTGTCCGGGCAGCGGACGTCCAAACGATTGGCGTTCTTGGCCGCCAGTGGCTGGATCACCGCGACGATATCCTTGATGAGCCCGGCGACCTCGAATGTCTCGAGATAGAGCTCCATCTTGCCGGCCTCGATCTTCGACAGGTCGAGCACCGCGTTGATGAGCTCCAGCAAGTGCTTGCCGGCGGCGTTGATCTTCTTGAGGTCGTCCACGAATTGCTCGGCCCCAAGGTCGCTCGCGTCCTCCTGCAGCATCTCGCTGTAGCCGATGATGGCGTTGAGCGGCGTGCGCAGCTCGTGGGACATGTTGGCGAGGAACTCGGATTTGTGGCGGTCGGCGGCCTCGAGCTGGCGGCTCTTGTCCTCGATTTCCCGGAACAGTCGCGCGTTCTGGATGGCCACCGCGGATTGATTGGCAAAGGTTTTCAGCAGGTCGATGACTTCTCTGGAGAACTCCCCCGGGGTCTTCTTGTTGACGGTCAGGCCGCCGATCAGATGGTTCTCGCGCATCAGCGGGATGCTGAGCAGCGCCCGCGTCCCCGTCCGCAACAGCACGTCGCGAAGCGGGCCCATATATGCGCCCGGTTCGGCGATGTCGGCAATCTGCACTGGCTCGAGGGTCAGCGCCATCCGGCCCGCCACACCTTCGCCTCGACGGATCGGCTCGCGTCGGGCGATCTCGACGACGGCGTCGTCGAGATCGTGCGTTGCCCGGAACTGCAGCTGCCCCGCCGCCTCGTCATACTCGTACACGGTGCAGGAGTCGGTGCCCGCGAGCTGATTGGCGCGGGCGACGATCGTGTTCAGAACGGCTTCGAGGTTGAGGGTGGAGCTCAGTACCTGGCTGACCTCACCCAGCGCCTGCAGCTCCTGAACCGAGCGCGTGAGCTGCGCCGTGCGCGCCTGAAGCTCCGTGAGTAGGCGCGCGTTCTCGATGGCAATGGCCGCCTGATCGGCAAAGGTCTCCATCAGCGCGATCTGGTTGTCGGTGAACAGCCGGACCTCGTGCCGGTAGATCGTGATTACGCCGAGGAACTCGTCCGCCCTCAGCATGGGGATCGCGAGCATGGTGCGAATCGGATCGACGTCCCGCGAAGCATACGTATAGTCAACATCGGCCTGCGCATCGTGAACGTGCTGCGTGCGCCGCTCGAGCGCCGCTCGTCCCGTGGCGCTCCCGCGAGACGGGACGATCGGATTCGCCTGGAGATACGCCCGCAGCTTTTCGGACGTGTTGTGAGCCGCGACCATGTTCAGGACTTCGCCGTCGGTACGCCATATGATCGCCCGTTCGGCCTCGCACAGCCGCACCGCGTTCTCCGCCAGCGTGTCGAACACCGGCTGAAGGTCGAATGTCGACCGGCCGATCACCTTGAGCAGCTCGCTGGTAGCCGTCTGCTGCTCCAACGCCACGCGTAGCTCGCTGTTCCGCGCCTCCAGCTCCTTGAAGAGCCTGACGTTCTCGATCGCGATGATGGCTTGTTCGGTGAAGGTCTGCAGGAGCGCGATCTGCTTGTCGGTAAAGGGCCGCGGCTCGGGGCGCCAGACGCTGATCGCTCCGACGGGCGCGCCCTCGCGGAAGATGGGCACGGTGAGAATCGACCGGAGACCGATGGTGTCCCGAAGCGGGTGAGCGTAATCGGGGTCGAGCCACGAGTCGGGCAAATGGATCACGGCCCGGTCGACCAGCGACCGGCCCGAGGTCGTGTCGCGTCCGATGGGCCGAGGATACGCCTCCTGGATGGCGGCGATACCCTCCGCGTCCAGACCTCGGATCGCGACCAGTCGCAACTGGCCCGCGTCGGCGAGAAAAACGACGCTGTAGGTTGCATCGCAGAGACGACGCGCATTCTCCACGATCGCCTCGAACACCGGTCGCTCGTCGGTGGGGGAGCGGGAGATAACCCGGAGGATCTCGCTCGTGGCGGTCTGCTGCTCCAGGGCCTCGGAGAGATCAGCGTTCTTCGTCTGCAGCTCGGTGAGCAGCCGGGCGTTTTCGATGGCGATGGCGGCCTGGTCGGCGAAGGTTTCCATCAGCGCGATCTGGTTCTCGGTGAACGGCTCGACCTCGTAGCGGACGATGTTGATGGCACCGAGCAGCTCGCCGGCCCTGATCATGGGCACCGCGATCAGCGTCCGGTAGGGATCGATCTCTTTCCCGGCGAAGTCGTACTCGGGATCGGTCCGCACGTCGTGGATATGGACGGTCCGCCGCTCCAGCGCGACCCGCCCGACG
>DASTCJ010000104.1:0-2819 GCA_035605575.1 Candidatus Methylomirabilota bacterium
GTCCGCGCACCACTCATGGCAGACGCCTGACAGGTCGTAGAGGCCAAGCGGATTGGACGGCGTGGTCCGCACGCGCGGCGGATGCGTGTAGCGATCCGCGGGCGGCGTGCCGTGCCACGGCAGCCCGGCGCCCGTCGCCCCGGCGCGCGCCGCCTTCTCCCATTCCGCCTCCGTGGGCAGCCGCGCACCGGCCCACGCGGCATATGCCGCCGCGTCCGCCCACGTCACCCCGACCACGGGCTGATCCGGTGCCGCGAAGCCCGGCGAATCCCGGAACGGCGGCGGCGTGGCACCGGTCGCCGCGACGAACTCCGCGAACTCCGCGTTCGTGACCGGCGCGTCCGCGATGGAAAACGCGGCGAGCCACACCTCGTGCACGGGACGCTCGGCGGGCGGACCGTTCGGATTGCCCATCAGGAACGCGCCGGCCCGCACGGTGACGAAGTGCACGAGGGATATAATGCGCCCCATGAAGACGGCGGAGCGTATGGGACGGCTGGGGACGGAGTCCGCGTTCGAGGTGCTCGCACGCGCCAGGGCGCTCGAACGGCAGGGCAAGCAGATCGTGCATCTGGAGATCGGCGAGCCCGACTTCGACACGCCGGCCCATATCAAGGAAGCGGCCAAGCGGGCGCTCGACGCCGGCGCGACGCACTATGGGCCATCGGCGGGCCTGCCCGAGCTCCGCGAAGCGATCGCCAAGCACGTGAGCGAGACGCGCGGCGTGCCGGTCGCGCCGGAGCAGGTGGTGGTGACGCCGGGCGCCAAGCCGATCATGTTCTTCACGATCATGGCGCTGGTCGGACGCGGCGACGAGGTGATCTATCCGAACCCGGGGTTTCCCATTTACGAGTCGGTGATCAACTTCGTGGGCGGCACGCCGGTGCCCATCCCGCTGCGCGAGGCGAGCGAGTTCGGCTTCGATCTGGACATCTTCGAGAAATCGGTCTCGTCGCGGACGAAGCTGATCATCGTCAACTCTCCGCAGAATCCGACGGGCGGCGTGCTCGATCGCAGCCAGATCGAGCGCATCGCGGCGCTCGCCGCGCGCCACGGCATTCCCGTCCTGTCGGACGAGATCTACCGGCAGTTTCTCTACGAGGGTGAATTCGTCTCGATCCTGCACGTACCCGGGCTGCACCGGCAGACGATCCTGCTCGACGGCTTCTCAAAGTCCTACGCGATGACGGGCTGGCGGCTCGGCTACGGCGTCTTTCCGGCCGAGCTCGTGGAGCACATCACGCGGCTGATGGTCAACTCCGCCTCGTGCACCGCGTCGTTCGTGCAGCTCGCCGGCGTGGCCGCGCTCGAAGGCGAGCAGGCGCCGGTCGGACGGATGGTGGCGGAGTTCAAGCGCCGCCGCGATATCCTCGTCGACGGCCTGAACAAGCTGCCCGGCGTGAAATGCCTGCGGCCGCGCGGTGCGTTCTACGTGTTCCCGAACATCACCGGCACGCGGCGCTCGTCGGCCGAGGTCGCCGAGCGTCTGCTGAACGACGCGGGCGTGGCCGCGCTGTCGGGCGCCGCCTTCGGCGCCCACGGCGAGGGCTATCTGCGATTCTCCTATGCCAACTCCGAGGCGAATCTGCAAACGGCGCTGGAGCGGATGCGGCCGGTCTTCGAGTCGTTCGCGCGCTGAGCACCGTCGCCGGCGTCGTCGCTGACGGGCTCGCGCGCGCGGGCGCGCGGCGCGTCTTCGCCGCGCCCGGCGCATCGGCCGTCCTCGCGGAGGCGGCGCGCGCGCACGAGCTGTCGGTCATCGAGGTGGCGGGCTCGACCGCCGCGTGCGTCATGGCCGCCGTCACCGGCGAGCTCGACGCCGCTCCGGGTGCCGCCATCGTGTCGCTCGCGGACGGAGTCACCGCGACCGTCGACGGCGCCGCTCACGCCACCCGCGACCGTGCGCCGGTCATCATCGTCTCGGACGGCGTCGCGGAGGCGCGCTTGCTGGAGCCGGTCGCCAAGGCGAGCCTCGTCACCGATGCTTCGTCCGCGGCCCACTGGATCGCCCACGCCGCGCAGCTCGCGATGACCGTGCCGCGCGGCGCGGTGCATCTTGCCATCCGCGACGCGCGTTCGCCGGCGCTGCCGCTGGCGACGTCGTGTCGTCGACCGCCGTTGCCGGCGCCCCTGCCGTCGACCCTCACCGCGCTCGGGGATACGATCGCGAGGGCGAGCCGGCCGGTGATCGTCACCGGCCTGGAGACGGAGGCGAACGACGCCAAGTGGGTGCGCGCGCTGGCGGAGAGCCTGCCGGCGCCGGTGCTCGCCACGCCAAAGGGCAAGGGCGCGATGCCGGATCCGCATCCGCTCGCCCTCGGACTGATCACGGGGGCCCATCCGCTCGGCGGCCGCGCCGACTTGATCGTGGCGCTCGGTGTCGATCCGGTCGAGGTCGGCCCTGGCGTGTGGCCGTCCGGGATCCCGACGGTCCACGTGAGCGGCGCCCCGGCCGGTGGCACGCTCTATCGTTCCGTGGTCGATGTCGTCGGCGACATCGGCCTCGTGATCGAGGAGCTCGCACCGCACCTCCGTGGCCGCACGCGCGCCGACTGGGACGTGGCCGAGCTCGACCGCATCAAGCGCTCGCTTCGGATGTCGCTGCCCGCCGCCGCCCATCTCACGCGACGGCGGGTGGTCGCGCTCGTGCGCGAAGCCACGCCGGCCGGGACGATCGCCGCGCTCGATGCCCCGCTCGCCGAGGCCTGGCAATCCGTGGCTCCGCGCGAGCTGCTGATTCCGAATGGAGTGGCCACGACCGGCTTCGCGCTTCCGGCCGCGCTCGCCGCCGCGCTCGCGCGCGACGACGTCCGGGTCGT